>NZ_JBEXFG010000012.1:0-154781 GCF_040606675.1 Streptomyces sp. NPDC005393 | reverse complement strand
AACGCGGGCAACCAGTGCATCCAAAACCGTTCGGGATGCGCGCAGTGCCTGGCAGTGGGTCCAAGACTCACTCCTGCTCACTGATTAGGAACGGTCCCAGCAGATCACTCGGCGGGGTGCGCCGAAACCGTCGTCGCCTTCGCCCAGGATGGAGGTGATCCCCCACAGCAAGCTGAGCGGCAATCCCACGGCCCACCAAAGTGCCCACCAACGAGGCGGCCCCCGGTAGCCCCGGACGGCGGGGCCCCACCGGCTCCACGGTCCACTGCGTCCGGCCGATCCGCAGGAGGGCGCGGCGGCGGAGTGTGATCCTCCCGAGCGGGGCGCCGTACGGATCCTCGACGCGGTAGACGACGGCGCGCCCGCTCACGCGCGAGCCGAGGGGCTGCTCGGTCGTCAACCCGCGCGATGGGGGTCCTGCCCGTCGGGGACGACGTGGAAGGCGCGGACGGAGCGACGGTGGTCACGCTAGGGGCCGTTGGGATCATGGTGCCGCGGCGGACTTCGGCTCGACGGCTGAATCCGCCAACCGACCGTTCCTCAGCAGCACTACGAGCCCGTCCAGAGGTGAATCCCGGGTGCCCGGACCGTGGACGCCCGAAGGGAACGGCCCGCAGCGCCAACGCAGGACCCCTGCGACCGTGGTGGAGCGGTACGGTCAGACCGCCCGGCTCCGCTCCCTGCGGACGGCTGGTTTCCGCCCCTTGATGGTGGTGCCGCGCAACGCGCGGATCACGTCGTCGGCAGCGGACGCGGGGACCTCCACCAGGGAGAAGCGGTCGGCGATCTCGATCGAGCCGATATCCCGCCCGCTCAGCCGGGACTCGCCGGCGATGGCGCCCACCAGATCCTGCGGCCGGATCCCCGCGCTGCGCCCGGCACCGACGAACAAGCGCGTCATGCCCTCCGTGGGGGCCCTGTTTCCCCGCGGTGGACGGGCCGGGGCACCGCGCCGCTCACGATCCCCGCGCCCGCTTCGGGGAGCGATCTCGGGGATCTCCTCCTCGTCGACCGCCGCGCCGCCTGCCTCATGCGCCAGCTTGACCGCGGCCAGCGCCACATCCATCACGTCGAACTCGTCCGCGAGGGTTTCCACCACCACCCGGAAGTGGTCAAGGTCGTCCTCGACGATGCTCTCCTGCAATGCCGCTCGTGTCAGTTCCAGGCGGCGAGCGCGCAGGTCGGCGACGGTCGGCACCTTCTCCACGCGGATCTGCCGCCGGGTCGCCCGCTCGATCGCCTTGAGCATCCGATGTTCCCGGGGCTCCGCCAACGTGATGGCAACGCCCTCCCGCCCGGCTCGCCCGACCCGGCCGATCCGGTGGACATAGGACTCCGGCGCGGACGGCACGTCGTAATTGACCACATGCGTGAGCTGCTCGATGTCCAGCCCGCGGGCGGCCACATCGGTGGCGACCAGCAGGTCCGCGGTGCCGCCGCGCAACCGTCCCATCACCCGGTCCCGTTGTTCCTGGCTCATCCCGCCGTGCAATGCCTCGGCCCGGTACCCCCGCCCGTTGAGGGTCTCGGTGAGGCGGTCGACCTGGTCCCGCGTCCGGCAGAAGACGATGCTGGCCTCGGGCGACTCGACGTCCAGAATCCTCCCGAGCGCGGTGGGCTTCTGCGCCCGCGCGACGACGTAGGCGGACTGTCGCACCCGCGGGGCCTCCCCCGGGGCCGCCTTCTCCCGCTCGATCTGGATGCGCACCGGATCACGCAGATGACGCCGGGCCATGGCGTCGATGCGCGCCGGCATCGTCGCGGAGAAGAGCACTGTCTGGTGATCCGCCGGAACGCCCTCGAGTATCGAGTCGATGTCCTCGGCAAAGCCCATGTCGAGCATCTCGTCGGCCTCGTCCAGCACGAGTGTCACCAGGCTGTCGAGCCGCAGTGTCCCTCGCCCGATGTGGTCCAGCGCCCGGCCCGGTGTCGCCACCACTACGTCGACGCCGCGCTCCAGGGCGCGCAGCTGCCGCCCGATCGGCTGCCCGCCGTAGACGGGCAGGACCCGGGTGCCCAGGTCGCGTCCGTAGCGATGGATGGCCTCGGACGCCTGCATGGCCAGCTCCCGGGTGGGCACCAGCACCAGCGCCGAAGGCTCCGTTCTGCCGCCGTCCTGACTGATGCGCTGAAGCACCGGCAGGGCGAACGCGGCGGTCTTCCCGGTGCCCGTCGCGGCCTGGCCCAGCAGATCACGACCGTCCAGCAGCGGAGGGATGGCCTCCCGCTGGATCGGGGTCGGCTCCTCATAGCCCAGCCCTGAGAGTGCCCGCAGAAGCTCAGGCCGCAGCTCCAGGTCGGCGAAGCCGACCTGTTCGGCGGTCGCGTCTGTTGTCATGGCCTCACTCCTGGGCGAGGCCCCGCCCTGGTGGGCCGCCGTGCAGCCGGTGGCGCGCACCAGGACGGCGGCTCCGGTCGGGGCGGGTCAGGCCGGCATATGGACGAGTTCCTCGAACTCGTTCGGCAACTGCGACATGACATGGCGGAACTCACCGCCGCTGACCGCGTCCCGGACCGTACTCAGCACCGCTGCCGCGCCCTCCCGGGCGGTTTCCGGGCTGGCCTCGGCCCGAGTGCTCACCCTGTTGACGAACTCCTCGAGTCCGAAGGCTTCGGCCTCCGGAGTCGGAGAGACGAGCGATTCCTTCAGCTGCTTGGGCAGCTCCGAGGCAAGGTCATCCGCCTCGCCCCTGGTGATCCGTTCGGCCAGGGTTCCCAGAGTCGCGTGGATGACGGCCTCCGCCTTCTCGCGGGGGAGGCCGGAACGCTGGGTGACGGTGTCGACGAACGTCGCGTAATCCATGAGAGGCCTTCCTTTTTCGGGCGTGCGTGAGCTTGCGGTGGAAGTGACATGTGCTTGCGGGCCTCCCGGATGCCGGGCGCACGCAGAGTACGTTCTGCCACCGAGGTTCACCAGCATGGCGATCCAGGCGGCCTGCCGCGTACGCACGCGAGGTCCAAAATCCGCGGCCTTGCTCGATCTGCCGTGCCGAAGCGGCCGGTCGGCGGGCTGTCCGTATGCGTGCCCGCATGTCCCGCAGCCGCACCGTGCCGTGCCCTTTGCCGTGCGGTTCCGGGTCAGTACCGCACCACCGCGACCTGGTGCGGATGTCCTGGACGGGCGCGGGGCCGGCCGGTGGGTCGGCGGTCGTCGTCGATGAACCGGCCCCTCCAGGCGCGCGGCCCCTCCAGGCGCGCGGCGCCTCACCCGGCGGCGGCGTGGCCGGCAACTCGCGGGCGGCGTCGCACAGTTTGGCCGGCCCGTCCCGGTAGGCGGCCGCTCCCTGGCCGTCGGCGGTCTCCCGTCGCCGTCAGTTGCCAACTGGGGGCGCCTCCACTTACAGTAAGGAAGTGGAGGCTCCTCCACTTTCACCGCGGGGCATGCACGCCCACCTCCGCAGCACCCACCGCCACAGGAGAAGAAGATGAGCCTCTCGCTCGAAGGAAAAGTCGCCGTTGTCACGGGCGGCGCGTCCGGTGTCGGCCTGGGCATCGCCCAGGAGTTCGTGGACCACGGCGCCCACGTCGTCATCACCGATCTCCACCAGCCTCAGCTGGACAAAGCCGTCGCCGCGATCGGACCGGACTGTACGGGGATCGTGGCTGACGTCACCCGGCTCGCCGACATGGAGGCGATGTACCGAGAGGTCGAGTCGCGCTACGGACGGCTCGACGCGGTCGTCGCCAATGCCGGGATCGGCGACCACGCCCCCCTCGGCTCCATCACCGAGGAGCAGTTCGACCGGACCTTCAACGTCAACGCGAAGGGCGTCCTGTTCACCGTCCAGCCCGCGCTGCCGCTGATGCGGGCGGGCGGAACCGTCGTGGTCATCGGATCGACGGCATCCATCCAGCCTCCCCAGGCGATGAGCCTGTACGGCGGCTCCAAGGCCGCGGTGCGCAACTTCATCCGTGCCTGGATCCAGGACATCAAGGGATCAGGCATCCGGATGAACGTCCTCAGTCCCGGAGCCGTCGACACGGCCTCCCTCCGGAGCGCGGCAGCGATGGCACGGGGAGCCGACCAGGTGGACGCCATGGTCACGGCGATGGGCGAGGGCAACCCCACCGGGCGGATCGCGGACCCCCGCGAGATGGGCAAGGCCGCGGTGTTCCTCTCCGGCGACGCCTCCAGCTTCATCACCGGCGTCGAGCTGTTCGTGGACGGCGGCATGGCACAGGTGTGAGCCGCCGAGCGGTCCGGCCACCGGCCCGGGCCGCCACCTGCCCGGGCCGCCACCTGCCCGGGCCGCCACCTGCCCGCTGCCGCTTGTTTCAGTCGGCGTGCCGCCCGTGCCCTTCCGGGCGGCGTTCTCGTTCCCGGCCGAACACGACCGCGTCCCCGAGGAACGGCGTCATCTCCGCGGCGATGTCAGGTATCAGATCGTCCGCGGAGTGCGGCATCGGCTCGGCGAAGCGGGCTCCGCGGCCGGGCAGATGGGCGGGCGTGGACGTCGAGGCGGGAGCCGAGCGCGGGCAGCCAGGCGTGCTGCCCCGCGGATCGGCGCCGGTGAGCCGGGAGCTGTGCGGCATCGCCCCCGGACAGGTCCGTCCCCAGCACCCGGCCTACCCCTCGGCGACCGGCCGGTAGGTGAACACCTGCGCGCCCGTGCCGCTGGCGACCGTGGAGACCAGCTCGAGCGTGCGCAGCGCACCGTCGTCGGGGAAGATCGTCTTGCCGCCGCCGAGGATCACCGGCATGAGCATGAGCCGGAGCTCGTCGACCAGGCCCTCGCTCAGGAGGGTGCGCACCAGCGTGGGGCTCCCCATGACCAACAGGTCGCCGCCGTCGGTCTTGTGCAGCTCCCGGATGCGGGCGACAGCCTCCTCGCCGGGGATGCGCGTGGTGTTGTCCCACGTCAGCTCGTCGTCGCCCAGCGTCTTCGACACGACGTACTTCGGGATGGCGTTCATCCGGTCGGCGAACGGGTCGCCCGCTCGCTCGGGCCACGCCGCGGCCATCGACTGCCACGTGCGGCGCCCGAACAGCAGCGCCTCGGCCGTGGTCATCGCGTCGGCGAAGGCACCGCCCACCACCTCCGGATCGAAGAACGGGTGCGACCAGCCGCCGTGGGCAAAGCCACCCTCGGTGTCCTCCTCGGGTCCGCCCGGCGCCTGCACCACACCGTCCAAGCTCATGAACTCACTGATCACGATACGCATGGGACTCGCTCCTCTTCCGCGCTTCGGGGTTACGGCTGTAAAGACGGTCGCGCCACCCGGAAATCATCGCCCCCCTCGATCCCGCGGGCCTAGCGTTTGGGTGAGAAGCGGGCAACGCGAGCGAATCGTGACCCTCGGGTGAGCGCGGAGGCGACGATGTGACCGGAGACGCCGCCCAGCCCCGCCCCAAGAGGGCCGGCGAACGGAGTTCGCTGCTCATCAGCCCGCCGATCGATTCGATGTGGTCACCCAGCCGGCCCAGGCCGGCCAGGTACGCGGCCCCATCGGCTTCGTGTGCGAAGCCTGCGGCGGTGCGTTCCGGGTCCCGGTGCGCCGGCGTGACCCGTCCGTCATCGGCCACGCTCGCAGTGACCCATTCATCGGTGTTGCGGTACTCCAGCCCATGCCGGCGCAGCTGCTCCCCGAGGCTTGCGAAGGCCGGGCCGGAGACGAACAACGGGTGCCAGGAGGAGTAGGTGTCGTGCAGATAGCCGGGCAGGGTGCGCTCCTCGGTCGCGATGAACCCGCCGATGTCATGGTTGCGCTCCACCAGGACGACGGACCAGCCGGCCAGGGCCAGCTCCGCCGCGGCGACGAGGCCGTTGACACCAGAACCGACGACGACGGCATCGGCTTCAGCCATCCGGTATTCCTCCTCCTCATGCGTTGGCCGCAGCCCAGGGAGAGGCGCCGCGATGTGAGGCCCTTTCGGCTCGCGGTGGCCGGCGCCGTCATGCTGCCATGGTTCATGGGGCGGTTCGCCCATCAGTACCGGGGTTGATCCGGGCGGGGTGGGAGCGGGCCGCGCGGCTGGAGCGTGAGCAGCGGCTGACCGCATAGGCGGCAAGGGTCCCGACCTCGAGCCGTTCCGGCCCCGTATCGCGTATCTGTTTCCATGGCCACTGACCGTAGGAACGGAAGCGGCCCGGCACCTCAGCCGAACGGCAGGGCGAGACCTACACCATCGTCAGGATTGACGCCGCGCACTTCCGCCCCTCCCCCACCTACCACGACCACGGAGGCGTCCGCTCCCAGTGCCGGCCTGGGAGCGGACGAGGTACGTCACTGGGCCACCGGCCGCCGCAACGCTCCTCAGGCGTTGGGGTCGAACGGAATGCCGGCCGGCTTGGCCTTCTCGAGGTGATAATTGAAGTTGCCGTCCTTGAGGCCGAAGACGGCACTGCCGAAGTCGGCCTGGCTCAGCTTGTCGCGCAGACCCGCGGGGTAGCCGTTCCAGCCGACCAGCGCGGGGAACTGCCACCCGTGATAGTGGTTCTCCGGTGGCTCGTCGTTGGAGTTCGCCGGGCGGAAGCAGTGCGTGCTCACGCCGTCCTTGTGATACACGACCTTGGGATGGGTGCCGTCCCACCGGATCTGGTCACGGCTGTAGACCTTGAAGTTGCCGTGGGCCGAGGTGGAGACGTACCGGGCCTCGTTGTTCTGGACCCACACCACGACATGCTCCCAGTCGTGGCGGTGCCCGCCGAGACCACTGCCGGCCACGGCCTGGTCCTTCTCGAAATACAGGCCGTACATGATCGCGCACCAGCCGTTGTTGCACTTGTACCGGGCGTACCCGTTGGTGTTGTCGAGATCCCAGGAGTCGCGGCACTGGCCGTTGAGGGCCCCGCTCGGGTTGAGACCGGGGGCTACCGTCCCGTCGGATCCGATGGCGGGCGTGGGGTAGCAGCCGTCCGTGTCGTAGTCGTAGGCCGGCTGGAACGTCTGCTCCAGTCCCTCCGCGTTGGCGGGCAAAGCCTTGGGCGGGTCCGCGAGCGCACTGCCCGGAAAGGCAACGACCAGCGCGACGGCGCTGCCAAGGATGAGGGACACTCTGCGCGTCCGCGAACTCGTCTTCACTGCGTCCTCCTGATCAACCGCGGCGTGGGGGCCACACCGCATGATTGGCATGCCCAAGTCAGCATGATCGCACCTGCCGACCCGCCGAAGCTCGGCGGGTTGCACAGCGATGAAAAGTCAACCAACAGAGCAGGCAGGCGACTTGGGGCCGGGTCAGGACAGAGTCGATGGCACAGCGACTCCGGTCCAGCCGCTGGTTGTGGAGGCAACCGGCCCCCACGGGAATGCCGGACAATGGTGCATGGTTAAACTATGTGCGGGTGCCAGTCGGTGGGACAGTGTCCCCGGGCCTCACCCATCGTCCGTGGCGAAGATCGTTCGGCTGAAGCTCCACGGTGCCTTCGCCGCGAAGGCGACCGCCACCACTGGCAGCCCGCACCCCTGAGCCGGGCGCCGGCCAGGTCCCCCCGTCCTGGCCGGCGCCCTTTCCACGCCGGTGGGGCGTCGAGCAGGTCGGCGAGCTCGCCAAGGCTGCGCCCCTCGGCCCCGGCGGTCGCTACGTCGACGGGATCCGGTCCGCGCTGATGTCCACTGCCGCGAGGGTGTCATCGGTGCGAAATCCGAGCTGGTCGGTGACCGCGACGACGCCTTCGACGCACCGGCACAGGCGCACCAGTACGGAGACCAGGCTCTTGCGCTCGACTATGCCGCTGAGCGTCACCTCTCCGTCGTGGACACGGACATCGACCGCGTCCCGGGGCAAGCCGAGCGCACGGCTGATCACATCACGCCGAATCTCTTCGAGGATCGCCTGGTCGCGGCGGAGGAAACCCCGAAGCAGGTCGCTGCGGCCGACGACGCCGACCAGCCGCCCGGCCTCATCGACCACCACCAGTCGTCTGACCCCCCGCCGGCCCATCACTCGGGCGGCTTCGACCACGGTCCATTGCGGCGAGGCGCACACGGCCGGGCTGGTCATGAGACCGGCCGCGTTCGTGGCCCGGCTCTTCAGGCGGGCATCCGGCGACAGCCGCGGGGTGAGCATCAGCCCGGTCGGGTCTTCCTTGGCGGCCTCGTTGCACAGCAGATCGGCCTCGGAGACGACGCCCAGTGGCCGGTCCTGGTCGTCGAGCACAGGCACTGCGGTGAGATGGTGCTCGACGAGTACGTTGAGGATCTCCTTGAATGACGTATCGGGCCGCACATGCACGACGGCCGTCGTCATGGCCTCTCCCACGATTCGGTGTTTCATCGCCGTACCACGGTTCCCTTCTGGAAACGGAAGGTGAAGAGCCGAGGCCGGCCTCGGCCTCTCCACTGTGGCCTCGCGCTGTATCCCCCGGAGTGGGCCGACGGGCCCCGGTGCGCCGCCGGCCGGCCCGTCGTACCGCCATGGCCCGCTAACGTGAGGACCGTAGAGCGTGCCTTCCAGCAGTACACAAGGAGGATGCCAGTGGGCGGGAACGAGGCGCTTCCCCGGATGCCGCAACTGCGCCTGGATGAGCTGCTGGAGGAGCTGCAAGCACGGATCGACGCCGCGCGCGGTACGCGTGACCGGGTGCACAGCCTGCTGGAGGCCGTGCTGTCGGTAGGGCGGGAGCTTGATCTCACCCAGGTGCTGCGGCGTATCGCGGAGGCCGCCGCCATCCTGGTCGACGCGGAGTACGGGGCGCTGGGCGTGATCGGGCCGGACGGACACACCCTGTCCCAGTTCCTGACCGTGGGGCTGACTCAGGATGAGATCGCCGCGATCGGCCCCTTCCCGGCCGGGCACGGAATTCTCGGGGAGCTGATCCACCATCCCAAGCCGCTGCGACTGACCGACCTGAGCGCGCATCCCTCTTCCTATGGCTTCCCCGCCCACCATCCGCCGATGCGCTCCTTCCTCGGGGTTCCCATCCGGGTACGCGAGGAGGTCTTCGGCAACCTGTATCTGACCGACAAGCGTGGTGGGCATGACTTCGACGCCGAGGACGAGGCCGTGATCACTACCTTGTCCATGGCCGCCGGTGTGGCCATCGACAACGCCCGCCTGTACGAGGAGGCGCAGCGCAGGCAGCGTTGGCTGGAGGCGAACGCCGAGATCACCAGCAACCTGCTCTCGGGACACGCACGGGGGGATGTGCTGGAGCTGATCGGCTTACGGGCTCAGGAGATCACGAACGCCGCGGTGGCGGATATCTCGGTGCCCGTGGCCGGCGCCGACGAACTGATGGTGGAGCTGGCGATCGGCGGGCGGGCCGAGGCGCGCCGGGGACTGGTGGTACCCGTCAAGGGGACTCTGTCGGGAGCCGCTTATCAGGCGGGCACCCCTGCGACGACCGCCTGTATGGCCGACGACACCCGGTTCACGGCCGGCCCGCGGCGCGTTGCCGGAATCGGAGCGGCCGTCGCGGTCCCGCTGGGCACCGCGGCCGCGGAGGCGCGCGGCGTCCTGCTCTTGGGCCGTGCCGCTGGAGAACCGGTCTTCACCGACGAAGAGATCGGCCCCCTGCTGGGGTTCGCCGCACAAGCGGCTCTCGCACTGGAGCTGGCCGAACGGCGCCGGGACGCCGAGCAGTTGGCGCTGCTCGAGGATCGCGACCGCATCGCCAGGGACCTGCACGACCTCGCCATCCAGCGGCTCTTCGCCACCGGAATGACGCTGCAGAGCGCGGCGCGTCTCATCGAGAACACGGGAGCCGCGGAACGCGTCACACGGGCCGTTGGCGATCTGGACGACACCATCAAGATCATCCGCTCGACGATCTTCGGACTCCGGGCCATGGACACGGATGCCGCGCCGACGCTGCGTGCTCGAGCGGCCCGGGCTGTCGGGGAGGCAGCCGCGGCCCTGGGCTTCCCGCCGCGTCTGAGCCTGGAAGGGCTGCTGGACACCGATGTAGCCCCGCAGGTGGCGGATCACGTCATGGCCGTCCTCAGCGAGGCTCTCAGTAACGCGGCCCGGCACGCCCACGCGACACGGGTCGAGGTGACGTTGAAAGCCACCGGCAAGGAGATCGCACTGACGGTGAGCGACAACGGCGTCGGTATCCCGGAACAGGGTCGCCGCAGCGGCCTGAACAACCTCGCCGACCGCGCCCGGAGCCTCGACGGCGCCTTGCGCATCGAGAACCCTCCGGACGGCGGCAGCCGCCTGATATGGACAGCGCCCCTGGTGGCCGGGGCATAAGCGTCCACCCCCGGACCGTCACACGACACGGCGGCGGGGCCAGGCCCGCAGATCACCCCTTCGGCGCGGGCTCGCATGCGTCGCGGCGGCCCGTACCGCTATCCGCCGCCCGCGCTCGGCAGGGGACCTCCGCGTCGATCGCCGGCCAGGGCCTCGGTGGCGATGACCGCGGCCTGGACGCGGCGCTCCACCCCTAGTTTGGCCAGCAGCCGGGAGATGTGGTTCTTCACTGTCTTCTCGGCGAGGTAGAGTCGCTGCCCGATCTGACGGTTGGTCAACCCCTCTCCGATCAGCACCAGGATCTCGCGTTCGCGGTCGGTCAGCCCCCGCAGGGCCTGCGGCTGGCGCTTGTCCGCCTCGTCTCCCCTCAGGCGTGCCATCAGGCGAGTCGTCGCGCCCGGGTCGAGCATGGACTGGCCGGAGGCCACGGTGCGCACGGCTGTGACCAGATCGGTTCCGCTGATCTGCTTGAGGATGTAGCCCGCCGCGCCCGCCATGATGGCGTCCAGAAGTGCTTCCTCGTCGTCGAAGGAGGTCAGCATCAGGCACGCCAACTGCGGGATGCGCGAGCGCAACTCCCGGCACACCGTCACGCCGTCTCCGTCCGGCAGCCGTACATCGAGTACGGCGACGTCCGGGCGCAGGGCGGGGATGCGGGTCAGTGCCTGCTGCACGGTGCCCGCCTCGCCGACCACGGTCAGGTCGGGCTCGGCCTCCAGCAGATCGTGTACGCCCCGGCGCACCACCTCGTGATCGTCGAGGAGGAAGACCCGCACCGATGTCCGGGAGTCATCCGCCGCACTGTCCGACATTCCCACGCTCTCCCTCACCTGAACGGCCCGTCGGCTGAAGGGGTGTGACGGGTACCTGCCTCCTGACCCTGACCGTCTCAGAGGCATCCGGCCAGGGCCCAACGGCCCCAACCTGCGTGCCTGCTGTCGGCCCCGTCGCCCTCGGCGGCGTCGCGCCGCGGCCGGTGACACCTGGGGCTTCGGAACGGCCTGGTCGCGCCCGCCACTCGTGCGCGCCCGCCACTCGTGCGCGATCACTGCTGGCTGCGCGCCGAACGTCGCCCGGAGGGTCGTCCCGCGCCATGACCTCGGCCTCCGCATGGGCCGGTCGGCCCCAGACCGGGACCTCGGACCCATCCCGCCGCAGGCCCCCGGGCCGACAGGGTGGGAGCGCTTGCCTCACAAGGAGGTCCCCCTCATGTCCCGCACCGTCACCGTCGGCCTGGACGGTTCGCCTCAAAGCCTCGCCGCGGCACGCTGGGCGGCCCGGGAGGCATGGAGTCGCCGACTGCCGCTGCGCCTCGTATGCGCGCTGGACTGGCACTCGTTCACGTACGCACCACTGACCGGAACCGACACGGTCACGCGATGGGCCCGGCGCATGCCGCACGAGGCCGAGGCGAGGCTGCGACGTGACCACCCCGACCTGCGGATCATCAACGAGCAGGTCACCCGGGAACCCGTCACCTCGCTGCTGACCGCCGCCGAGGACGCCGAGCTGCTGGTCCTCGGCTCCCGGGGCCTGAGCAGGGTCACGGGATTCCTGGTCGGCTCCGTGGCCCTGTCGGTCATGGCCCGAGCCGAGCTTCCCCTCGTCCTCGTACGAGCCGATGAGGCCGCCGAGAAGGAGCGCCGGCGGGACTCCGCGGCGATGGCCTCCCGGACGGCCGCGTGCCGCGATGTGGTGCTGGGGCTCGATCTTCGGCGGCCCGCCGACCCGGTGATCGAGTTCGCGTTCGACGCCGCCGCCCGCCGAAAGGCGGCACTGCGCGTCCTCAACGGCTGGAGCCGGCCCTTCCCGTACGGCTACACCGCCCCCTTCGACGCCGAGCCGGCGGTACAGAACGCGAGCGAGCTGAGGGACGTACTGCGCCCGTGGCGGGAGAAGTTCCCCGACGTCGAGGTGAGAGAGCGGTCCGTGATCGGCAGCGCCGCGGGGCACCTGGTGGACGCCTCGGCCGACGCCGCCCTGGTGGTCGTCGGCCGCTTCACACACGGCCCGTGGCCCGGCCCGCGCATCGGTCCGGTCACCCACGCCGTGCTGCACCACTCCGCGGCGCCGGTCGCCGTGATCGCACACGACTGACGCCCATGAACCGCGCCGGCAGCTCTGCGGGCGCCTCCTCGTCCCCACGGGGGGACAGACCGAGGGCCGACCGAGGACGTCGAGCCTCTCCGGCTGCCCTGTAGGTGCCGGTGACTCGGCGCGCCTACCGCTCGCTCTCGAGCATGGACGCGACGGTCGCCTGCCAACCGGCGTCGTCGCTGTTGGCGCGCTGTGCGATGAGTGCTGCGACGGCGTCGTCGGCAGGCACCCGCAGCGCGGGGCGGGGTGTCTCCAGGGTGTCGGCGAGCCTGACGGCGACCTCCTGGGCGCTCGGTGCGTTGGTGACACCGCGTGCGTAGAGCCTGTCCCGCCGTCGGTGCAGATCGGCGTAGGCGGAGCCGGTGCGCCGGGGCGCGGAGACCGCCATGCCGGTGGCCATCGCCCCGACTTGAAAGAGCACCACATCCACCTGGAAGGGTGCCGTCTCCAGCCGAAGCGCCTCGGTGAGTGCTTCCAGCGCGTGCTTGCTGGCGGCGTACGCACCGCTCAGCGGCAGGACGGCCCGGCCGGCGCCGGAGGAGATGTTGATGACCGCGCCGCTTCGCCGCTCACGCATCGACGGAAGGAACGCCGAGATCGTGCGCAGCGGCCCGGCGACATTGGTCTCCCATATGCGGGTCGCGTCCGCGGCGGGCGTATCCTCCACGGCGGCGGTCAGGGTGATGGCGGCGTTGTTGATCAGGATGTCGACCGGCCCGGCCGCCGCTGCCGCAGCCGTCACCGACGCGTCGTCGGTGACGTCCAGCTCCAGGGCGGCGTGGGCGTCGAGGCCTGCCAGGTCACCTCTGCGGCGGGCCGTGGCGATGACGCGGTAGCCGCGGTGGGCGAGTTCCCGGGCGGTGGCGCGGCCGAGACCACGTGCGGCGCCGGTGATCAGGGCAGTTCTCAACTGGGAGCTCCTTCGGCGAGGGTGGCGGGGTCAGGCAGCTGTGTCGCGGTAGGAACCGGCAGTGAGGTCGGTGACGACATCGGTCTGCCGAGGGATCCAGCCGAGCTCTCGCCGGGCCTTGGCCGACGAGACGACCGACTCCATGGCGAGTGTGGGAGCGAGTGGGCCGAAGATCCGCTCGGCCTGCTCCTCGGTGATCTGACGGACCTGCCCGCCCACGCCGGCCGCTGCGGCGAGGGCTTCGGCCAGCCGACGGGTTGTCACGGGATGCCCGTCCTCCGCGAGATAGACCGAGCCGTGCTCGGCGCCTTCGAAGGCCAGTGCGTACAGCCGGGCGAGATCCTCGACATGGACGAATGAGTGCCGGGCCGCGCCGTCACCGGTATGTACGGCCGCCCCGGTCCGCCGGGTGAGTTCCAGCAGTCGTGCCGGACCGCCTCCGCCGTTGCCGTAACAGCTGGACGGACGGATCACGACCCCTCGCACGCCCGGGGCGGACCGTACCTGACGCTCGATGGCGGCCTTGAACGCCAACGCCGCGGGTGGCGCCAGAGGCGAGTCCTCCGTGGCGGCCCGCCCGTCGGTCGGCCCGTGCATCAGGCTCCCGCTGGTGTACAGCAGCGGGCCTCCGGTGCCGGACAGCGCGCCCAGCAGCGCGCTGATCGCGGTGCGTTCCGTTTCCGGCCACTGGGGAGTCGGCGCGCCCGCGGCGTACACGACGCCGTCGGTGCCGTGGACGGCGCGGGCCAACAGCTCCACGTCGGCGAGGCCGCCGGCCAGTGTCTCGTATCCGGCTGCGTCAAGGGCGGCCGTCGCGGCGTCGCTCGCTGCCAGGCCGAGAACGGTGGCCGCGTCGGGCGAGTTCGGCGGCAATCGCCGATCCTAGGTAGCCGGTGGCGCCGATCATCAGTACGCGGGACATGCCAGCCCTCCATCGGTATCCAAGTAGTGAAGTCGCTTCACTACTCTACATTTAGTGAACGTACTTCACTAAGATGTCGGAAAGAGTCGAGGAGGTGACGGATGCCGAGTGGACAGGACACCGGAACGGACGCGGACACGGGCGCGGACACGGCGCTGGTCGAGGTGCTCGATTCCGTAGTCGGCCTGTATCGCGGTTGGCTCGACGCCTGGTTGCGTGAGAGGGGCCTGAGCGCGGCCCGGGTCGGCGTGCTGACCCGGCTGCGCTATGACGGCCCCCAACCGATGAAACAGCTCGCCGCCCGTCTGGCGGTGACCCGCCGCAACATCACTGGCCTCGTCGACTCCCTTCAGGCCGACGGGCTGGCCTGCCGCGATGCCAACCCCGACGACGGAAGGTCGACCCTGGTGTCCCTCACCGACGCGGGTGCTCAGTTGATGGACGAGCTGAAGCGTGAGCACACGACCGCCGCGGGCGCACTCCTCGGCACGCTGCCGGACACCACACGCGAACAGCTACGAGCGCCGCTCGCCGCATTGCGGCGGGTCCTGCTCGACATCCACGAGCACCGAGGACCCGACCGCCCTTGACGGCAACGCTTGCGCACCGCCCTCACGCGCGCCTTCACATGCATGAAGGCGGCACGGTCACCCAGGCAACCGTCCGCATCCTGATCACAGGAGAGCGCCACCGCCGGCGCCAGCCAACCGAATCCGTCGACGCGGTCGACTCGGCGGGCTCATCGCCTGGACGGCCGCCGCAACCGCTGCCGCTTCTGGTCGAGTTCTTCCTCTGTTGTCACGAACCACACCTGACGACCGCGGTTCGCCTCGCGCGCAAAGTCACGCAGGGCCTGGCTCCCGGCTACATGAGGAGCGATGTCGCGCCACCGCCCCGTCGCTCCTGCTCAGAAGTCGGTGTGTTTGCCGATGTACAGCTCGGCGAACGCTTGGGCCGCCGTCGGCGATCCCAGCAGCCGCCGCAGCCGCGCCCGCGCGGCGCGGGCGCGGAACGGGTCGGGGGACGGACCCAGTTCGGCGGACGGGCCGTGCAGCACCTCCGACAGCCACTGCGAGAACTCCTGGATCTGCCAGACCCGCCGCAGGCACGCGCCGTCGTAGCCGGCCAACGGCGCGTCGTCGTCCCGGTACCAGGAGGTGAGCGCCGCGGCCAGAAGCAGTGCGTCGTGCAGCGCGAGGCTCATGCCCTTCGCCGCGATGGGGGCCACCAAGTGGGCCGACTCCCCGGCGAGATACAGCCGGCCGTAAGACATCGGCTCGATGACGTAGTTGTGCATCTCCAGGACCCGCTTCTCGATCAGCCGGCCCTCGGTGATCTTCCCGTCGGGCACGGCGAGCCGGGTCTGCAGCTCCTGCCACACCCGCTCCTCAGGCCAGGCGGCCGGATCGTCCCCGGCCGGACACTGCAGGTAGAAGCGGGTGACCTGCGGGCTGCGTGCCATGTGCGCGGCGAAGCCGCGGGGGTGGATACCGAAGACCACGCCGTCCGAGGACGGCGGGGCCTCGGCGAGCAGGGCCAGCCAGCCGATCCCGTAGTCGTGCCGGGAGACCCGCGTGGTGTCCCGGGGAAGGTAGGTGTTCGAGACGCCACGAGCGCCGTCGCAACCCGCCACGTAGTCGCACTCGACGCGGTGCCGCTCGCCGGTGTGCGGATCCGTGTAGGACACGGACGGCCGCGGCGAGGTCAGGTCGTGCAGCCTGACGTCCCCCACCCCGAACCGGGCATCGCCGCCGCCGTCAACGAACAGCCCCACCAGATCCGTCACGAGCTCCTGCTGCGGGTACACGAAGTGGTGGTGGCCGGTGAGCTCGGCGTAGCGGAAGGTGTGCCGGGCACCGTCGACGCGGAACTCGAAGGCGCCCTGGCGCTCCGCCTGCCGCACCAGGCGGTCGGCCAGTCCGTGGCGCTGAAGGGCGCGGACCGCCCACTCCTCGAGGAACCCCGCGCGGGGCCGCCCCTCGATGAAGGCGCGGCTCTCCGCCTCCAGCAGCACGCAGTCGATCCCCTGCCTCCGCAGCAGGTTGGCCACCGTCAGACCGGCCGGCCCGGCGCCGACGACGGCGACCCGGGTGTTCGTGGATGCCACGCGCTGTCTCTCCCCACTACGTGCCAGATACCGCGGCGAGCGTAAGGCATCAACGCCCCTGCCGTGGAGGGCTCGCGTCTCCGGCCGCGCACCCATTCCCGCACGGTCGGAGGGATCGGCGGGCGACCCCCTCCCCCGCCAACGCGCCCGCCCACTCGCCCGAGATGACGCATCGACATCAGCGCGACGCCACAGCAACATTTCGGAGGCTGATCAGGCCAGACGCCTCGGATGCTGACCGTTGGGGAGGGCCCTTTGCAGCGCCGGTCTCGCGCCGACACTCCGCGTAGCCCCAGCGCGGGACCGACGTGGCGCCAGTTTGTGCGCACCCTCTCGCAACTGTCGACATCGAGTGGGCCCTGGAGGAGGACACCGACGAGCCAGTGGTGCTCCAGGCCCGGCCCATCACTCGGGCAGTTCCGATGCGGTGAGGTCGCATCTGTGACGTCCGGGGCAGCGCGAGCATCTGGCCCGGGTCTACTCGGCTCCCGACGAGCCCGCCACCTCGCGTTCGATCCAGCGGCAGATCACGTCCACCACATAGGCGCGCTCCGCGCGGCTCAGTTCCCGCCCCTTGGGGATCTGGTGCCAGCGCTGGAGGCAGGTACGGCAGCAGGTGGCGGTCGCGTGTTGGGCCACGAAAACCGGGTGGCCGCGGTAGGGGGTCTGCTTGCCGTCCTTGTACGGCTCGGCCGGGGCCAGCCGCTTGGCGATGAGGTCGTAGGCATGCCATCGCATCGTGGACGGCCCACTCAACTCGGCCGTGGCCCGCTCGCGACCGCGCAGATGGAACTTCGCACGGAACGGATGCCGCGCGATGGCGTCCAGCCGTTGGTCGAGCGAGTCAGGCGTCGGATCAGGCATCGGATCAGGCATCGAGCGTTCCAAGGCAGGCGTCACCGGTCCAGGGCATCGGCGACGGCGGGGTCGTTCAGCACCGAGGTGCACCAGGCGAAGTGCTCGTCACCGCCGCCCGGGGCGAAGGCGTCACTGGTCGCCATCGCATAGGCGGCGCGGTACAGCAGCAGGTCATCGACGTGGTAGCCGAACTCGTCGGCGAAACGCGTGGTGAGCTGCCGGGTGATCTCCGGTGCGTGCTCGGTTCCCGTGGTAAAGATCGCCGCACTGACAGCGGCGTCGAACCGGGGATCTCCGGCCGTGGACAGGAAGCCGTAATCCACCAGGGCGCAGGGCCGCAGATCGTCGTCCACCCAGATGGTCTCGGGGAAGAGGTCACCGTGGACGAGCGTCTGCGGGGCCTCGGGCAGGGACCGCAGTTTCTCGGTGAGGCGGGCGTGCTTGCCCTCGAAGTCGGTGATGTCCGCGGTGAGCGGGTCACCGCAGCGGGCGACCCGCCGATCGAGGAGGTCCGCGAGGGCGGAGGCAAAGGTGGCATGGCCCTCCCACAGCGGACGGTCCTCGTCCAGGACATGCAGCTGCTTCATGTCGTCGACGTCATGGACGGCCGCCAGGGCGTCCAGTACCGCGACCAGGCAGTCGACGGCTTCCGGTAGCAGCTCGGGGCCCTCGGTGGACACCTTGCCGGCCAGTGGCTCGCCGGTCAGCTCCTGTTCCAAGGTCATCGGGACGCCGGCGATGTCCTGGACGGCGAGGATCTGAGGTGAAGCGAACGGCAGGTGCCCGGCGGCGTCCGCGTAGAAACCCTGCATCCGTCGCAGCTCGGCCGCCTGGCGGTGCTCCCAGACCTTGGCCACCGTTCCATCGCCCAGCCGGTAGACCGCTCCTTCCACCGCCGCTTCGACGGGCTCGGCATCGGGATATCCGGCGTCGACGAAATGCCGGACACGTTCGGCCGTCCGGGCCTGCATCGCATCGGACATCTCGCGCCTCCTTCCGCCCCCCGCGGGGACCACGGGACCCGCACGTCACGTGTGCGGCTCCCAGGGCACGCGCGCGACCGTCGGCGGATCGGGGCTGCCCGGATGGGGCTGCGTGTGCCGACTGTGCCTGCGCCTACGTCCCACCGTAAATCCTTCGCCCCGACACGGCACCGGACAGACGCTCCGCCTCTCGCGCGACGGCTGACGGCCGGCGGCTGGCGGCTGACGGCGCAGGTGGGCATCACCCGGCTTCGCCGTCCAGGTACTGGTCGGCGGGTCGGGCCACACCGTGGTGATCTCGCAGTGTGCGCCCGGTGTACTCGGTGCGGAACAGACCACGCTCCTGCAAGATCGGTACCACTCGGTCGACGAAGGCATCCGTAGTGCTCGATGTCGGTGTCCGCCAGCGGATCGCTTTCCGGAAAACCGCCAGGCCGACTCATGATGGCCGACGCTGCTCAAAAACGCATTGAGGTGCAGCTTCCGGGTCACCGTGCTCCCCCTTTGACAACTCCGGGAACCCTCCGACCTCCCAGCCGTACTCGGGCAGCCATTGCTCGAGGTCGTCCAGCGAGGTGATCACGGGATGCCCCGAGGCATACCGGAACATGTTGATGATGTTGGCTTGGAGGTCCGATCCGGGTGCGGGCCACTCCGGGTCGCCGGTGAGGAAATCCGAAGGCCCCAGTTCACGGGCGCTCTTCAGTAGTTTCTCGGCCTCTCCCCGCACCTCTGGGACGATGGGCGCGTCGACGGGCTGGTTGCCCTTGTTGTCCGGCCCCTGGGCGTCGTCGAGATTGATCGCGACACGCTCGACGGTGATGTCCGGGCGGCTGCCCCCTTGGCCGGTGGCGACGACCAACTCGGGCTCCACGCGAAGGGTCACCTTGCGCAGGGCTTCTATGGAATCACCGAATACGCACGGCAGTAGGACGACTTCCAGTTCCAGTCCGGCCGGGGGTCGTCGGCCACCAGTCGGCAGGCCTCCCACGCGGAATTCAAATAATTTCTACCGAAAGGTTCGACTGCGGTCAACAGGACGCGGGAAACGGTAGCCTCCGAGTAGCTAGGCGGTCGTGTCAGACGGCGTGCCGCAATCCCCGTACCGAGGGGACCGCAAGGGGGCAGAGGGTGAGGACGATCCACAGGAATCCGCCGACCAGCGCCACACGGGAAGCCCCGAACACGCTCGCCAGTGGAGCCGCAGAGAGTTGCCCCGCCGGAATGGCGATGAAGGAACCGAGATTGTCGTACGACGAGATGCGCGAAATCATATTCTTGGGGATCTGCTCCTGCAGCGTGGTTTCCCAGGCAATGCTGTAGAGACCAAGGCTCAGCCCCGCGATGAATGTGGAGGCCGCGAGCCAGTACACATTCGCCACGAGTCCCAGAGCGATCAGGGGAAGACCCACCAGCGCCGCACAGGTCTGCGCCACGGGCAGCAGACGCTTCAAGGTGATCCGGTACATCACGACGGCCATGAGCAGCACGCCCACCGCCTTGACGCTGAGCACGAAGCCCCAGGACGTCTCGCCGATTCTCTCCTTGGCGATCAGCGGCCCAAGGACGGTCCAGATGCCGACCTGAATGTAGTTCGCCACGCCGAACGAAGCGACGATCGTCCACACCCAGGTCCTGGATTTGAATTCCGTCCAGCCCTCACGAAGAGACACAAAGACACTCGCCTTGCGAGGGGGCGTCTTACCGGTCTCCCTCAGCCTGGCCATGCAGACCGCCGCGACGAAGTAGGTGGCGGCGTCGATGGAAATAGCCCAGCCACCGCCCGCGGTGGCGACGATCGTGGCCGCGGCTGTCGGCCCCAGCACTTTCGCTGCGTTCTTCGCCGACCCCAGAACTGAATTCGCCCGCTGAATCTGTAACTTGGGGACGATGTCCGGGACGATGCCGCGCAGGGCCGGATTCGTGAAGGCCGCCATCGTTCCGTTGAGGGCTTCCAGCAGGATCAACGAACCGAGGCTGTAGTTCCCCGAGATCAGCAGGAATGCGACGATCGCTTGCGTCAGTCCGGCACCCAGGTTCGAGAGGAGGAGTACCAGTCGCCGCGAGAACCGGTCACCGACGACGCCGCCGGCCAGCGTGAAGACGATGAGAGGAATCGTGTTGGCGGTGAGCACCGCTCCCATATCGCCGGCACTGTTCGACGCGTTGAGCACCGCGAGGGACAATGCGACGGGAGTCATCGCGCTACCCAGCAGTGAGACAAGCCGTCCCGTGAAGAACCATCTGAACGCCGGCAGACCGAAGGGGCTTCCGGCTTCCTGGTCCGGATCTTCAGCGGTGGTTTCGGTTTTCAGGCTCATTCTCTCATCCTGCTCGATACGGACGGAACGCGGTGAAGAGACGCCAGAGCCTAAACGCCAACTCTTCACCCTCGCAACGCGATTGACGGTACGTCGCTTGCATTTTGCGTGGATGACGTCGTGCCTTCCTCTGGAATGGTCCGGAACCAGACTGTCGCCGGCCGGGACAACCGGGCTACCCGGAAAACCGACCGGCGGTCCCCGACGCGGACGGGCGCGGCAGGCGCCGTGCCCGTCCGCCGGCTCTTCGTTAGTGGTCGTAGCTCATGGGGCACCTCCTTCTTGGTCGGTCGGCGGTTGATCACAGGCACGGCGCTTCTCCCGGCTCTCGACGGAGGCCCGGGAAAGCGACGACTCGCACGCCGTCACCGGCCTGCGCGTCCGCGCCCGCCCGGCACGGTAGGAGGTGATCTCCTTTGCCGCCCCGTCGCCGAGCACCTCGTCCCAGGTGCCGGCCAGCGCCTGTGCGGTCGCGCTCGGCTGATCCCGCTTCGCCGCGGTGTGGCGTTCGAGCACGCTGGCGGCTGGCAGTTCGGGCAGCCGCCGGGCAATGCGCGTCGCGGTGCTCACCAGGTGGTTCTGCGGCCAGTGCGCCACGGACAGGTTGACGGCCCGTACGACCGGCACATGCGCGGACAGCTCCCTCGCGGCCGCCAGTTCCCCAGGAGCGAGGTCTGAGGCGCAGATCACCAGCGCGGCGCCCGTCTCCTTGCAGTACGCGGCGGTCCGCAGCAGAACGGCTCCGCGGCTGGCGTCGATGACCACGGTGGGCGGGCGGACCGGCTCGCTCTGCGACGTCGGCGCCGCGCCCCACGCCTCGCTCGTCGCTGTCCAGGTGACGGGGATGCCGCGTCGGGAGCACTCCCCGACGATGCTCGACCCCAGTCGTCCGGTGGCGCCGACCACTCCGACCAGTTGCGGCCGCTCGTGGGAGTGTTGATGAGGGGGCATGCGGGCGTCCTCCAGGGGAGTCGGGCGGGGGTAGGGGGAGGGGCGGGTCCATGCCTCGCCTCAGCGCAGCACGTTAGTCACGCCCGATTGCCCTGAGCGGCAGTTGGAGTGGCAGATGATCAGGGCGGCGCTCATGCGCCGGAAGAGCGCCGGCCACCTACGGACGGGGCTTTTGTAAGGTGCTGGCGACGTCTCGTTCCGTACGCCGCGCGTCCTAAGGAGATCGCCATCAATCCCACCGAGCCCAGCACCGATGCCCTGGTCGCCCACCGAGATCGCGCGCAGCGGGACTACGCCGAGCTGGTGGGGCGGCGCCTCTCCCTCGACCTCACGCGCGGGAAGCCGGCTGCGGACCAGCTCGACCTCTCCGCACCGCTGCTCGCCCTGCCGGGCGACACATATACCAGCGCCAAGGCCGTGGACTGCCGCAACTACGGTGGTCTGCAGGGCCTGCGGGAGCTGCGGGAGATCTTCAGCGAACCGCTCCAGGTCCCCGTCGAGCAGCTCGTGGCCGCGGCAACTCCAGCCTGGAGCTGATGCACGACTGCCTGGTGCACGCGCTGCTGAGCGCGATGCCGGGGGCCAAGTCCCGCTGGGTGGACGAGGAGCGCATCGCCTTCCTCTGCCCCGTTCCCGGATACGACCGGCACTTCGGCGTCTGCGAACGCCTCGGTGTCGAGATGATTCCGGTTCCCATGACCGACCAGGGGCCGGACATGGAGGTCGTGGAGCGGCTGGTGACCGAGGATGCCTCGATCAAGGGCATCTGGTGCGTGCCCAAGTACAGCAACCCGGACGGGATCAGCTACAGCGACGAGGTCGTCGCCCGGCTCGCGGCCATGTCCACCGCCGCCCCGGACTTCAGGATCTTCTGGGACAACGCCTACGCGGTGCACCACCTGACCGACGAGCGCGTGGAGATCAGCGATCTGCTCGCCGCCTGCGCGCGCAACGGCCATCCCGACCGGGCCTTCGTCTTCGGATCCACCTCCAAGATCACCTTCGCTGGCAGCGGCGTCGCCTTCTTCGGCTCCTCCCCGGACAACGTCGCCTGGCTGCTGGCCAACACCGCGAAGCGCACCATCGGCCCGGACAAGGTGAACCAGTTGCGCCACGCACTGTTTCTCAAGGGCGAAGCCGGCGTCCACGCCCACATGGAGCTCCATCGCGCCAAGTTCCGCCCGAAGTTCGACGCCGTTCTGCGCATCCTCGAAGCCGAGTTGGGCGGCACGGGTCTCGCCACGTGGACGGAGCCCAAGGGCGGCTACTTCATCACCCTGAAGGTCCTCGACGGCTGTGCCCGCGCAGTGGTGCGCCGCGCTGCCGAAGCGGGCATCGTCCTCACTCCCGCGGGCGCCACCCACCCCCACGGCCAAGACCCGGACGACTCGGTTATCCGGATCGCGCCCAGTTTCCCCACCCTCGACGAGCTGGCGCAGGCCATCAGGGGCGTCACCGCCTGCGTGCGGCTCGTCGGCTACGAGAAGCTATTGGCGAGGTAACTGCCGGTCCGGCTGCCGCTCATGAGGGGCAGCCGGACCTACGGTTGACGGCGTCGCGCTCCGTGGGGGGCCGCCGCGCCGTCGGGCACACCCAGCGATGATGCCGAACTCGCCGAGCCCGATGATCACGGTGACGATGTTGCCGTTGCGGAAGGAGGCGACAGAGAACAGGCGGACGTCATAAGGGCCTGCGTGGCGTCGCCGCCTCGTGCTCCCCCTGTGGCTCCAGTTCACCCTCGGCTACGGCGCCCTCCAGGCCGGACTCGCCCTGGTCCCCCTGGCCATGGGCAGCTTCGTCGCCAGCGGCGCGAGTTTCGGGGCGGCCTCCAGGATCGCGCCGCTCGGCCAGGTCCGTATCGGTATGGCTCTTGAGGTCGCCGGCCTCGCCTGGCTGGCGCTGACCGCCGCCACGGACAGCTCGTGGTGGTCCATCGCGCTGGTGCTCTTCCTATACGGCACCGGAGTGGGATCCGCCACCGCCCAAGTCACCAACGTCGTCCTCGCCGACGCGCCCGAGCACAGTGCCGGACAAGCCTCGGGCATCCAGAGCGCCTTCCGGTAGCTGGGCTCCGCCCTTGGCATCGCCGTTCTCACCACGATCTTCTTCACCACCCCCGGCTCCAAGCTGCACAACCGCCTCACCGGGACCGGCATGTCCACCGCGCAGTCCGACAAGCGCCTCAGCCGCCGACGCGGCACACGCGGCGATGACCGAGGCCATCACCCTCGGCGGCTACGTCGCCGCGCGCTTCGTCGCCCTCGGACTGATCGCCACCGCCCTCATCCCCACGACCCCCACCACCCCCACCGGGACAACCACCGCAACCGCCCCCTACCCGGCCGAAACGGAAAGGGCACACCCCTGACACCGTCCGGCCCGCCGTGAGGAGGGCCACCCGTCAGCCGGGAGAGCACGGCACAAGGCTGCTTCCGGCCCGCCGCCGGTTCTGCATGGCTCACCAGCGCATTCTCACAGGGCGGAGATCACGCGTCTGCGGTCATCCATGGCCCGGCGTGCGAGCAGGGAGGTCGGGGCGAGGCGGTCGTAGCCGTGGACTGCGCCACTGTGGACGTGCAGTTCTACCGGAATGGCGGCGTCGGCGAGCCGTTGCGCGTAAGTGACCGACTCGGCCCGGAAGATGTCGAGCTCGCCGACCTCGACGTAGGCGGGTGGGAGACCCTCAACGGTGTCCAGGCGAGCGGGTGCCGCTGCCGGCGGGACGGCGTCGGTGCGGAACGCGTTGCCGAGCAGGGCGTGCCAGCCGGTCCAGTTGTCGTCCCAGGTCCAGGCGAGATAGGGCTTGAGTCGCGGGTCCGCTGTGAGATTGCGGTCGTCGAGCATCGGATACATGAGGAGCTGGCGGGCGAGGTGGATGCCCCTGTCGCGCGCAAGGGTCGCTGTTCCCGCGGCGATTCCTCCGCCGGCGCTGTCGCCCATGACGGCGATGCGGTTCGGGTCGACTCCGAGGTCGGCGGCCTGGTCGCGCAGCCAGGTCAGTCCGGCGAACATGTCCTCGGCAGGGTCGGTACCGGTTGCTTCGTCGGGGGCCAGGCGGTAGTCCACGGACAGGAACGGCACCCCGGTTGCCTGCACGTATCCGGCGATGACTGGATCGTAGAGGTCGACGCTGCCGAAGATCATCCCTCCGCTGTGGGCGTAGACGACCGCGGAGCCCGGCGCGGAGTCGGCCTTCCCGTAGTAGCGGACGGGGATCTCCGCTCCGTCCCGGGACCGCACGGTGTGCGAGGACGCCTTCACGTCGGGATAGCCGGACGGATAGGCGGGGAGCAGTGAGGTCATCCATTGCATCCCGGCTGTGCCCATCGCGCGCAGCGACTGCCAGTCGTCGCGCTCGGGCAAGGGAGCGGGGCCGCTCTGCTCGGCGAGGGCTTGAAGGGCCGCGGCGAGCTCAGGGTCAAGCGTGTAGGTCATGGTCGATTCCATTCAGGGACTGCGGGGCAACTGCCGTGCGGCCGGACTTGCTCGGCCGGATCCGGGTAGGTCCGCCGATGGTCCGGCGATCTCATCAACGCGATCTCATCAACGCGGCCTCATCGGTCGGCGGGGACCAGGGGCAGCAGGTTGGCGTGACTGTCCTCTGAGATTCCAGCATTGCGCTTGAGCGTCGGTACAGACGTGAGCAGGGCGGTCGACGTTGACGCGGATGCCGCGGTCACGGGTTGTTGGACCAGGAGCGGGCGAAGGCGCGCAGCGCCGCCGTTGACACGCCGTACCCGGCCGGACCGATGAGCCCGGCGCTCCCGCTGATCGAGCTCGGCTGGAGGACATACGGGCCGGCCTGGACCTGGCCGACGCGGAAGGAGACGCCGAATCCGCGCGGCGGCTGTCGGACCGGGCCGGGGACCTGACACTGGCCGAGGGAAGGCCCGAGGACGCGCTGCCGTACTACGCGCGGGCAGGGCGCTCTGACCGGTTGAGCCACTGCCATGAGCAACTCGACGATTTCCGGGCGGCTTTGGAGACCTGCCCGGCGCACGAGCCGGAACGCCTGGCGCATCTCGCCGGTGAGTGCCAGGCGGAGATTGACGTCCTGGTCGAGCAGGGGGAACGCGCCGAAGCCGTACGGCGGACCCGCGCACTGCTGAGCCGGCTGGACCAGGCGGAACCGGCCGAACCGGTGGCGCGCCGCCGCGATCAGTTGGAGGGCCTGCGCCAGGCCGTGATGGCGGTCGAACGCCGACGCCTCCAGGGCCTTTTCCACACCGCCCCCGACGACGGCGCCGCAGGTCGGTGCACGAGGAATGGAGCCGCTTCGAGGAACAGGCCGGGGAACTCCTCGAAGCGGCCAGGCACGCCGAGGACGCCGAGGAGCACTACCGTGCGCACCGCCTCTACCAGGCGGTCGAGCGCTTCGGCGACGCCGACCGCGTCCTGCACAACGACGACTCCCCGGAAGGTCTGGCCGCCCGGGCAGCGACCCGTCAAGGGTTCCCTGACAGGACGTCCCTCCTCCGGAACCTGCTCGTAGGGATGCGGCATCAGCTCGGGACCCCACGGGTCCGGAGCGTCGCGGGAGCCCCGGGCCATGGGGGTTCCTCAGATCCTGCTGCCCGAGGCGGTGTCGGACGACAGCCGCTGGGCGAGGTAGATCGGTATGACCGACAGCAGGACGAGGACCGCGGCGACAACGTTGACCACGGGTGCCTGCCGGGGCCGGGCCATGTTGGAGAAGATCCAGACGGGGAGGGTCTGGACGCCGGGCCCGGCCGTGAAGGTCGTCACCACGATCTCGTCGAAGGACAGGGCAAAGGCGAGCAGCCCGCCTGCCACGAGCGCGGAACGCACCAGGGGGAAGGTGATGTCGACGAAGGCGCGGAAGGTGTGTGCGCCCAGGTCCATGGCGGCTTCCTCGTACGAGCCGGCCATTCGGCGCAGCCGGGCGACCACATTGTTGAAGACGACCACGACGCAGAAGGTGGCGTGACCGACGACGACCGTGAACATGCCGAGGCCGACGCCGAGCGGTTCGAGGACCGTACGGAAGGCGGTGTTGAGCGCGACGCCGGTGACGATGCCGGGCAGGGCGATCGGCAGGACGATCACGAAGGAGATGGTCTCCCGGCCGAAGAACCTGAAGCGCTGGACGGCGAAGGCGATGAGCGTGCCGAGGACCAAGGCGATCGCGGTAGCGCCGAGCCCGGCCTTGACCGAGGTCCACAGTGCGGCGCGGGCACCGGTGCTTCGCCATGCGTCGCCCCACCAGTGAAAGGTGAGTCCGGGCGGCGGCCAGCCCGAGCTGCGGTCCGGGTTCAGGGAGTTGACCAGGACCAGCAGCAGCGGGAGGTAGATGACCGCGAAGCCGAGCACGGCGGCGATGCGCACGGTGATACGCGCGGGGCGGGAGAGATTCATCGAGGGGCCTTCGGTTTGCGTACCGTCAGAGGCTGTCAGAGGCTGCTGAGGGCTCCGGTGCGGCGCACCGCGAGCAGATAGAACACGATGATCACCACGGGTACGGTGCCGAGCGCCGCGGCGAGCGGCAGGTCGAGGGTGATGTTGGAGTAGATGAGGTTCCCGATCAGCTGGGTCTTGCCGCCGACGATCTGCACGGCGATGTAGTCGCCGAGGCTGAGCGAGAAGGTGAAGATCGAGCCGGCCGCGATGGACGGCAGAATCATCGGCAGCACCACCAGGCGGAAGGTCCGGCCGGTGCGGGCGCCGAGGTCGGCGGAGGCGTCCAGCAGGCTGGCCGGGAGCTGTTCGAGTCCGGCGTGGATCGGCAGGATCATGTACGGCAGCCACAGGTAGGTCAGCACCAGGACGGTGGCCGTCAGTCCGTAGCCGGGTCCGTGGAGGCCGAGGGGCGCGAGCAGCCAGTCCAGCAGACCGCCCTCGGCGAGCATGAGCCGCCAGGCGTACGCCTTGACCAGATAGCTGGCCCACAGCGGGGTGAGGATGGCGACCACCAGCAGGGGCCGCCACCTGGGCCGCGCGATCCGGGCCGTGTAGAAGGCGACCGGGAAGGCGATCACGGCGCACAGGACGGTGACCACGAGGGCGACGCCGATGCTGCGCAGGGCGACCTGGCGGTAGACGTCGGTGGTGAACAGGGCGGTGAAGTTGTCCGTGTTCCAGACCTTCACCACACTTGAGGTGAAGCTGTCCGTGGTCCAGAACGCGGACATGAACAGCGCGGCGAGCGAGCCGAGGTAGGCGAGGACGAGCCAGGCCAGCGGCGCGGAGAGCAGCAGGGACAGTTGCAGCCGGGGACGGCGGTGCAGGGTCCCGGCGAACCGCCGGACGAATCCGGCGGTCGGCACGGTCTTCGTCATGTGATGCTCAGCCCTTGATCTCGGTCCATGCCTGGACCCACTTGCTGTAGGGCACGCACTTGGTGTCCTTGCGGCCGTCCAGGCACTGCGGGACGGGCGTGGTCCAGAAGTGGACCTTCTTCCAGTACGGCTCGTCGGCCGCGTGGTACGTGGCGCAGTGGTCCTTCACCGAGGTCAGGGCACAGGACTTGGCGTTGGACGGGGCCTCACCGAAGTACTCGGCGACCTGGGCGTTCACCTTGGGAGAGATGATCCAGTCCATCCACTTGTAGGCGCAGTTGGGGTGCTTGGCCTTGGCGGAGATCATCCAGGTGTCGGACCAGCCGGTCGCGCCCTCCTTCGGCAGCACCGCCTTGACCGGGGCCTTCTCCGCCTGTGCGGCGTTGACGATCACCTGCCAGGCGGTGCCGACGACCGAGTTACCGCTCTTGAAGGCGGAGATCTCCTTGAGGTAGTCGCCCCAGTATTCGCCGATGTTGGCGTTCTGCTCCTTGAGCAGATGGACGGCGGCGTCGAACTGCTTCTGGTCCAGGGCGTAGGGGTTCTTGATACCCAGCGACGGCTTGCTCTTCATCAGGTAGAGGGCGGCGTCCGCGATGTAGATCGGTGAGTCGTACGCGGTGACCTTGCCCTTGTGGGCCGAGGCCTTGTCGAAGACGGCGGACCAGGAGTCGGGGGCCGGGGAGACCTTCTTCGTGTTGTACATGAGGAGGTTGGCGCCGCGGCCGTGCGGGATGCCGTACGGGACACCGTGGACGGAGTTCCAGTCCTGGTTCTTGAGACCGGCGAAGACGTCCTTGTAGTTGGGGACGAGCTTGGTGTTAACGGGGGCGGCGTCGCCGGAGGCGATCAGGCGCAACGAGGCGTCGCCGGAGGCCGAGACCGCGTCGTACTGACCGGACTTCATCAGGCTGACCATCTCATCGGAGGTGGCCGCGGTCTTGGCGCTGACCTGGCAGCCGGTCTGCTTCTCGAAGTCGCTGGCCCAGTCGACCTTCGGGTCGTTGGAGCCGTCCTCGACATAGCCGGCCCAGGCTATGAGGTTCACCTTGCCCTCGGTCTTGCCGAGCTTCTTCTGCGCCTTGAGGTCGGGCGGGTTGAAGCCGTCGGCTGACGAGGACGTGCCGGACGAGCCGCAGGCGGTGGCGAGGAGGAGGGCGCCGACCGCGGTGGCGGCCTTCAGCGAACGGGACATGCGCACGGAGAGCTCCACAGGGGATGGGGGGAAAGGTGGCGGCGACAGGACGTGCGGGGTGGTGCGATCACTGCGATTCCGGAACACGGACGTTGTGGCGTGGCTGCCACTGGAGCCTGACCCGCGAGCCGCGATAGGCCGCGACGTCCTCGGACGAGGTCTCCAGGTTCTGCTGGAGGGCGGTGAGCCGCCCCCCGGCGTCGAGGTCCACGAGGAAACGAGTCGCGTCCCCGAGGTAGACGACCTCAGCGACGGTGCCGACGGCGCTGGAGCACTCCGGCTCGCCGCTGTCCCGGTCCTCCTTCAGCACGCGGATCTTCTCCGGACGGATGCTGAAGGTGCCGGCCGTGCCCACCACCCGCTCCGCGGCCTGGCCGGTGAGCAGGTTGGAGGTGCCGACGAAGCCGGCGACGAAGGGCGTGGCGGGACGTTCGTAGATCTCGGCGGGGGTGCCGACCTGCTCGATGCGGCCCTGGTTGAAGACCGCGATGCGGTCGCTCATGGTCAGCGCCTCGTCCTGGTCGTGGGTGACGAAGACGAAGGTGATGCCGACCTCGCGCTGCAGCTCCTTGAGCTCGATCTGCATCTGCTCGCGCAGCTTGAGGTCGAGGGCGCCCAGCGGCTCGTCGAGCAGCAGCACCCTGGGCGTGTTGACCAGGGCCCGGGCCAGCGCCACGCGCTGCCGCTGGCCTCCGGAGAGCTGGGACGGCCGGCGGTCGCCGAAGCCTTCGAGCCGCACGTTCGCCAGGGCCTCGCGGGCCCGCCCCAGGCGCTTGGCCCTGGGAACCTTGCGGATCTTCAAACCGTAGGCGACGTTCTGTTCGAGCGTCATATGCGGGAAGAGCGCGTAGTCCTGGAAGACGGTGTGCACATCCCGCTCGAAGGGGGCGAGGCGGGTCACGTCCCTCCCGGCGAGTTCGATGGTGCCGCTGGTGGGCGGCTCAAAGCCGGCGATCATCCGAAGCACGGTGGTCTTGCCTGATCCGGACGGCCCCAGCATCGAGAAGAACTCGCCGTCCGCGATGTCCAGATCGACCCCGGCTACCGCCTTCGTCTGCCCGAAGGACTTGCACAGGCTCTGCAGTCGGACGGCTTTCCCTTCCATGGGCGGGAACCTTTCTGGCGCTGCCGGACGTTGACCTTAAACATATGAAGTCATAGTTCTAGTTTCAATACCTCGCTAAGGTAAAGCCTGAGTCAACGAACATGGGGGTGGTTGCCGTGACGCGAGAACTGGGCGGCGCCCGGCGGACCGTCTTCACACCCGTCGACAATCAGGCCCGGGTGGACGCGGTCGTGCGGCGGCTCGGCGACGCCATCGAGCTCGGGCTGCTGGCGGACGGGGAGCAACTGCCCGGCGAGTCCGACCTCGCGACACAGCTCGGGGTCTCGACCGTCACCCTGCGTGAAGCACTGATGGCGCTGCGCCAGCAGGGGTTGGTCACCACCCGCAGGGGGCGGGGCGGAGGGAGTTTCGTCACCGTTCCCGAAGGTCCCGCCGAGGAGCGGCTGCGGAGCCTCCTCGCCGGCTGGAGCACCGAGGAACTCCGCGACCTCGGCGACCACTGGGCCGCCGTCTCGGGGGCCGCCGCCCGGCTCGCGGCCCAGCGCACCGAGCCCGGGGATCTACTCCCACTGCGCAGGTCTGTTGAGCAGTTGACGGAGGCGGCTGACGGCGCGGCACGCAGCCGGGTGCACGGGCGCTTTCACGTGGAACTGGCCGCCGCGGCCCAGTCCGCGCGGCTGACCCGGGAGGAGATCGGCATCCAGACAGAGGTGGGGGCGCTGCTGTCTCTCGTGCTCGGCGAGGAGGGGTATCTCAAGGACGTGTGCGATCGTCACCGCACCGTGATCTCCGCACTGCAAGATGGTGCGGACGAGCAGGCGAGAGCCCTGACCGAGGGGTGCGTCCAGTTGTGCATGGCGCGCTTGGTCGAACTCCGCCTCGGCACCTCCGGCTCCGCTGGTGGTCCCCATCCCCAGGAGAACACCTATGGGTAGCAGTCCCCGTCCCACAGGCGGCGGACCCGACAACCTTGACGAGGTGACGGCCGCCGACGTGGCAGCCTGCGTCCGCGACACCCTGGAGGGCGTCTTCGACGCCGTCTCCGAGACCCGTACGGACGCGGCGGCACTCCTCGCCTCGGCCACCGAGAGCGGCCGGCGGCCCCTCACCGGCGACCTCGCCGCGCTCCGCCCCGGCCTGCACACCCGGCTCACGCGACTCGATCTGGTCTCCGGCGCCGGGTTCGTGGCCGCTCCGGGGCTGCTCGCCGACGTATCGGCATGGCTCGAATGGTGGCAGATCGGCGCGGGCGGTGCCGTGCGCCCGCTGCTGCTGGACCTGGACCCGGAGCGCTCGGCGTACTCCGACTACACCCACTGGGACTGGTTCGCACTGGCCCGCGACACCGGGCGGCGCGCGGTCGCGGGGCCGTACGTGGACTATCTCTGCTCCGACGAGTACAGCCTCACCCTGTCCGTGCCGGTGGCGGTCGGGGGCCGCTTCACGGGAGTGGCCGCGGCGGACGTGTACCTCTCGCATTTCGAGGCGGCGGTGATGCCGGTCATGCAGAAGCTGCCCGGCCCTGCCTTCCTCGTCAACGCGCGCGGCCGTGTCGCCGCCTCGGCCTGTGCCGACTATTTGGCCGGTTCTCTCGTCAAGGGCCCGGACTTCGGGGCCGTACTGGCCGGACCGGCGGACGGCGTCGAACACGGCGGGCTGCGGCTGCGACCCTGCGGTGACATCCCCCTCATCCTGGTCACGACTCCGCCGGTAGGGCGTGCGTAGGTCTCCGAGCCTCCCGCCTACCGGCACTGCCGACCCGGCCCGGACGAGCGTCACCCGCTGTACTGCGCCGGCACGTTGCCGCGCCCAGGCCCTGCTGGGCTGACCGGGCACTGCCGCCTCTAATGGCCAACACGGGGGCGCCCGTGCCGATCGTATTGATCTTCCTGATCGCCATCGGTGTGGTTCACGCCGCGTTGACGGGCACTCAAGCGGCCTGGTTCGCCGGACTGTTCACCACCAGCACGCGGACGTCCGGAGCCTCGCTGGGATACCAGACGGCAGCGTCGTTGGCCGGCTTCGCCCCGTTCCTCGCCGTGCTGCTGGCGGAGTCCTTCGGATGGACGGGGCCTGCGCGGTTCTACGGGTGCATCGCGGTGGTGGGCCTCCTCGGGGTGCTGTCCACTCGCGAGACCTGGGGTCGCGAGCAGCGCGCGGCCGTCCCGGCCACCACGGAACAACCGACCGGCGTCCCCACCCAACCCCCCGCCCAGCAGCACCACTGACGGTCCGCCAAGGAACCACCAGGCCGCTGACGGCTCGGACACCGGACCGATCATAGTCGGCCATCCCTTCGGATACGTCCTCGTGCGCTCAGGACGCGGTGGCATGCTCTCCTTGCGTCCTGAGGGTGCTGAGGCCCGCGGCCGGGTGACGCCGCTTTCCCGCTGTGCGCCGCGGGCCGGCTGCCCGCCGGACGGCACCCGGCACGGCGTTCCGTTCATCGGAGAGGGGAGAGCCCGTGCTTGTCGAGAGCCACGACTACCTTGTGGTCGGAGCAGGTTCCGCCGGCTGTGTGCTGGCCGCCAGGCTGAGTGAGGACCCTGGCGTCCGCGTACTGCTGGTGGAGGCCGGCCCGTCCGACGATGCCCCGGAGATCCACATTCCTGCGGCGTTCGGAAAACTGTTCAGGACCACGTACGACTGGGACTACACGACGGAGCCCGAACCCGGCCTCGGCGGACGCCGCTGTTACCTCCCGCGCGGCCGGATGCTCGGCGGCTCGTCGTCCATGAACGCGATGATCTACATCCGCGGCAACCACCGGGACTACGACGCCTGGTCCGACGCCGGCGCCAAAGGGTGGAGCTGGGACGAGGTCTTCCCGTACTTCCTGCGCGCGGAGGACCACCATGGCGGCCCGTCCGACTGGCACGCTGCGGGAGGCCCGCTCACCGTCAGCCAGGGGCGCTCCCGCAGCCCGCTCATGGCGGCATACCTGGAGGCGGCGCAGCAGGCGGGCCATCCGCTCAACCCGGACTTCAACGGCCCTGAGCAGGACGGGGTCGGCTCCTACGAACTCACCCAGCGGAATGGACTGCGGTGCAGCACATCGGACGCGTATCTGCGGCCCGCCATGGAGCGGCCGAACCTGACGGTGCTCTCCGGGGCGCAGTGCACCCGGCTGCTGTTCTCCGGTGATCGTGCCCTCGGCGTGGAGGTCGAACGGAACGGAGCACTGGAGGAATTACGCGCCGAGCGGGAGGTCATCCTCGCCGCGGGCGCCTACAACTCCCCTCAGCTGCTCATGCTCTCCGGGATCGGCGTCGCCTCGGACCTCGAAGCCCTCGGCATCACCCCCCGTGTCGACCTCCCCGTCGGCGAGAACCTGCAGGACCACGGGCACCTGCCCCTCATCCATTTCACCGATACCGAGTCTCTGCTGACCGCGGAGTCCCCGCAGAACCTCGCGCTCCTGGAGTCCGAGGGCCGCGGACCGCTCACCTCCAACGTGGGCGAGGCGGGCGGCTTTGTGCGCACGCTCGACGGGCTGGCCGCGCCGGATGTGCAACTCCACGCACTTCCGGCCATGTTCCACGAAGAGGGCCTCGGCGCCCAGACCGCACACGCCTTCCACCACGGCGCGGTGCTCCTGGGCGCCACCAGCCGCGGCAAGGTCTCCCTCCGGTCGACACTGCCCAGCGCCAAGCCGCGCATCCTGCATCACTACCTCGCCACGGAAGAGGACCGTGCGGCAGCGGTACGAGCCATGCGGGTGCTCCTCGACATCTCGGCCCGCCCCGCCCTGCGAGCACACCGGCGGTCCGACTACCGCATGCCGCGCTCGGACACCGACCGCGACCTCCTCGACTTCGCCCGACGTGAGCTCCACACCCTCTACCACCCCGCGGGCACCTGCGCCATGGGCCCGGTCGTCGACTACACACTGCGGGTGCACGGGGTGACCGGGCTGCGCGTGGCAGACGCCTCGGTCATGCCGACCCTCGTCCGGGGCAATACCAACGCACCCACGATCATGATCGCGGAGAAGGCCGCCGACCTGATCCGCGGCACCGCCGGCACCTCTCCTTCCTGAGTGGTCGGACCGCGCGAGTGTCCGGTCAGGCGAGAGCGCCGGCCGGGTCCATCTCGGGCGACAACCGCCGGTGCACCAGGGTGGCCGTCAGGAGGGTGACCAGGACCCCGCCGAGCGCGTAGGCAGCCAGCACCGCCAGGTTCGCGGCGGTGCCGTGGCCGGCGAAGTACATGATGTGGCGTACGGCGTGGGTCGCCGCGCCATTGGGGAGGGCGGGGCTGATCGCCCGCCAGAACGGCGGCAGCAGTTCGGGCCCGTAGGCGCCGCCGGCACTGGGGTTGCCGAGTACCACGAAGAGCAGCACCGTCACCCCGATCCCCAGCACGCCGAAGAGGACCTGGAGGGCTATCGTCACGGCCGCGGCGCCGAAGACGACCAGCGCGCCGATCCCCCACAGGGCGAGGAAGTGACCGTTCAGGGCGCCGAGCAGGGGGCCCACGATCGCCGCACCACCCAGGCCGGACAGGACGGCGTACGGAACGGCCGTCAGCAGACGCTGCGCGGCGCGGCGTACGGTGGCCGGCCGGGCGCCCTTGGACACGCCCAGGAGCGCGGCGAACAGATAACCGCCGACGGTCCATCCCACGACGAGGTAGAAGCTGCTCAGTCCTCGGGCGTCACCTGCCTGCGCCGGTACCGCGTCGACGACCGACGCGGTACGGTGCTGCGCCTTCTCGGCCTGGGCGATCACGGATTCCAGCACGTTCGCCGTGGAGGCGCCCCCGGCGCCGGCGACCAGCAGAGTGTCGGTCCGGGACGTGGAGTCCACGATCAACGCGCCACTGGCGTCCCCCGTGCGCAGCCCCGCGCGGGCCGTCGGCTCATCGGCGGCTTCGGTGGCCTTCAGCGGGTGACCGGGTATCGCGTTGAGTTTCCCGACGACGCTCGGGGACATCTGCTGCGGCGCCACGACCGTGATCGGGATCCGGTGGGGCTGCGGATGGTGGAACGCGCCCACATAGGAGAGCACGAAGCCCAACTGCAGCAACAGAGCGCCCAGGACGAGGACCGCCATGCGTGGTGCGGCCGCACCACGCAGCTCGGCCCAGAACCCAGCGGGCGCCGCGCGGCCGGCTTGAGGCCGTTCCCCCCGCCGCTCCGAGCTCGACCCCGAGGTCTCGTCGTGGTCCGTGTCCACCTGGCTCATTGGTCCGCACTTCCTCACTGCGTCTGGATCCGGCGTTACGATACAGAACTGTATCGGATGCATTGATGTATCGGATTAGGATGGGTGCATGACGGAAGCCAGTAACAGCGCGGTCGACCGGCGAGCACTGCGCACCGGCCGGCGAGCGGACGGCACGCCCGCACGCGTCACCCGGCGTCGAGCCGAGACACGGGAACGCCTGCTGAACGCAGCGCTCACGGTCTTCGCGGAGCGTGGCTTCGGCCGGGTGGGAATCGAGGAGATCTGCGAGGCGGCCGGCTACACCCGTGGCGCCTTCTACTCCAACTTCGACAGCATCGACCAGCTGTTCTTCGTCCTCTACGAGCGGCAGGCCGAGCTCGTCATGGCCCAGGTGCATGACGCGCTGGCCGGCGCCACGCCGGACGAGGGGCTGCCGGCCTTGCTGGACCGGGTCATCGATGCCCTGCTCATCGACCGGACCTGGGTCCTGGTGCGCACCGACTTCCTTCTGTACGCCGCACGCAACCCCGATACCGCCACCGCCCTGATCCAGCACCGCGAAGCGATCCGCGAAACGCTGCAGCCGGTCGTCGTGGGCGTGGTGGACCTGGACACCATGCCGCCCGCGCTGCGCGACCCCGAGGCACTCACCGCCGCCGTCCTCGCCCTCCACGACGCGGCGGCCGGCAGGCTCCTGCTCGAGCCGGACCTCGCCACTCTGCGGCCCTGGCTGCGCGACATGCTCACCGCCCTCCTCAGCCCCCGCCGGTAGCGTCTCCGCGACAAAGACCGGTGACATGGCCTGCTCGCGCCGACGGCTGCGACGGGCACACGGCCCCGCGGGGAAGAGGGGCGCCGAACGCACCTAGGTCCGAGGTGTCGCTCCGTCCAGGAAGCGCAGGAGGAGGGTCCGGCTGATGGTGCCGGCGATGCTGTGGTACGTGGCGTCGAAGGCGTGGTCGCTGTAGGGGACGGCGTCGAACTGGGCGCGGTCGTGGGCTTGGCGCAGCCGGTCGGCGAGGGCGTGGACGCGGGATTGCCGGATGAGGTGGTCGGAGGCGCCGGTGACCAGGAGAGTAGGCATCAGGCCCGGGCGGACGCGGCTGGTGGCGGAGGCGTAGCGGTAGCGCTCGGGGTGCTGGGCGGGGGTGCCGCCGGTGTAGGCCTCGGTGATCTCTCTTCCGTAGCCCAGGAGGCCGTTGTCCTGCCAGGTTCCCTTGAGGTCCGAGGCGGGATAGAAACCGGCGACGGCGACCGGCGGGGCGGGCAGGCGCGTCGTGCAGCTGCTGTGGATACGGCCGGTCTCCAGCCCGTACGCGACGTTCAGCGCGAGGCTCCCGCCCGCGGAGCCGCCGACCAGCACGGTGCGGGAGGAGTCGATACCGTACGGGCGGACCTGCCTGGCGAGGCGGGACATGGCGCAGATGACATCGCCGGAGGCGTCCTTCCAGCGCGGTGGGGGCGTGAGCCGGTAGTCGATGGATACGACCGGGTAGCCGTGGTCCGCCAGCCAGCGGTAGTCGCCCTCCCTCTGGTCCCGGCTGCCGGTGGAGAATCCGCCGCCATGGACCCACACCACCATGGGCCTGGCCCCCTGCGGATGCCCTCCGGGCGGCGTCCACAGTCCGGCCTTGAGCGTCCGGCCACCGAGGCGGGCGTAGTCGATCACGTGGTCCGGCGGCGCCGCGGGCTGATCGACGGCGAGGACATCGGCGGCGGACACCGGCACGTGGTGGGAATGGGCGTCGAGCAGTTGCGTGGTCAGCACGGCCGCCGCGCCGATGGCGGTGACCGCTGAGGTGACCGCGGTCCACAGCGCCGTCCTGCGCATCCTGCGGACCCATGCCACCGCGGCGCCCACGGCGATGATCAGCCCGAAGACCACAAACCACAGCGGCCGGGGCCCGACCCACTCGGTCCCGACATACCCGACGACCGGAACGGCCGGAATGATCGCACCGAGCACGAGCAGCGCCACCAGCACCGAGGCCACGACCCACAGGACGAGACCTGCACGGCGCCACCAGCGGGTGTGGGGGCTGCGGGCTTGCATGCGGACACGGGCGTTCATCGGGGCGTTTCTCCTGTGTCGTCGGCGTGGCTCAGGCCGGAGGCCATCAACAGTGAGGAGCGCCCAGCTTTCGCATCAGGGTAGACGCGAAGAGGCTCGGGCCCGGACCGCGAGGGCCGCCGGGTCCCGGTAGGGCCCGATGCGGGGCGGTCGGCTCGGAGACAGGGCATACGCGGCGGTAACAGCAGCGACGAGCCGTAGGCGGCTTACTGCCGACATACCACCGCTCTCCTCGCCTCCTGCATGGTGCCCCACACCCACCGGCCGACGCCGTGGACGTTCCATCGGCCGCACCATCCCATTCACTCCGGCATACGGAGCCGACATGACTTCTCCTGACTTCCCCCGCCCCCGCGCCGCGCGTTGCTCCTCCGCATCCTTCGACAGGGAGGTTCTGGGTCCCTGGGAGGCCGTGCCGGCTGCCCGCGGCGACAGCGACAAAGCGAGGCTGCGGAGGACCGTCGGCGGAGGTGCCGGGACGGTGAGCGTCCGCAACCTCGCTTGTGCCGACTGCGACCTGGCCTTCGACTGGCATCTGCACCTCCATCTGCCCCCGGCGCCGGAAGAGGTAAGCAGGGTGCGCCGGGGTGTACATACGGCCCTCTCCTCGTGGGGCTGCCCGTCCCATGTCATCGACGACAGTGTGCTGCTCGCCAGCGAGCTGGTCGGAAACGCGGTCAAGTACGGGACTGACGCATTGATCACGGTGAACCTGCTGCAGGTCGGCGACCGGCTGCTCCTGGAGGTCACCGACGCGTCCTCCGCGCGCCCCGCGGTCCGGCGAGCTGACCCCGAGGACGAGCAGGGCCGCGGAATGTACCTCGTGCAGGCGATCGCATCGGCGTGGGGTTCGCGTTGGGACTCCTGCGGTGGCAAAACCACGTGGTGCACTCTCGCTCTCGACGGCAGCGGCGACACGACCCCACCTCGGTGACCCTCGGCGTTCCGGCCGTCGGTGTCACGGACGTGCCGGACCGAGACCCAGACCGAGACCGAGCCCTGGCCGATGTGCGCTCTTACCGCCGATATACCGCTGCTCGCCGTGCCGCCTGCACGGTGGAGGGGCAATCTCCGCCTCCGTAGGCGACCCGAGGGAGGACATGTGAACGACGTAACGAACAACAAGGAACAGAGTGCTCCCGCGCCACGGCACGGAAGCCTCTACCGGTGGGACATCCACCAGGTCTCCAACAGCCGGCACCAGCAGGGGCCATGCGGCACCTGCACGACCGAGGACAGTGCGCGCGCCTGCATCGAGGCGGCCCTGTCCGCCGCCGTCGGTCCGGGCGTGTACGCCTGGGGGCTGCTCAGCCGCATGCCCGCGGGGCTGAGGGAGCCCACGCCGTCGTCGCCCCGTACTCCCCTCGCGTGGGCCGCACCCGGGCCGGACGGGACGGTCGCCTGGCTGCCTCATGCCGGACGGCCGCTCATCACGGAGGAGACGAGCGAGACGCCGGTGGTGTCCTCCGGCCAGAGCATCTCGTCTTTGCTGTCCCGTTTCGGCGGCGAGGTACAGCGGTACCGGCTGATAGCCGGACTCACCCAGGGGGAGCTCGCCGAGCGGGCGCACTGCGCCACGACGACGGTCCAGCGCCTGGAGAACGCCGAGCAGATGCCCTCGCGCGTCTTCGCGCAACGGGTCGACCGGCTTCTCGGCGTCGACGGCGCACTGGTGAAACTCTGGCCGTCGCTCATCCGGTCCGCGTACCCGGACTGGTTCTGGCAGGTCATCGAGCTCGAACAACAGGCCAGTTTCATCCAGGAGTTCGAGACTGTCGCCGTCCCCGGCCTGCTGCAGACAGAGGCCTATGCGCGCACCATCTTCACCGCGGCCCACCCGGTGGCCTCGAAGCTGCGGATCGAGCAGTTGGTAGGCGCCCGGATCGACCGGCAGCGCATACTCACCAGACGTGAACCACCCCAGATCATGATCACGCTTGATGAAGGAGTGCTTCGCCGCCGCATCGGGGGGAACAGCGTCATGAGCGAGCAGCTGGGGCACTTGCTGCAGACCGCTGACCTGCCCAAAGTGCACCTTCAGGTGCTCCCTTTCAACGTCCGGGAACACCCCGGGGGCATGACCCCGTTCCGCCTCATGGGATTCCGGGACGGCCCTGACGTCCTATACGGGGAGACGTTCATAGGCGGTCAGACGACCAACGACGCCAGTCAGATCCAACAGCACAAGCTGGCCTTCAACCTCATCCAGTCCAAAGCACTCTCCCGAGACGACTCATGCGTTTTCATACGCGATGTGAAAAAGGAAATCGACCGTGAATCTGACTGAACTCCCGTGGCGGAAAAGCAGCTACAGCATGGGGAACGGCGGAAATTGCGTCGAAGTCGCGGAGGCCGAGAGCTTCATCCACGTACGGGACAGCAAGAATCCCGACGGGCCGGCGCTCAGGTTCGATCGCGAGCAGTGGCAACTCCTCGTCAAAGCCTTCAGGAACGACTGCTGAGCCTTTCTCATCGGGTCGACGCGGTCTCGCCTCCGCTACGAGGCCGACCCCGGCGCGGAAGCCGAGGACGCCGGTGAACAGGGCCGGGTGGCGTGGGACGCGTCCAAGGCGGCGGGCTGCGACACCCGGCCCGATCGGGCGACTCCGGGGAGGTGACACCTCCCCCACCACAGGCTTAGACTCGGCCCCCCGCTGCCGCGAATTCCCGTGGCGTCATACGTTGATGCGGATTTCTTGAGGAGGGTGTATGAGTGCAGTCGGCGGGCATGCGGTGGTCATCGGCGGCTCAATGGGAGGACTTGTCGCAGCGCGCGTACTGAGCGGCAGATTCGCCCGGGTGACGGTGGTGGACCGGGATGCCCTCCCCGAGGACGCGCAGGACCGGCGCGCGGTGCCTCAGGGCGGCCACGTGCACGTATTGCTCACCAGCGGGCAGAGGACACTGGAAGAGCTGTTTCCCGGCCTCACCCATGAGCTGGTCAAGGGTGGTGCAGTGCCATTTGATTACGGCTCGGACCTTTTATTCCACCAAATGGGGGCCCACCGGATCCGCTTTTCCAGCGGCAAGCCGGGGATCAGTCTCAGCCGCGCCTTTCTGGAGCGCACCATACGGAAGCGGGTGGCCGCGCTGCCCGATGTGGACGTCCGTGACCGGCTCGCGGTCCGCGGGCTGACCGGCGCCGCAGGCAGGGTGACCGGGGTCGAGCTGGATGGCGGCGAGGCGCTGGCCGCCGACCTGGTCGTGGACGCCACGGGCAGCAGCGGCGAGCGGACGGACCGGTGGCTGCGGGCGTTCGGCTGCCAGACCCCCGAGACGGTCACCGTCAAGGTCGATGTCGGGTACACCACCCGGCTGCTGCGGCGCCGTCCCGACGAGCGGCTGCTCGACGACGGACTGCTCTACCTGATGGCCACCGTCCCGCCGCACGACAAGCGGGCGGCCGCCGCCTTCCCCGTCGAGGGCGACCGATGGATGGTCACCCTGGCCGGCTGGCACGGGGCTCACGCACCCGTCGACCCCGAGGGTTTCGCCAAGTTCGCCGCCGAGCTGCCGACCCCGCACATCGCCGAACTGATGGACCGCGCGGAGCCGGTGAGCGAGGGGGATGCCCGCAAGTTCACCTATCCGCAGGCCCGCCGGCGCTACTTCGAGCGGCTGCGGCAGCCCCCGGCGGGCTATGTGGCCCTCGGCGACGCCGTGTGCAGCTTCAATCCGCTGTACGGGCAGGGGATGAGCGTCGCCGTTCTGGAGGCGGTGGAGCTCGGCCGCTGCCTGGACCGGTCCGGCACCGCGTCCTCGGAGATGGCCCGCGCGTACTACCGGGCGGCCGCCAAGGTGACCGCCGCACCGTGGCAGCTGGCGACGGGCGGCGACTTCATGTACCCGGAGACCGTGGGTCCCAAGCCGCCAGGTGTCGACCTGCTCAACCGCTATGTACGCCAGGTGATGCTGGCCAGTCATGTCTCGCCGGATATCCACGACGTCATGCTCGACCTGCAGAATCTGCTGGCCCCGCCGACCGCGATCCTGCGGCCCGCCACGGTCGTGCGATCGCTGCTGGCCGCCCGCCGGTCACCGGCTCGGCGGTAGCGCGGAAGGAAAGCCCGCAGGAGCGGTGCCCGGCAGACCGGGCGCCGCTCCTTTGTGCTGGATGCGTATTCCCTTGCTCTCCCGGGAGTCCGGCCCAAGAATGTCGGGATCGCCGCGCTCCGCGTTCTCGTCGCCCCCGGGAGGGACACATGATGGTCGGCCAGGTCCGGTCAACCGGCCCTCGCCCGCATCCGATCCCGCAAGGTGCTTGCACCACGCCTTCCCTGTCCGGGTGACGACTTACGGAGCATGGCATGCGGTATCGGGTCCTTGGGCCACTCGGGCTGTGGCGCGGCGGTCAGCAGATCCCACTCGCCCCCGGGAAGTGGCGAATGCTGTTGGCGGTGCTGCTGTGCGACGCCAACCGGGTGGTCCCCACTGACAGACTGGTCGCGGAGCTGTGGGGCACCCGGCCCCCGCAAAGCGTGAGCAAGCTCCTGCAAGGCTATGTCTCGCGGGTGCGGCGCACGCTGGGCGACGAGACAGGCCGGCTGCTGGTGACTCATGTGCACGGTTACCGGGCCCATGGCTACCGGCTGGTCGTCGGACCGGACGAGCTCGACGCGCACAGGTTTGTGGAACTGATCAAGCAAGGGGGGCAGGAACTCGACCGGGGTTCGGCCGAGACTGCCGCGGCCCGGCTCGGCGAAGCGCTGGACCTGTGGCGCGACGCCCCCTTCGCCGACGTGCCGCTGTCGCCGACCGTGGAGGCCGAGGTCACCCGCTTGGCGGCATGCCACACACAAGCGCGGGAACTGCTCATCGAAGCGCGGCTGCGGCTCGGCCGCCATGAGGCGGTGCTGGACGAGCTCGAGGCGCTGGTGGCCGAGCATCCACTCCGGGAGGGCCTGCGGGGTCAGTTGATGCTGGCGCTGTACCGAGCCGGCCGGCAGGCCGACGCGCTGGCCGCCTATCGGGACCTGCGTCACCATCTGGCCGAGGAACTGGGAATCGAGCCCGGCCCGCCGCTACAAGAGCTCCATCAGCGGGTCCTCACCGCCGACACCTCGTTACTCCTCGAACCCGAGCCTCCTGCCGACCGCCCGAAGATCGCAGCACGGACGCCGTCCGTGGTGCCCAGGGAGCTTCCCCACATCAGCACCGCCTTCGTCGGCCGCACCAGCGAGAGCTCAGTGCTGCACAAGCTGCTGGAGCGCAGTGGCGCGGGGCAGGTGACGATCGCCGCGATCGACGGCGCCAGCGGCGTGGGCAAGTCGGCCCTGGCCATCCACACCGCCCACCAGGTCGCCGACCGGTTCCCGGACGGCCAGTTCTACGTCGATCTTCACGGATCGACCGCCGGGCTGACGCCCCTGGAACCGGCTGAGGTGCTCGGGCGCTTCCTCAACACACTCGGGGTACCGGAAGTGGCCATACCGGCCAACACCGACGAGGCAGCGGCCAAATTCCGCTCACTGGTCGCCGACCGCCGCATCCTCATGGTTCTCGACAACGCCGCCGGTGTGGACCAGGTGCGTCCCCTGCCGCCCGCCGGGCCGGGCTGCGTCGTACTGATCACCAGCCGCGAGATGCTCACCACCCTTGAGGGCGCCACCCACCTCCATCTCGGCGTCATGTTTCACGACCAGGCGACGGCCCTGCTGGAGCGGCTCGTCGGTCCGGAGCGGGTCGCGTCCGACCCCGAGGCGACGGACGCGATCATCCGGATGTGCGGCGGTCTTCCTCTCGCCCTGCGGCTCGTCGGGGCCCGGCTGGCAGCCCGCCCCGGCTGGTCCCTGAGCGCCTTCGTTCAGCGGCTGACCGACGCCCAGAGCCGCCTCGACGAGATCCGCGTCGGCGACGTGTCGGTACGCGCGAGCTTCCATGCGAGCTACGACGCCCTCTGCCAGAGCGCGAACTCCGTCGACCAGGCCGCCGCACGTGCCTTCCGGCTCTTCGGGGTGGTACCGGGGTCGACCATGAGCCTGTCGGCCGGGGCCGCGCTGCTCGGCGTGGAGAACTGGGCGGCCGAGGACGCACTCGAGCGGCTGGTGGACGCGCATCTGCTGGACAGCCCCGCCGCTTCCCGCTATCAGATGCACGACCTGCTGCGGCTGTTCGCGCGCGAGCAGGTGCGTAGCGAGGAACCGGCGGCCGAGCGCGAACGGGCGCTTGAGCGCATACTGCGCTTCTATCTCGCCATGGCACAGCAGACCGTGGCGTTCCTTGACGTTCCGCCGCGGCTGCCCCGGCCCACGGACGAGCCCGAGGGCGCCACCACGTCCGCCTGCCCAGCGAAGACGATCACGAGCCGCCGTGAGGCGGAGGCATGGCTGGATACCGAGCGCGCGAACCTGATGGCCGCCATCACCCACGCCGCCACGCAGTCCGACACCACGGCGCGCCTCGCGGTGCGGCTGACGCGGCCGCTGCAGTGGTACCTCTACCCGCACGCCCGCGCGCGGGAGCTGCGGACCTTGGGCGAGCTGGCCATCCACACCGCCCGGCGCCTGGGCGACCGGGAGAGCGAGGCGTGGGGCCTGGACAACCTGTCCGCGGTGTACTGGCTGCACGGCGAGTACGACGGGATGCGGCAGTGCCTTGAGGCGGCGCTGGCCATCTGGCGTGAGATCGGCGACCGCGACGGAGAGCAGCGTTCCCTGTTCAACCTCGCGGACGCACTGGCGGAACTGGAGCTCTACGAGGAGGCCGTTGCCGTGCAGTCGCGGCAGCTCGAGGTCGCGCGCGAGGCCGGCGACCGCCTGGCCCAGGTGTCCGGCCTGGGCAACCTCGCCCGCGCAATCCGGGGCCTGGGCCGTCTTGAGGACGCCCGGTCCTGCCTCGAGAAGAGCATCCAGCACGCACGGGACATCGGGGAAGAGGCTCTGGAGAGCTTCGCGCTGCGCGAGATCGGTCTCGTCTGCCTCGATCAGGGCAGGATCTCGGAGGCGCGGGAGTACCTGAGGCGGGCCGCCGCCGCCGTCGTGGGAGAGAGCCTCACGGTGTATGTGAGCTGGCGCGGGCACGCGTGGAGCGCGTTCTTTCCCGCCTGCCTGAGTCTGCGCATGGGCCCGGAAGCCCTTGGCCCGCCGCCCGTTTGAGGGTGCGCCGGGTGGTGAAGGCGGTGTGGTGCCTCGGTGCACCGGCTTACCGCCGCTATACCGATCGCGCGCACAATGAGGAACACCCGTTGTCAGGTGCGGAACCCCGAGGGAGGCCCCACCGCACGCTTCGGTTCGGGGACTCCCGGCAAGCCCCGGCCTCCTCCACGGTCAGGCGCGGCTCCGCTCACACCCACCATCCCAGGACTCGGCAGGCCCTTATGGAAGTCATTCCGGAATCGGACGAGCGAATCTTCCGGATCACCCGGATCGTCGACCCTCCCAGCCTTCGCCTGGAGGGCGAACTCGACGCGACGCGGCACAGCGATGTCACGGAGGCACTGTCCCCCCTGGTGGCCCAGGGCAGTGAAGTGCGGCTCGACCTCGCCCAGTTGCGCTTCATCGACCTCGGCGCCCTCAGTTTGCTGACAGGCTTCGTGGAAGGCCGCGACAGCGGGGTCCGGATCGTCCTGGACAATCTGCCGCCCGATGTGGAGCACCTCATCGAGACAGTGGGTTGGGAGCGTCTGCCCGGGCTCGTCCAGGGCCGGAAGGGAATGTCATGACCATCGGGACACATGCGGATCAGTCCGTGGAAGACGGCCGGAAGGATCAACTCCACACACTCGAGCACCAGGGACTCCTGTACCGCGGCGAGCGGGAACTCCTCGCCGCAGCCCTTCCCCACCTGCGCGCGGGCGTCGACGCCGGCGACGCGACGTTCGCGGTCGCGGGAAAAGCAGAGACCGAGGCACTGCGCGACTCGCTCGGACGGGACGCCGCCGCCGTGCAGTTCATGGACCCGTCGGAGCTCTACAAGAACCCCGTCCGGGCCATGGCCGCTTTCACCGCCGTCGCCAGGACGCTGGGCTCACGCCCGGCCTGGGTGCTGGTAGCGGACGACTGGTCGAACAAACCGGATGTGAAGGAGTGGATGCGTTACGACTCGATCGTCAACCTGGCCTTCGCGAGCAGGGATTTCCGGGGATTCTGCTGCTACAACGCCGAGAACCTGACCCCTGAGGCCATCGCGATGGTGCGCCGGACCCATCCGAAGATGGTCGAGAGCGGGTCACTGCGGGACAACCCGGACTACATGGACCCCCAGTCCTTCGTCGCCGATCTTGACCGGCAGCCGCTTCCGCCCTCGCCGCACTCCGCCGTCTCGATGCAGATCCGGCCCACCGATCTGCACACCGTGCGGGCCTTCGTCACCGAGCAGGCGAAGCGCTGCGGGGTGGCAGGCGATGCGCTGCACAACCTGCTCGTCGCCGTGACCGAGGTCGCCACCAACGCCATCCGCCACGGCGGCGCGCCGGTGACGCTGCGCGCATGGCCCGACGACGGCCTGATCTGCGAGATCACCGACTCCGGCCACTGGCAGCCCGAGGAGTTGCTCACCTGGACACCGCCGGAATCCGCCCTGGAGGCCGGCTTCGGACTCTGGGGAGTGGGGATGCTGTGCGACACCGTGCGCGTACGGACGGGGTCGAAGGGCACCACCGTGCGGCTGCGGACCTGTGCCTGACCGAGGCGCCTCGGCCGACCTGCTGCCACGCCGACGCCGCGACCGGTGGCCGCTCGCGCGAATCCGCACGTCACTGGCCATGGGCTGGGATTTCGACACCCAAGGCGCGGGATGCGCGGAATACGAACCCGGGTGCTGATGTTGTCGTATCGGTGAGCGATTCGTCCGGTGATGCCGCTTTCCCCCCGACCGACCGCGAGTCCGTCCGCGAGCGGCTGGCGGCCGAACGTGCCGGCACGACCGCGCAGATCGCGGCATTGAGCCGTGACTTCGACGGGATCGTCGAGGCGAATGCCCTGGTGGCGATCGACGACGAGCACGACCCGGAGGGGTCGAGCACCGCCTTCGAGCGGGCCCATGTCGCCGCCTTGCTGGCACAGGCGCGCGACCATCTGGCCGATCTGGATCGGGCGCTGGAACGGCTGGAGCGAGGCGAATACGGGCGGTGCGAGCGGTGCGGCGAGCCGATCCCGGCGGAACGTCTGGAGGTGCGCCCGGCGGCGAGCACCTGCGTACGCTGCGCCGCGGCCCGCCCCCGCTGACCGGGGCGGGCTGAGTCCGCCGCCCAGTGGGACCTGTGCCGCTCGAAAAAGGCATCGCCGCAGGTGGGCAGGGTGCGGGTCCGGAAGGCAACACGCGGGAACCACGGCGACTACCGCTCCGGCTCCCGAGACTCGTCTACGCTGGCGTGAGGCGCCGGCCCCGCCGATGTCACGGGCCCGCACCCTCATCGGTACTGCTCGGCACTCCGCGACCAAGCGGTGGCAGGGATGGCCCATGAACACGCGTTGGCCTCGTTCGCTCTCGTGCCTCATCGTGACCGCCGTGTCCGCCGCCTTCCTCATCGGCTGCGGGCAGGACAGGCATGGCCGGAGCTGTCCCCACCGCACGGGCAAAGACCTCTCCGGCCGCACCGTCGCCGGTCCCGAGCTATGGCAGAAGAAACTGCGGTGCGTCAACCTCGAACGCTCTACACTCACCGGGCTGGTGTCCGAAGCGAACCTGAGCCGCGGCAACCTCTACGAAGCGCGACTACCCGGTGCGTCGCTGGAGAACGTCGACCTGCGCGGCGCTGACCTGCGCCGCGCCAAGCTCACCTCCGCCACCCTCTCGGAGGTCGACCTGCGCGGCGCCGACCTGAGCGGGGCCGTGCTCGGCAAGGGTCTCCTCACGAACGTCAGCCTCGACGGTGCACAGCTGGCGGGCGCAGATCTGCGCGCGGCATCGCTCACCCACGTCGGCTTCACCAAAGCGGACCTGCGCGGCGCCGATCTGGCCGGGGCCACGCTGTCCGACTCGGATCTACGCGGCGCGCGGATGCAGGGGGCTGATGTCTCGAAGACGAGCTGGGAGAACGTCGTCTGCCCGGACGGCTCCAGATCGAACGCCAGGCTGTCCTGCACGGACCATCTCGCCCAGGCGGGCCGGCACCCCGGTCAGCCGGACAGCTGACCGGCACCGCATCCGCCTGAGGAAGCATGGCGGGGCATCACCGGGTTTCCACGGCACCGGGATGCCCGCCCCAGCGCCCGGCTCCGCGACGACGGTCGCGCGCCCAGCCCCCGGGTCAGCTCCCGGTGCCGTCGGCCGCCTTGTCGACCCCGTCCTGCGATTGGTCCTGTGCGGCCCGGGTCGCTTGGTGGAGGCCTTCCAAGTAGGCGTCGAGGTAGTCGGCGTCCGACAACGGGACGCACGGCTTGGGGACGGGCTCGGAGCGGACTGCTCCGCCCTTGGTGGCGGCGGCTCGGTCGGCGATGGCGTCGACGCAGCGCCGGATGATCTCGGCTTTGCTGAGCGCGGCCTCGGTGGCGGAGGCCGAGGCGCCGGCCGGGGTGGGCTTGTCGCGGCCGTCGCTGGTGGAGCAGCCGGTGAGCAGCAGGGTGGTGGCGACGACGGCCGCGGCATTGGTGGTGTGGGTGCGCATCTGTCCCCCAGGTGCGTGGATGGTGGGGTGCATCATCCGGCGTGCAGGGGGCGGCGTGGGAGTGCTGTGGGGGCGTTGTGATGGAATGGTGACCGAGTAGGCGCGCGCAAGGGCCGCTCCCTCCACCTGACGGAGCGGCCCTTGTTCGTGCGGCGGGGTCAGTCGACGGGCCTGCCACCTGCGGTCCCTGGCCCCCGGCTACGGTCCGGTGTGGACGTACGGCGCCCAGCTCGTCGGTGCGTGCGGGACCGGTCCCGGATCCGGAGGATCGCGGTGTGCAGGGCGAACGCCGACGCGCCCGTGCCAAGCCGTCGCACCTCGTCGTGCACGAGCGCGGCGACGTCGGTCGCGATCGTGTCGTCGATGGGCCGATGACGTGCCGGTAACCGGCGAGGTTGAGCGCGTACGCCACGCTGATCGCCTCGTTCACCAGGGCCACGCTGCTGCCGCCGGTATCGCAGGCCGACAGATACGCGAACTCCGCGTGGTCCAGGCGGAGTCCGACGATTTCGCGGAGCGGGAGCGCCCGGTCGTGCAGGAAGAGCGCATTGCGGGAGGGGCGGCCGAGGTCGTACGCGCGGTGGGAGGCGAAGTGCGCCCAGGAACAGCGGGCGAGGGCGGCAAGCACCGCGTCCGCCGTCCCGGACGGGCCGGTGAGCAGCTCGGCGTCCGGATACCGCGCCCGGTGGAGGCCGGGTGGGCGGTTTCTCAATGCAAGAACTTACGCAAGCATGGCAGAGGCAAGTCTCCCGCCAGAGGTGAGCCTCACTCGCCGTCGTCGCGTCGCCGCATCGCCTGGGCCGTCGATCCGCGCACCACCAGCTCCGCCTGGAACACGAACTCCGTCCGCTGCACCGGGTTTCCCCCGATCTCCTCAAGGAGCGCTCCCACGGCGGCGGTGGCCATCGCCTGGACCGGCTGTCGCACGGTGGTGAGCGGCGGATCCGTGAAGGCGATCAGCGGCGAGTCGTCGAAGCCGATCACCGAGATGTCCCGCGGCACATCGAGGCCGCGCTCGCGCACCGCCCTGATCACGCCCAGCGCCATGAGGTCGCTCCCGCAGACGATGCCGGTGCACCCCTGGTCGAGCAGCGCCCCGCCTGCCGCGTGCCCGCCTTCGACGGTGAACAGCGTCCGCTGGATCAGCTGCTCGGCCTCCTTCCGCCGCGTTCCGAGCATGCTGTGCAGGGCCGCGACGAAGCCCTCGGCCTTGCGCCGCGACGGCACGAACCGGGTCGGGCCGATGGCCAGACCGATCCGTTCGTGCCCCAGATCGACGAGGTGGCGCACGGCCATCCGGGCGGCCGACCGGTCGTCGGGGGAGACAAAGGGCGCGTTGATGTACTCGTTGAACCCATTGACCAGGACGAACGGCACGCCCCGGCCCGCGAGTTTGACGTAGCGCGCGGTGTCGGCCGTCGTGTCCGCGTGCAGTCCGGAGAGAAAGACGATGCCGGTGACATCGCGTTCCTCCAGTTGCTCCACGAGTTCGTCCTCCGTGGACCCGCCGGGCATCTGTGTGCACAGCACCGGGGTGTAGCCGTACCCGGCGAGCACCTGCTCGATGATCTGGGCGAAGGCCGGGAAGATCGGATTGGTGAGCTCGGGAATGACCAGACCGATGAGTCCGGCGCTGCGAGAGCGCAGGCGTACCGGCCGCTCATAGCCCAGGACGTCGAGGACGGCCAGGACCCGCTGCCGGGTCGCGGGGGCGACACCGGGCTTGCCGTTGAGTACCCGGCTGGCGGTGGCCTCGCTGACTCCGGCCTGCGTCGCGATGTCCGAGAGCCGCGGGGTGCCGCCGTCGACACCACCCCGCGGCGTGGGAAGCATCACGTCGCCCACCAGACCGCGCTGTCCGCGGGCAGCTCCGTCTCGTCCCCGGGCGCGGCCAGCGGGACGCTGGCCAGCAGCGGCCGACCCGGAGCGGGCAGGCGCACGGGCTCACTCGTCGTGTTCACGGTGCAGAGGAAATCGCCGTGCCACGCGGCGCCGCCATCAACCCGTGCCGTGCGCCGGAACGCCAGGACGCCTTCGGGGGCGTCCAGCCACTCGACCGCGTCACCCGCGCCCAGCGCGGGGTGTTCCCGGCGCAGGGCCAGCGCGCTGCGGTACAGCTCCAGCGTCGAGTCGGGATCACCGGTCTGCGCTTCGACGCTCAGCTCGGCCCAGCTCGCGGGCTGCGGCAGCCAGCTGGGGCCGCCGGCCGCGGGGCCGAAGCCGTACGGCGCCTCGGTTCCGGACCAGGGGAGGGGAACCCGGCAGCCGTCGCGCAGCCCGTCCTGGCCGTTCTCCTTGAAGAAGGACGGGTCCTGGCGCACCTTGTCGGGCAGGTCGGTGACCTCGGGGAGGCCGAGCTCCTCGCCCTGATAGACATAGGCCGATCCGGGCAGTGCCAGCATCAGCAGCGCCGCGGCGCGCGCCCTGCGCAGCCCCTGTTCCGCGCTCTCGTCGGCGAAACGGGTGGCGTGGCGGACGACGTCGTGGTTGGAGAGCACCCAGGTGCTCGGGGCGGCGACGGGACGCATGGCGTCCAGGGACGCGTCGATGGCCTCCCGTAGCGCGGCCGCGTTCCACCCGGTGCCCAGATAGTGGAAGTTGAATGCCTGGTGCAGCTCGTCGGGGCGCAGATAGAGCGCGGTGCGCTCGGCGCTCGGTGTCCATGCCTCGGCGACGCCGATGCGGTCACCCGCGTACTCGTCGAGGACCTTCCGCCACGAGCGGTAGATCTCGTGCACGCCGTCCTGGTCGAAGAACGGCAGGGCCTGGTTGCCGAGCAGCCTCAGCTGCCCGGCGTGGCCCATGTCGGGCAGCCCCGCCGCCTTGACCAGCCCGTGGGCGACATCGATACGGAAGCCGTCGGTGCCCATGTCGAGCCAGAAGCGCAGGATGGAGCGGAACTCGTCCTGGACGGCCGGGTGTTCCCAGTTGAAGTCGGGCTGCTCGGGAGCGAAGAGGTGGAGGTACCAGTCCCCGTGGGTGCCGTCCGGGTTCTTGGTGCGGGTCCAGGCGGGGCCGCCGAAGATGGACTCCCAGTCGTTGGGGGGCAGTTCACCCTCGTGACCTTGGCCGGTCCGGAAGTGGAATCGCTCCCGCAGCGGGGAGCCGGGCCCCTCGGCGAGGGCCCGCTGGAACCAGTCGTGCTGGTCCGAGCAGTGGTTGGGCACCAGGTCGACGATGATCCGCAGGCCGAGGGCGTGTGCGTCGCGGATCACCGCGTCGGCGTCGTGCAGGGTGCCGAACATCGGGTCGATCGCGCGGTAGTCGGCGACGTCGTAGCCGGCGTCGGCCTGCGGGGACGCGTAGAACGGGCTCAGCCAGACAGCATCCACGCCGAGAGCCTTGAGATACGGCAGCCGGCGGCGTACCCCTTCGAGGTCACCCATGCCGTCGCCGTTGCCGTCGGCGAAACTGCGCGGATAGACCTGATAGATCACCGCCTCTCGCCACCACTCCGGCCTTTCGCCAGGGTTGACGGATTCCGTACCAGAGGTGGGGGCAGCAAGGTGCTGAGTCATGTCTTCCCTGAATACGATGGGGGTGGTCAGGACTTGGTGGCGCCCGCGGTGAGTCCCGAGACGAGGTGGCGCTGGACGAAACCGAAGACCACCGCGGCGGGAACGGCGATGATCACAGCGGCCGCGGTCAGCGAACCCCAGTCACTCGTGTACTGGTTGACGAAGGTCTGCAGACCACCGGCGAGCGTGAGGTTCTCCTCGCCGGTCATGAAGGCGGAGGCGTACGCCACTTCGGCCCAGCCGGTGATGAAGGTGTAGAACGCGGTCACCGCGAGCCCCGGCTTGGCCAGGGGCAGGATCAGCCGCCAGAACGTGCCGAAGGGGTTGAGGCCGTCCACCCGCCCGGCCTCGTCGATCTCGACCGGGATGCCGTCGAAGTAGCCCTTCATCATCCAGGCGCAGAACGGTACGGCGACGGTGAGGTAGGTGACGACCAGGCCGCTCGGCTGGTTGAGCATCCCCAGGTTCGCCAGCAGGTTGTAGAGCGGCACGATCAGGACCGCGACCGGGAACATCTGGGTGATCAGCAGCAGCCACATCAGCGGCCGCATCCCGGGGAACCTGAAGCGGCTGACGGCGTAGCCGGTGGTGGCGGAGATGAAGACACCGACCACGGTGGTCAGGCCGACCACGATCAATGAGTTCTGCAGCCAGGACAGAAAGTCGGTGTCGTTCACGACATGGCTGTAGTTGCCCAGCGTGAAGTCCTTCACCAGCGCGGTGTCGAAGGCGTCGGTCTTGGGCTTGAACGAGGTCACCACCAGCCACAGCGGCGGGAAGACCGCGATGACGGAGGCGACCAGCAGGGTCAGATGGAGTCCGATCGAGGCCAGCGGGCCGCGCTCGCCGCGCTTCCTGGGGCCGGTGCGCGTGGGCCTCTCGGTTGTCAGGTCGGTCACCAGGCGTCTCCCTGCTTGCGGAGTGCGCGGCGGTAGACCACCGCGAAGAGCGACAGGACGGTCAGGATCAGTACGCCCCACGCCGCGGAACCCGCGAAGTCGCGCGGGCTGATGACGAAGGAGAGCCGGTAGGCATACGTCACCAGGATCTCGGTGGCGTCCCCCGGGCCGCCCCGTGTCAGCAGGAAGATCACCGGGAACATGTTGAACGTCCAGATGGCGCTGAGCAGGACGACCGTGCTGGAGACCGAACGCAGTCCGGGCAGGGTGATGTGGCGGAAACGCTGCCAGGGGCTCGCTCCGTCCATCTCGGCGGCCTCGTAGAGCTCACCGGGGATGGACTGCAGTCCGCCGAGTGTGGCGACCAGCATGAAGGGCACACCGAGCCAGATGTTGACAGCGATCACGGCGACCTTGGCCCACGTCGGGTCGTTGAGCCAGGAAATCGCGTCGAACCCTCCGCCGGTGAGGAGCTTGTTGAACAGACCGCTGCGCTCGTTGAACAACAGCCGCCAGGTGAAGACCGAGACGAAGGCGGGCACCGCCCAGGGCAGGATCAGAGCCATCCGGTAGAACGTGCGGCCCTTGATCTTCCGGTTCAACATGGTGGCCAGGGCCAGGCCGAGGGTGAACGAGAGCGCGACACAGGTGACGGTCCACACCAGGGTCCAGCCGAGCCGGTCCCAGAAGACACTGTCGGTGAGGATCGCCTTGTAGTTGTCGAGGCCGACGTACTTGTAGGTGGCGGGGATGTGGTTGACCCCGATGGTTCGCTCGACATTGGCCTCGTTGGCGTCCGTGAGCGAAAGGTAGACACCGCGCGCCAGGGGATAGCCGACGATCAGGCCGATCACGGCCACCACCGGGGCAACCATGCTCCAGGCGTACCAGTGGGTGGCGAGCGCCCTGCGCAGCCGCCCCGGGTTCCTCTCAGTGCGGCGGCCCCGGCCGCGGGCGCTCGGCGCGCCCGCGGCCTTCGCCACCGACTGGCTGGTCTCGACAGCCATTGGTTGGTCAGCCCTTCCCGTGGCTTACTTGTAGTCCTTGAGCAGCTTGCGGTAGGCGTCACCGGTGGCCTTGGCCGCCTTGTCCGGGCTGGTCTTGCCGGAGAGCACGTTGGCCATCTGCAGTCGGAGCGGCTCGAAGAGGGCGTTGCCCTGGGCGATCCACGGCCGCTCCACGGCCTTGTCCACGGCCGGCTTGAAGAACTTCACCATCTCGTTGCCCGCGACGGACGGGTCCGCGTACACGGAGGTGCGCGTCGGCAGCAGGCTGAGCTTCTCCGTGGTCGCCTTCTGCACCTTCGCCGAGCTCATGTACTTGACGAACGCGTAGGAGGCGTCGAGGTTCTTCGAGCCCGCGTACACGGAGAGGTTCCAGCCGCCCTGCGGGGAACCCTGCTTGACGCTGCCGGCCGGAACAGGCGCGACACCCAGGTTCGACTTGTCCTTGAACTGCGCTCCGGCGCGGGCGTCCTCGATCGCCCACGGGCCGTTGACCATCATCGCGACCTTGCCGGACTTGAAGGCGTTCTCCATGTTGTTCCAGCCGTCCGAGGCATCGGTGATGGCGGCCTTGGAATCAACGAGGTCCTTGATGACCTTGTACGCCTTCACACCGGGCTCGTCGTCGACGGTGACCTTCTTGCTCTTCTCGTCGACCAGGTCACCGCCCTCGCCGTAGAGGTAGGGAAGGAACCAGTACGGGTCGTCGCCCCGCAGGTAGAGACCGGTCTTGCCGGACTTCTTCTTGATCTTCGCGGAGGCGCCCTTGAGCTCGTCGAGGGAGGCCGGGACCTCGACCCCGGCGTCCTTGAGTATCTTCTTGTTGTAGAAGAGCGCCAGGGTGTCGATCACCTGCGGCGCCGCGTAGGTCTTGCCATTGAACTTCGTGCTCGCTGCGGCGGTCGGCAGGTAGTCCTTCTCGTTGTCGAGCGCGGCTGTGCCGTCGAGCGGGGCGAGGTAGCCGATGCTGGCGAAGTCCGCCACCCAGGCCACCTCGGTGCGCATCACGTCGGGGGCGCCGGAGTTGCCGCCCGCCGCGTTCTTGAACTTGGCGTTGGCGTCGCCGAAGGGGACGTTGACGTACTTGACGTGAACCTTCGGATGTTCCTTCTCGAAGCCTTCGGCCAGGGCCTTGTAGGTCCCCTTCTCGGCCTCGTTCGAGGTGTCCCAGAAGGTGACGGTGCCGGAGAGCCCCTTGCCGCTCTTCTGGCCGCTGTCCCCGCTGTCGCCGTCCCCACCGCACGCTGCCGCTGTCATCGCCAGGGCCGCGACCAGCGCGGTGGCCGCTATGCCACGCCGCATGTGAACTCCTTCACGTGTTCCCGGACTGGCGGAGACGAAGACGCCTCCTGCCAACCGCCTCCTCGCGGCGCCGGGTTCCGAGGAACGTAACAGGGTTGAAAAGCTCTCGAAAGACCTTGCGACAGATTTCTGCAAGAGGTGCTGATCGTTACGGTGACGTGTCCCGAGAGTTGCCGACGGATCGCTTGACAAGGCCGCGACCGTGCGGTTTGGGCCCAACGCACGCCCGCGACCGCTCCGGAGAGCCGTTCACCGCCGCCGCCCCACAGGCGTTCGTCGGCCAGTCGACTTCCTGCAACTCCTTGCAGCCACACCCCCGCACGCGCCGGCCGGGACGCATGGATATCCGGATATGTAAGTCGAATCCGCCAGCCGGTGGGCAATCCCACGGGCAGCCCGGTACAGTCCCGTCCCATGACCGCGCGGCTCTCCGACATCGCAGCCCAAGCGGGGGTCAGTGAAGCCACCGTCAGCCGCGTACTCAACGGCAAGCGCGGAGTGGCCACAGGCACCCGTGAATCCGTGCTCACCGCACTCGACACGCTCGGTTACGAGCGTCCTGTCCGGCTGCGTGCGGCGCGCAGTGCGGGGCTGATCGGTCTGATAACCCCCGAACTGGACAACCCGATCTTTCCCGCGCTCGCGCAGGTCATCGGGCAGGCTCTGACCCGGCAGGGGTACACCCCCGTGCTCGCCACCCAGACACCGGGCGGCTCCACGGAGGACGAGCTCACCGAAATGCTGGTGGAGCGAGGCGTCGCCGGGATCATCTTCGCCTCCGGACTGCATGCCGACACCACCGCCGACACCCGGCGCTATGCCCAACTGCTCGGTCAGGGTGTTCCGTTCGTCCTCATCAACGGGTTCTCGCCCGAGATCGAGGCACCCTTCGTCTCGACCGACGACCGGGCCGCGATACGGCTGGCCGTGACGCATCTGGCCTCGCTCGGCCACACCCGCATCGGTCTCGCGGTCGGGCCCAGGCGGTTCGTGCCGGTCGCGCGCAAGATCGAGGGCTTCCGGCTCGGAATGCAGGAACGGCTGGGGCTTGCTCCCGAGGAGTCGGACGCGCTGGTCCAGCACTCCCTGTACACCGTGGAGGGCGGCCAGGCCGCGGCGGCATCGCTGCTCCAACGGGGTTGCACGGCCCTCGTATGCGCCAGCGACATGATGGCGCTCGGCGCGATCCGGGCCGCCCGTCGGGCGGGTCTGCAGGTGCCCGGGGACGTGTCCGTGGTCGGTTTCGACGACTCCCCCCTCATAGCGTTCACCGATCCACCGCTGACCACGATCCGCCAGCCGGTGCAGGTCATGGGGCAGACGGCGGTCAGGACCGTCCTCGATGAAATCGGCGGAACTCCCGCCCCGCGCACCGAGTTCATCTTCATGCCCGAACTGGTAGTCCGCGGATCAACGGCTGCCGGCCCCCAGAGCCTGGGCGCCTCCGCTCGGCGGAGCTGACGCCCTCTCGCGGGTACGCACTCCCGGCACACCCCGGCCTGAGGATTCACGCGGCCTCTTGTCCGACTCAAGCAGATCGGAATGACCGCCCGCAAGAGCCGTCTGAAACTTTCTGCAATCTCTTGCTACAGCCGTCGCGATGATGTTTGACTGAGGCCGAATCGCCCGACCGCGCTGCCCTGCGGGCCAGTTCGCACACCGAGTGGGGGGCCGGAGTGATACGTCGTCACCACCAGCGCAAACAGCTGGACCGGGAGGCACAGCACCTGGCGCCCGGCGCTTCGGAGGAGGCGGCCATCGGACGGCGGGTGTTCGCCGAGGGGCGCGGCCCTGTGCTGACCGACCTCGACGGGAACCAGTACCTGGATTTCGCCGCGGGCACCCTGACCCAGTCGCTCGGCCACACCCACCCCGAGGTCGTCGAGGCGCTCACCACGCAGGCCCGGCGCCTGTGGAACGTGCACGACTCCGCCACGCCCGACCGGGCCGAACTCCTGGATCTGCTGGCCCGGCTGCTGCCCGACCACCTGGACACCTACGCCCTCTTCTCCACGGGCGCCGAGGTCGTCGAGGCAGCCCTGCGCGTGGTGCAGGCGACCGCGCCGCCCGGCCGGAACAGAATCGGCGCACTGCGCCACGGTTTCCACGGCAAGACCATGGGCGCTCGGATGCTGGTGCAGTGGGACGTCGGCCACCAGGCCTTCGCCGGGAACAGCATCCTGGGCTACTCCCCTTACTGCTACCGCTGCCCCCTCGACATGGAGTACCCCTCATGCGGTGTGCGGTGTGCGTCCTTGGTGCGCAAGCACATCGCCGACAAGCCGAACGTCTCCGCGCTGGTCTTCGAACCCGTCCTCGGCGCGGCCGGTGTGATCGTTCCACCGCCCGGCTACTGGAAGCAGATCTCGGACGCCTGCCGCAGCCAGGGCGTTCTGCTCGTCGCCGACGAGGTACTGACCGGAGGCGGCCGTACGGGGGCCTTTCTCGCCAGCGAACGGCTGGGCATCGAACCGGACGTGGCCGCACTGTCCAAGGGGACCGCGAACGGCTTTCCGTTCGCGGTCCTGGCCGGGCGGTCCGCGGTCCTGCACGACCCGGCGGCCGCCCGGCCCGGAGCCTACGCGTCGACGTATGCGAGCAATCCGCTGGGCATCGCCGCGGCCCGCGCCACCCTGGAAGTCATCGAACGGGACCAGCTGGTCGAACGCGTGCGGGTGCTCGGGGAGTTACTCGACGCACGGCTGAACGCCCTGCACGCCCGCTTCGAGAACCTGGGCGATGTGCGCGGGCTCGGACTCCTGTACGGCCTGGAGTTCGTCACCGACCGGAGCAGCCGCAGGCCGGCCCCCGAGATCGCCCGCGCCGTCTACGCCACCGCGCTCGACCTGGGTCTCAGGGTCGCCCTCGGAGGCCACATTCTCCGCCTCGCCCCACCGTTCACCATCGACGAAGCGCTTCTCGACGAGGGCGTGAAGCTGCTGGAGAAGGCCATCGAGCAGGTGGTCGCGTGATCGTCGCGGAGAACCTGGTCAAGGAGTTCCGCATCGCCGAACGGAAACCCGGACTGATCGGCAGCCTCTCCACCCTCTTCACCCGCAGACACCGGGTGGTCCGGGCGGTGGACGGCGTCTCCTTCGAGATCCCGGCCGGCTCGAAGACCGCGTACATCGGGGCCAACGGGGCCGGCAAGTCCACCACGATCAAGATGCTCACCGGCATCATGACGCCCACCTCCGGACGCTGCCTCGTCGCCGGCCTCGAGCCCTACCGTGAAAGGCAGCGCAACGCCCGCACCATCGGCGTCGTCTTCGGGCAGCGCAGCCAGCTGTGGTGGGACCTGTCGGTGCCCGACTCCTGTCCTGATCAACCGCGCCAACCGGGAACTGGGCACCACGGTCGTCCTCACCAGCCATGACATCGCCGATATCGCGGCGATCTGCGACAGCGCCCTGGTCGTCGACCAGGGACGGGTGGTCCATCAGGGCAGCATCCAGGAGCTGCTGCGCACCGCCGACCGGCGCTCGGTCCTCTTCGACCACCGGGACGGGCCGGCGCCGGAGGCGGCGTGCGCCCGGGTGGAGCAGGGCCTGCCGGGTGTGCGGGCCACACTCACCGACGGCGGGCGCATCAGGATCGACTATCCGGCCGACCGCTTCACCTCACGGCAGGTGCTCGCCTTCCTCCTCGACCGCTTCGACCTGGCCGACTGCTATGCGCCCGAGCCCGGCCTGGAGGACGTACTGCGGGAGATCTAGGGCCGCTCCCGGGTCCCGGCCGGAGCCGAAGGCGGTGCGGTATGAGGCCCCGCGTCCGTCCCTATCTGCCGTTCGCGACCGGAGGTCTCCAGTCGCTGTTGCAGTACCGCTCCATGTTTGTGATCAGCGGGGTGACGGCCGCCGCGGGCGCCGCGGTCACCGTCTTCCTGTGGCGGGCCGTGTACGCGGGCGCGCCGGCGGGCGGCGGGCCCGGCGGCTTCACCGCCGCGAGCATCACCACGTATCTGCTGGTGGCGCAGGTGCTGCAGGTCCTGCACACCAACCGCGTCGACGACGAGGTCGCGGCCGAGGTGTACCGGGGCGACGTCGCGGTGATGCTGGTGCGGCCCGTCAGCTACCCGGTGGTGCGCTTCTTCGCCTGCCTGCCGGTGGTCGGGGCCAACGCCGTGCTGGTCGGCGTCCCGGTCCTCGTCCTCTTCTCGTTCCTGGTGCCGCTGACCGTGCCCCGCCCCGCGGACGCGGTGCTGTTCACGCTCTCCACCGTGCTGTCCGTGCTCATCGCCTTCTGTGTGAACCTGCTGACCGGCATGACCGGTTTCCTCACCACCAACACCTGGGGGGTGCGGATGGTCAAGCAGAGCGTGGTCGCCTTCTTCGCCGGTCAGCTGGTGCCGATCGCGCTGATGCCGGGGCCGCTCGCGGCGCTCGCGTCGGCGCTCCCCTTCCGCGGGATGGTCGACGGTCCGCTGACGCTGCTGCTCGGGCGGTACGACGGGTGGCCGGGGGCCGCGGGGGTGCTGGCCCAGCAGCTGGGCTGGGCAGCCGGTCTCATGCTGCTGTGCGCCGCGTTGTGGCGGGCCGCGCTCAGCCGTCTGGAGGTGCTGGGCGGATGAGACGCACGGCACTGCGCTACGCCCGGCTGTCCTGGTTCCTGGGCGGGGTCGGCCTGCACCGCCTGACCATGTACCGCCTCGACTTCGCGCTCGGCGCGGGGGCCTTCCTCGTGCGGGTGGGCATCCAGACCGCGGTCGTGGGCCTCGTCTTCCGGCAGGTGCCCGCGGTGGGCGGCTGGTCGTACCACGAGGTCCTGTTCCTGCTCGGCTTCTCGCTGCTGCCGCGCGGGCTCGACCACCTCTTCACCGACCAGCTGTGGGAGCTGGGGCGCAAGCTGGTGCAGCGCGGCGAGTTCTACCGCTATCTCATCCGGCCGGTGAACCCGCTCTTCTCCCTGCTGTCCGAGCGCTTCTTCCACCCCGACGGCCTGGGCGAACTGGCCGTCGGAGCGGTCCTCGTGGGCTATGCCGGCTCCGAGCTCGATCTGGAGCCGACCGCGGCCCAGTGGGCACTCGCACCGCTCCTGGTGCTGTGCGGGGCGCTGATCCACACCGCGGTGAAGCTGTTCTTCGCCTCCCTGTCCTTCTGGACCGTGACGAGCCTGCCCGCGATGTACGCGGCGAGCCAGGTGTCGGACTTCGCCGCCTATCCGCTCGACATCTACCACTCTTCGCTGCGCGCCCTGCTGACCTGGGTCCTGCCGTTCGCCTTCACCTCCTATGCGCCGTGCGTCTATCTGCTGACCGGCGCGACAGACCTGGTGATCTGGCTTCCCGCGGTGACGGCGGGGGCCCTGCTGATCGCCCTCACCGTGTGGCGGCGCGGCATCGCCACGTACGAGATGACCGGGAGTTGACACCCCGCATGATCCGCGACGAAGACCTCGAGCCGCTGCTGCGCACCGCCCCCTGGATGTCCGAGGACGGGCGCGAGGCCGAGCGGTACGAACGGGTGGACCACGCGGTCCTCGGCTCCGCCGCCCTGCTGCTCGTGGTGGCCGCGGTCGGCGGGCCCGCGGCGGGACAGCGGTTCTTCGTCCCCGTACACACACCGGACGGCACGGGACGACTCGAAGAGGCCCTGGGCAGCGCGGAGTTCACCACCGCCGCGGTGACCGCGGCCCTCGCCGGCCGGCGGCTGCGCACCGCCCGCGGCGGCGTCGTGGAGTTCCGCGGCGCTTCGGCCACGGCGGGCGAGATCCGGCGGCTGCCCTTCGAGCGGGGCTGGTCCTCCAACGCCCTTTCCCTGGTGGAGATCGGCGGCATCCGGCACATCCACAAGACCTACCGGCGACTCGACGAGACCGTACACGAACCCGAGCTGCTGAGGCTCATGAAGGGCACGGGCCGCACTCCGCAATGGGCCGGGGACTACACCTACACCGACGCGTCGAGCGGCACCCGCCACCCCCTGGGCCTGATCTACCGCTACGCGCGGGGGGACGGCATCGACGTACCCCTGAGAGAGAACCTGCGGTCGATGTGGCCCCGGCTGACGGACACGGAGCGGCCGACCGACGTCGTACGGTCCCATCTGCGCCCGCTGGAGCCGCGGTTGCGCGCCGCCGGGGACTTTCTGCGCGGCTTCCACCACGATCTGGCGAGCCGCCTGGGCGGCTCCACCGCCGCGCGGTACCCGGCCGGTGAGGCCCTGACGCAAGCCTCCGCGCGGCTCGCCGCACTCGCGAACGCCGAGGTGGCACTGGAGGACACCGCGCTGAAAGCCGCCTTCGCCGCCCTGGACGCCGAGGTCGCCGCACTCCGCGAGCGGTTCGACGGCCCCGAGGCGGCGGGCTCCGCCGGACCCTGCCATGGCGACCTGCACCTGTCCCATCTGGTGTGCGGCCCGGAACTCGGCGGCGACGGCACCTGGCGGATGAATGTCATCGACCTGTCCACGCCCGCCCTCGGGCCCGGCGAACCAGGCTGGGACGCGCAGTCGCCCTTGCAGGACCTCGTCGCCGTCCAGCGCGCGCTGGAGTACTTCGCGGCCGACGAGGCCGCGTACGAGAGTGCCCGGCGGCTCGGCGTGGACCAGGAGGAGACCATGCGCGGCGCCCTGGACGGCGCCCCGGGGTGGCCGCTCGGTCAACAGGCCGTGCTGCGGCAGGTGTTCCATGCGGCCGACGTATGGCGCGAGCGCGTCCTGCACCTGCTGCTCGGCCCGGGCGTCGACAGCCCGCTGCGGCGCCTGCTCTATCTGCGGCGGCTGCTGCACGAGCTCGCCTACAACCACGCCCACGCCCGCCCCTACCACGCGGCGATCGACCTGCGCCACGCCATCGGGTCAGGCGCGCATGCCCCGGCCCTCTCCCCCTCCCCCTCCGCGAGGACGTGAACGTGACCGAGCCCCGGATGCACATCATCGAGACGTATTTCGAATGCTGCGGTTTCGACCACACCTTTCTGCAGGGAGGCACCTCGGTCTACCTGTGGAACCTCTCCCGTGCCTTCGCCGCGCGCGGCCACCGGGTTTCCATCGTCACCCCGGCGCACGGCCGGCTCGACGATCTGCGCGGCCGGTACGAGGTGGAGGACCTGCCGTACGACGACGTCTACACGCTGCCGATCGTCCTCGACCCGGACGTGTGGACGGGCTTCCCAGCCGAGGCGAAGCTCACCTTGCACACCACCGCGCACCGCATCCGGCTGGACGGTGTCGACCTGTACTTCCTCGCCAACGAGTATCTGAACCGGCTCCCCGACACCTTCTACCCGCCGTACTCCGCCAAGGGCCATGACCTGGTCTTCTTCAAGCCACTCGTCTTCCAGGTGGACAGCGTGCGCTTCCTGCGCTCCTGGTTCGGCGACGAGAGGGCACTCGTCCACGCCCATGAGCCGTACTACCACTATCTGCTCCCGGCCGCGCTGCGCGACGACCCCTCGAAGCTGGTCGTCAGCAATGTGCAGAGCAATATGCCGATCGCCAAGAAGGTGTACGGGCCCAAGGTGCGACGCCTGTTCGAGCTGCTCGACGTGGACGTGGAGCTGCCGGCCCCGGAACCCCCGTCCGGTGACGGCGCGCCCGAGGCGATCCGGCAGTACCAGCAGCTGACCCATCTGCACTACGACTATCCGCCGGATCATGTCGCGATCTACGAACTGACCGCCGACCACGCCGACTTGATCGACTTCCTGTCCCTGGGCCAGCTGGACTTCTACGCGTCCTTCCGCGACACCCCCTTCGAGCGGCTCTTCAGGCGGCTGCCGATCGCCCGGGTCGTGCGGCGCAACGCGCACAAGATGTTCGTCGGCGGTTGCGCGATCTCCGACGAGTGGCTCGGCTGGGACCCCGCCACCGTCGACCGGGCCGAGGTGCTCGGCGGCCTCGGCCTCGATCCCGCGCTGCCCACCTTCTTCCACAACGCGCGCTACGCGGTCCACCACAAGGGTCAGGTGGAGCTGATACGTGCCGTGGACCGGGTCCTGACCGCCGGCCTCGCGGCCAACTTCATCGTGCGCTGCATCTCCGGCAACGGCATCGACGACCCGCTCTTCCACGAGATCGCGGCGCGCCACAGGGGACGTCTGCACCTGGAGTGGGAGCGCGTCGACGAACGGCGCGTCTTCTCCTACGCCGCCAGCGCGGACTTCGGTCTCTTCCCGTCCAAGTTCGAGATGGACACATTCCTCATCGCCCAGGGCGAGGCCATGGTCGCCGGAGCCGTGCCCATCGCCACGGACCAGCGGGGCATGGCGCACTTCCGGCATGCGGACGGCCCCGCCACGAGCACCGGCTTCGCCGTGAACCGCTCATTCGCGGAGGACGACGAGCTGCTCACCGCGGCGCTCGCCGGGCGCATCCAGGAAGCGGTGACCCTGTGGTCGCGGGACCCCGGCCGATACCGGGAACTGTCGACCCGCGCGGCGGCCGTCGCACGAGTCTTCACCTGGGCGCACTGCGCGGAGCTGCATCTGGCCGCGTTCACCCGGCTGTGGAAGGGCGAGCCCGCGGTCCTCCCGGCCGGGCGGGCGCTGCGCCACGGCTGGTTCGACCTGCTCTCCGACGGACAGATCACCCCGGACGCGGCGGTCGAGCACGGCGACATCGCCGCGTACGAGCGGTGCGCCCCACTGGACACCGAGGCCGCCTCGCGGATCTTCCGGGCCGCGTGGGAGCGGGCCGACTTCGCCGCCTGTGAGCGGGTCGTCGAACGCCTCCCTGATGCCGTGCCACGGCAGGATCTGGCCCGGCTGCGGTCCCGTTGCACGCTCACCGGCGACGGGCGGCTCCGCTACCGGCTGCCGCACGCCGAACGCGTCGAGCTGGTGATCCCGACCGGGGCATCGTCCCGTGCGCTGCCCGAGGTGCGGGCGCTGCGGCGCACCGCCCCCGGTGCGTTCGAAGGCGCCGCGCCCGGTCCGGACGCGGGGCCCGGGGCGATGCTGCTGCTGACCCTGGACTCCGGCCGCGTCACCTGGGACGAGGTGCGTCATGGCTGAGCCGGGCGCGGTGCGCGCCGTGCTGCTGGCGGGCGGCGAGGGCAGACGTATGGGCCGGCTCGGCACCGGACGCCTCAAGCCGCTGATCCCGTACGGCGGGGCGTGCCGCCTCATCGACTTCAGCCTCGCCAACGCGCGTGGATCGGGTCTGGACGAGGTGCTGCTGCTCTCCCAGTACGAGGAGCGGCGGCTGATGGACGACCTGCACCGGGTGTGGAACGCGGAACCCGGTTTCCGGGTGCACTTCGGCCCGTACGACACCGCGTACCGCTCGGCGGGGACCGACGTCCCCCGCGAGATCCCTGCGCGGCGCGGTCCGCTGGAGCGGGGTACGGCCGACGCGCTGATCCGCAAGAGCGAGTATGTCTTCGGCGGCGGCGCCGAGCAGATCCTCGTACTCCACGCCGACCATGTGTACCGCTTCGACTACGAGCCGCTCATCGCCGGGCACCGCGCCTCCGGCGCCGCGCTGACGATCGCCTACCAGCGCATCGAGCGGCGCTGGGTGCACCTGTTCGGGATGGTCCGCTTCGACGGGGACGGCAACCTCACGGAGTTCACCGAGAAGCCCGAGAACCCCACCTCCGACCTCGTCTTCGCGGCCTTCTGCGTCTTCGACGCCGCGGTCTTGAAGCGCTATCTGGAACAGCTCGACGGCACGGACTGGCAGCACGACATCAGCAGGGACGTCATCCCGGCCATGCTGGCGGCCGGAGAGCGCGTCCGCGGCCATGAAGTGGCGGGCCACTGGGAGGACATCGGCACCGTCGAGCGCTTCCACCGCGCCCATATGGCCCTGGCCACGGACCCGCGTACCGGACTGCCGGTGGATGAGATGCCCTGGACGGTACGGCCCGGGGTGCGGCGTGGCTGGGTGGCCGACACCCCGGGGGTGCGCGCCTCGTTGGTTCCGTCGGACCTGGTCAACCACGGGCTCGTGGAGGAGAGCGTGCTCTTCCCCGGCGTGCGGATCGGCGCCGGGGCGCGGGTGCGGCGCAGCGTGGTGCTGCCCGGTGCCGACGTCGCTCCGGGCGCGGACATCGACTCGGCCGTGGTCCTGGAGGACGGACACATCCAGCAGGTGACAGAAGGAGTACGCCCATGAACTCGCCCGCATACGACGTTCTGGTGGTCGGCGGCGCCGGAGTGGACACCATCGTCCGCGTGGACGCGCTCCGCCTGCCGCCCGGAGATTCGGTGTTCGTGCCCCCGGTGTACGACTATGTGGCGCACACCGGCAACGGAGTGGCCCTCGGCTGGCACTCCCTCGGCCTGGCCACCAAGTTCATCGACTTCCTCGGGGACGACCTCCAGGGCCGGTCGATCCTCGCCGCCTACGGGGAGATCGGCCTCGACTTCAGCCATGTGGTGTCGCCGCACGGCACCCCGCGCGGCGTCAACCTTGTCGACGCGCAAGGCCGGCGCTTCTCCTTCTACGACGGCCGCCACCCGGTGGACCTGCGGCTCCCCCGCGACTTCTACCTGCCGTATCTGGAACGCGCCCGCCATGTCCACCTGTCGATCGTCGGCCACAACCGCGACATGTACGAGGACATCCACCGCCTCGGCATGACCAGCTCGACCGACCTTCACGACTGGGACGGCCGCAACCCGCACCACCGTACGTACGCGCTGGCCTCCGACTACGTGTTCCTCAGCGCCGCCGCCATCCACGACCGGCTCGAGCCGGTCCTGCACTCCGTCATCGAGGAGGGCCGCGCCCGGCTCGTCGTCGCCACCGACGGCGCGGACGGCTGCCATCTGCTGATGCGCGGCGAGGACAAGGTCCGTCACTTCCCCGCGGTACGTCCCGAGCGGCCCGTGGTGGACAGCAACGGCGCCGGGGACGCCTTCGTCACCGCCTTCCTCCACGCCCTGTCCGAGGAACGCCCGGTGGCGGAGTGCGTCCTGGCCGGGTCGGTCTCCGGGGCCTTCGCCTGCGGCAGCGCGGGCACCCACACCGAGTTCATCGACCTGCCGGGGCTGCGCGCGGCCTGCGCTCGCGCCGCGGCCGACCGGTAGAGGGGAAACGGCGACGTGCACATCATCACCTTCTCCTTCGAATGCGGGGGCTTCGACAACCGGCTCATGCGCGGGGGGCTCTCGCCACTCGTGTGGAATCTGTCGCGTGAGTACGCCGCGCGCGGCCATCGCGTGTCGCTGATCACTCCTGCGCACGGCCACCTGGACAGGCTGCGCCGCAGCCATCGGATCGAGACCCTCGACTACCGGTACGAGCATGCGCTGCCGCTCGTCCTCGATCCCAAGGTGTGGCCGGACCGTCCGGCCGAGATCACGCTGGAGCTGACCACGCGCGCCCACCGCCTGCGCATCGACGGCGTGGACGTGTACTTCCTGTCCAACGAGTACCTGGACCTGCTCGCGGACCGGCTCTACCCGCCGCCCGGCACGGAGGGCCGGGACCTGTCGTACTTCAAGCCACTGGTCTTCCAGGTCGACGGACTGCGCTTCATCGAGCGGTACTTCGGGCGCGAGCCCGCCGTGGTGCACGGCTTCGAACCGTACTACCACTATCTGCTGCCGCCGGTCCTCGCCAAGGACCCGCTGCGCCGGACGGTGGCCACGGTCGCGGCCAACGCGCCGATCGCGCAGAAGGTCTACCGGCCGCAGGTGGAGCGTCTGCTCTCGCTCTTCGGCGCCGACGAGGCGGAGCTCAACGCCCTCGACGCCCTCGACGGGCCGCTGCCCGCCGAGGACAGTCCGCAAGCGGTCATGGCGCGGGCCCTTGCCGGCACCCGCATGCACATCGAATACGGCCCGGACTACGTCGGCTTCCTTCCCCTGATCGCGTCCCACGCGGACCTCGTCGACTTCGTGTCCCCGGGCCAGCGCGACTACTACAGCACCTTCCGGGACACGCCGTTCGAGGCGCTGTTCGAGACCCTGCCCGTCGCCGGGCTGCTGCGCGAGCAGGCGCACAAGCTGCTGATGGGCGGCTGCGGCATCGCGGACAGCTGGCTGGCACGCGATCCGGAGGCCGTCGACCGGGAGCGGGTGCTGCGGGAACTCGGCCTCGACCCGGCCCGCCCCGTCTTCTACCACGCTGCCCGCTACGCCGTGCATCACAAGGGGCAGCTGGAACTGATGCGGGCGGTCGAACGGGTCCTGGCCACGGACCGGGAGATAAGTTTCGTCATACGCTGCTCGACCGGTGGCGGCGGCGAGGAGTCGGCGACCGCGGCGAACGCGTACTTCCAGCGCGTCGCCGACCGGTACCCGGGCCAGGTGCACCTGGACTGGCGCCTGGCGGATGAGAACACCCTCTTCGAGCAGGCCGCCTGCGCGGACTTCTGCGTGTTCCCGTCGAAGTACGAACTCGACGGCTTCCTCATCGCCCAGGCCGAGGCGATGGCCTGCGGGGCGGTACCGATCGCCACGGCCCAGCGGGTCACCGGGCACTTCGGGCACGCGCTGCCGAGGGACCATCCGCAGGCGACGGGCTTTCCCGTGCGGGGTTCGTTCCGCGACGACGACCCCGCCCTCGCGCGGGAACTCGCCGAGCGCATACGCCAGGCCGCGGCGGTCTTCCGGGACACGCCGGAAACCTACGGCCGGCTGTCCGCCAACGCCCGGGACACCGCACGGGGATTCACCTGGGCGCGCTGCGCGGAGTCGCGCCTTACGGCATTCGAGGGCCTGCTACGCGGGCGTACCCGCGAGTTCCCGCCCCGGGAGTCGATCCGGTACGGCTGGTTCGACTCCCTTCCCTCCTCGGCCTGGGCCACGTACCCCCAACTGATCCGGCAGTCGGCCGGCGCCCTCGGCGACCTGGCGGCCTACGGGCGCTGCGCCCCGCTCGACGCGGCGGCGTGCGAGCGCCTCTTCGAGGCGGCCTATGGCCGGGCGGACTTCATCCGTTGCGAGGAAATCGCTCGGGCGGCGGGCCGGGGTGACCTGACGGCGCGCGTCCGCGACCGCAGCCGGGTCCGCCGCGGGGACGGTGGCCGCTGGACGGTGGAGTACGTCCATGACCACGTCGAACGGGTGGAGGCGGTGGTCCCCGGCACGACCCCCGTCCCGCCGGCCCTGGAATCCACCGCGGAGGCGATGGCATCCGACGAGGCCGTGCCCCACGACAGCGGGGCCGTGCTCCAGGCACTCGTCCCGGACGACGACGGGGTCTTCAGAGGCGTCCTGGACGGCCCGCCCGTCGGCCGCAGCCCCGTCGTCATGCTGACCCTCAGGTCCGGCCGGGTCACCTGGGACACCCTGCCTGCCGAGCCCGCACCGTTCCGGGTCGTGGCGACCGACCTCGACGGCACCTTGCTCCGCAGCGATCTGACCGTCTCCGAACGCACACTGCGCGCCCTCGCCCTGGTGGCCGAGGCGGGGGCGCACCACCTCGTGGTCACCGGCCGGCCCGCCGCCGCCTGCAAGGAGTTCCTGGCCGCACTCGGCTACCGCGGACTCGCCGTGTGCGGACAGGGCGCCCAGCTGTACGACGCGGGCGCGGCCCGGCTGCTCGCGTCGGCCTCCCTGGACCGTGCGCTCGCCCGCACCGTGGTGGACCGGGTGGAGGCGGCCCTGGGGCGCCTGGAGCTCGGCGTCGTGACGGCACCCCCCGAAAGCCGCTTCAAGGTCACCCCGGGCTTCGGCGAGCGCGTCCACCACGGCTGGGACGTGACAACCGACCGTGAACTTCTGTGGACGGACCCCATCGACAAACTGGTCCTGCACCATCCAGAGATATCCAAGGATGAACTCGCCGACACAGCACGGCAGTTGTGCGAGGGATCCGTGACGGTCGTGCACTCCGTGAAGGGGATGGTGGAGGTGTTGCCCCCGGGCACCACCAAGGGCACCGGTGTCGAACGAGCCGCACGCCTGCTGGGGTTCACCGGCGCGGACACCGTCGCCTTCGGCGACATGCCCAACGACATCCCCTTGCTGGCCTGGGCCGCCCACGGAGTGGCCGTCGGCAACGCCCACCCCGCACTGCGCGCCATGGCCGACGAGGTGGCGCCCGGCAATGACGAGGACGGAGTGGCCGTGGTCCTCGAACGTCTCTTCGACCCCGCGGAGGCGCGCGTATGACCAGCCCCTTGCCGGCGCTCGCCCGCGCCCATGGCATAGCCACCGCATACGCCACCGACCGGGGCCGACGCGTCACCGTCGCGCCGGACACCCTCGTGGCCGTCCTCGCCGCGTGCGGAGTGGACGCGGCCACCTCGCACGCGGCCCGGGAAGCCCTCGACGCGCACCGTGACCGCCAGGCTGCTCGGCTCCTGCCGCCCTGCGTCGTGGTCCGCTCCCCCGGGTGCGTACAGCTGAGCCTTCCCGACCACCTCTCGGCGCAGGTGCGGTTGGAGGACGGGGACCGGCTTCCCCTGTCCGCCCCGCTTCCGCCGGGCTGGCACACCGTGCACGTCCATGGAGCGGGACGGTCGGAGTCCGCCCCGCTGCTGGCCGTGCCCGAGCGCCTCGCCGCTCCGGAGGGACGCAGCTGGGGATTTCTCATCCAGCTCTACTCCGTCCTGTCGCGCCGTTCCTGGGGCATGGGCGATCTCGCCGACCTCGCCGACCTCGTCGCCTGGTCCGGCCAGACCCTGGGGGCCGGTTTCGTCCAGCTCGGCCCGCTGCACGCCGCCGAGCCGGGACCGCTGCCCGACCCTTCGCCCTACCGGCCCAGCTCCCGCCGCTTCCCCGATCCCCTGCACGTGCGCGTGGAGGCCGTACCCGAATACGCGTATCTGACGGCGAGGCGCGGCGGGCCGCCGATGCCTGTGCCGCCCGGGCGCGGGCGATCAACGAGGAGGTGCTGAGCGGAGACTCGCTCATCGACCGCGAGGCCGTCCGCGCCCTCAAACACCAGGCTCTGCGGAGGGTGTACGAGGTGCCGCTCGCTCCGGGTCGCGCGGCGGCCTTCGCGGCCTTCACCGCGCGCGAGGGCCGGGATCTGACCGACTTCGCCACCTGGTGCGCACTCGCGGAGGTCCACGGGGGCGCCTGGCGGTCCTGGCCCGCCCCCCTGCGTGATCCGCGGTCCGCCGCGGTGGAGCGCGCCCGTGCGGAGCTGTCCGAGGCCGTCGCGTTCCACCGGTGGCTCGCCTGGATCACGGACGAACAACTCGCCGCCGCGCAGTCAGCGGCGGTCGACGCGGGCATGAGCATCGGCCTCGTCCACGATCTGGCGGTCGGCGTGGCACCCGAGGGCGCCGACGCCTGGGCGCTCCAGCACGCTCTGGCCACCGGGATGAGCGTCGGCGCGCCACCGGACGACTTCAACCCGCGCGGCCAGGACTGGGGGCAGCCGCCCTGGCGCCCCGGCGCCCTCGCCACGGAGGGCTACCGTCCGTTCGCGGAGCTGCTGCGTGCCGGGCTGCGGCACACGGGGGCGTTGCGCGTCGACCATGCCATGGGCCTGTTCCGGCTGTGGTGGGTGCCCGAGGGACGGCCGCCGTCCGATGGGACGTACGTGCGCTACGACGCCGAGGCGATGCTCGGCGTTCTGACGCTGGAGGCGCATCGCGCGGGAGCGAGCGTGATCGGCGAGGACCTCGGCACCGTCGAGGCGGGCGTGCGCGAGGAGCTGGCGGCACGCGGCATCCTCGGCACCTCGGTGCAGCGCTTCGAGTACGTGGGGGGCTCCGAGGGACGGCACGGCCCGCTGCCGCCACAGCAGTGGCGGGAGAACTGCCTGGCCACCCTCACCACGCACGACCTCCCGACGACCGCGGCCTGGCTGAGTGGTGAGCATGTCGAACTCCGCGCTCAGCTGGGCCTGTTGACCCGTTCCGCAGCAGAGGAGAAGGCCGAGGCGGCAGCCGAGCGTGACGGCTGGCTCGCGGAGCTGGAGCGGCTGGCTCTGCTCCCCGACGCTCGCGGCGAGGTGGTGGCTCTGCACCGCTTCCTGTGCCGCACCCCGGCCCGCATGCTCGGCGTCTGGCTCCCGGACGCCACCGGCGACCGCAGACCGCAGAACCTGCCCGGCACCTCGACGGTGCACCCGAACTGGCGGCTGCCGGTGAGCGATCCCCAGGGCCGCCCCGTCCCGCTCGACGAGCTGGCCGGCCAGCCCCTCGTACAGGCCCTTGCCCGTGTGTTCGCGGAACTTCAGCCGCACCGAACGAAGACCGAGGAGAGAGATGTCAGGCCAGGTTCTTGCTCAGGTTGAGGGCGTCCACGAGAACGCCGCGGGCTTCGACCTGCTGGCACCCGACGGCACCGGCTACCGGGTCGACGTCACCGACGACGGGGTATTCAACCAGGACAATCCGCTTCTCGCCCGCTATGTCGAGGGTCGCAGGGTCGTGGCCTTCATCAGCCCGACGGTCGACCGCCTCTACGGTGACCGACTGCGCGCCTATCTCACCGCTCATCTGGAAGCGGGAAGCTGGAGTCTGCACACCATCCGCACCGGCGAGCGCCACAAGACCCTGGCGTCGGCCGAGGAGGTCTGCGCCATCGCCAAGGCGACAGGGCTCGACCGGCACGGCGTGATGCTCGCGGTGGGCGGCGGGATCGTCGCGGACATCGTCGGCTTCGCCGCCTCCATGTACGCCCGCGGCGTCCGCTACATCAAGATCAACACCACGCTGGTCGCACAGGTGGACGTCGGAGTCGGAGTCAAGACCGGCGTCAACGCGCTGCACATCAAGAACATGTTCGGCGCCTACCACCCCGCCCATGCCTCACTCAACGACCCCGCGCTCCTCGCGTCCCTGCCGGAGCGGGAGATCCGCTGCGGTCTCGCCGAGATCGTGAAGATGGCCGTGATCCTGGACGGGGAGCTGTTCCGGGTGCTGGAGGAGCACCCGGACGCCTTCCTGACGTCCGGCGACGCGGAGCTGGAGACGTACATCATCCGCACCTCGATGCGGCTGATGATGGAGGAACTCTGCCCCAACCTCCGCGAGCACGAACTGGCGCGGCTCGTGGACTTCGGCCACACCTTCAGCCCGGTGATCGAGACGGCGAGCGGGCACCGCCTCGAGCACGGCGAGGCCGTCGCCGTCGACATGGCGCTCTCCGCACACCTCGCACGCCTTGTGGGCCTGGCGGACACGGAGACCTGCGCGCGGATCGTGCGGCTCCTGAAGCGGATCGGGCTTCCGGTGTACGACGCCGACACCTGCACACCCGACCTGATGACCGAGGCGCTGCAGGCCTCCTGGCAGCGCCGGGGCCGCAAGCTGCACCTCGTCCTGCCGACAGGGCTCGGCAAGGCGGCGTTCGTGGATGAGCTGGAGGACATCCCCGACGAGATCCTGCGGGCGGCGCTCGATGCCCTGGCGGGGGAAGAGGGCCGGCACCATGGCTGAGGACATCGTGAACATGCGGGACCTGCTCACCGGCAAGCCACACGACCACGGTGGCCTCGGCACGATCCTCGCGCACCGGGTCTTCGCGCGCCAGGCGGACGGCACGGGCGCGGAGTTCATCGACGTCGCCGTCCTGCCACCCGGCAGCTCGATCGGCCGGCACCGGCACGGGGCCGACCGCGAGACCTACATCGTGCTGGCAGGCAGCGGCCTGATGTTCCGGGACGGCGAGGAATTCCGGGTCCGGGCCGGAGACATCGTCGTCAACCGCCCGTACGGCGAGCACGGTCTGCTCAACGACGCCGACGGGGAACTGCGTCTGCTCGTCTTCGAGGAGGACCTCCGTGACCACCCCGCCCTCTGACGCCTCGTTCACGGTCCTTGACGTGGGCGGCACCACACTCCGCGTGGGGAGCTACGACCCCGCGTCACGAGCGGTCTCGCGGGTGCGCCGGGTGCCGGTCGACGGGCTGGGGCGCGATCCGGCCGCGCCCGTAGCCGTACTGCAGCAGCGGGTGGTGGACCAGATCGTGCGCGAGGCGGGCGCGCACATGGCCGGCGTGGGGCCGCGGGCCGTCGGGCTCGCCTTCGCCGGACCGATCACCGCGGGCGGCCTGGTCCTGGCCGCCCCCACCATATGGGGGCGGCGCGGAGAACCACTGCCCCTGGCCGGGCTGCTCACGGAGCGCCTCGGCGTCCCGGTCGTCGTCGTGAACGACCTCACCGCGGCGGCCTGGCGCTACGCCGCCACCGAGCCACAGCCGTTCTGTCTGCTGACCATCAGCTCCGGCATCGGCAACAAGGTCTTCCGCGGCGGCGAGATCCTCCTTGACGCCGACGGCCACGGCGGGGAGCTCGGCCACTGGGTGTGCGACACCTCGCCCGACGCGCCGTTGTGCGACTGCGGGGCCCGCGGCCACCTGGGCGCCATCGCCTCGGGGCGCGGCGTCCTCGCGGCGGCACACCGGGCGGCAGCCGCCGATCCGGCCCGCTTCGCCCGCTCCCGCCTCGCCGCGCTGAGCGACGGCCGCGCGGCGGCTCTCGACAACCGGGGGCTGGCCACGGCCGTACGCGAGGGCGACGCGTTCGCCACAGAGGTACTGCGCGGCACACTCGTCCATCTCGCACAGGCGATCACTGCCGTCTTCACGTCGATCGGGGTGTGCCGCTACATCGTGATGGGTGGCTTCGCCCTGGCGATCGGGGAACGCTACCGGGAGCTCCTGGTCGGCGAGTTGGTGCGGCTGGGATGCTTCGGGCTTGCCGCGGGCCAGGTCGATGCCATGGTGTCGCTGGGCGTCGCCGACGACGACCACGGCCTGATCGGCGTGGGACGGCTGCTGGCCGGCCGGATCCCGGCGCCCGCCGTCCAGGAGGCCCGATGAACGGGCCGCGTACGCTCATTGTCGGCAGCGGATTCGTCGGGACGGCCATCGCCCGGCGCCTCGCCGCGTCGGGCGGCGCGGTGACGCTCGCGTCGCGTGGTCGCCCCGCGCAGCCCCCGGAGACGTACGGCGCCCGCTGGTCCGCGCTGGACGCCACGGAACCGGAGGCCTGCGGCCGCCTCCTCGCCCGCGTACGTCCGCGGTACGTCGTGCTCGTGCACGGCCCCTCGGACGTCACCTGGTGCGAGGCCCACCCCGCGCAGGCGGACCGGGCGCACACGACGGTGGCGAACACCTTCGCCTCCATGGCCGCGCAGTCACGGATCGTCATGATCTCCACCGACAACGTCTTCGACGGAAGGTCGGCCGACAACGTGGAGACCACACCGGTGTCTCCCACGAACGCCTACGGCCGTGCGAAACGTCGCGCCGAGGAGACCCTTCTGGGCCAGGCGGCGGAAGCCGTCGCACTGCGGGTCAGCCTCGTCTACGGCCATGAGCCGGCCGCGGCGGGCAAGTGGCTCAACTTCTTCGCGGCCTGCGCCCATCGGTTGCTGCGCGGTGAACACGTACAGGCCCCCTACGACCAATGGACCACCCCGGTGCAGGTGGACGACGTGGCCGAGGTGACGTCCGCGGTCCTGCACATGGACGCGCCCCCTCCCCCGGTCCTTCACCTGGGCGGACCGGACCGGGTGACACGCGCGGAGTGGGCCACGGTGATCGCCCAGGCCCTCGGGGCGCCACCGGAGTTGGTGGACCCGGTGGCGAAGGCCCACACCCGCTACGCGTCCCGCCCGGAGAACGCCTGCCTCTCGAGTGACCTCCTGTCCGATCTCCCGGCTACGCGCCTGATACCGGTCCGCGGCGTACGGGAGGGCGCCCGATCCCTGGCAGCCGCGTTCAGGGGGGCGTCGTAGGCCACACCGCGCCGCCACGTCGCGCGACCCCGGATGCCGTGGCGCCGGTGTCGGGGCGCCGGTGTCAGGGCGCGGGCATCGGGGCGCGGGCATCGGGGCGCCGGCCTCGGGGCGCCGGCCTCGGGGCGCCGGCCTCGGGGCGCCGGCCTCGGGGCGCGGGCCTCGGGGCGCGGGCCTCCGCGTCGGTGGGATGGCCGCCGACGGCGGTGGTCCGGCGGGAACGTGGCGCGCGGACTCCCCGCCGACCGGTGCCTACCCGCGCACGCCCACAGGCGCCCTGCCGAAAGCGCGCACTGTTCCCGATCCTGACCACGCCCACCGCAAGGGGCCGGCAGCTCCGTCAGTGCGGGCAGTGGGCCGAGGGGCGATGCGTTGTTCAGAGCTCGCGCAGGCGCGCGGCCACTTCCCGCAGCAGCCTGGGGTCCGGCCTGCTCCCCTGGCCGGTGGGGCGGCCGATACGGACCACTCCGGCGGCGGCGAGATCCCCGAGGAGGACCCGCACGACCGTGAGCGGCAGATCGGCGTCGGCCGCGAGTTCGGTGAGCGGCCGGGGCCCGCGGCGGACCAGTTCGAGCAGGGAGGTCCGGGCATGGTCGAGCGCCTGCCGGGGGTCCGCTCCTTCCACCGCGCTGATCTGCGCCATCAGGTCGATGGGGACTTCCGTGGCGGGGCGGGTACGGCCCCGGGTCACGGTGTAGGGGCGCACCATCGGCCCGGTCTCGTCCTCGTACCAGTACGCCTCCTCGTCCTGTCTTCCTGTCATCCGTCGGCGGCCTCGGGCACCGAGCGTGCCGGCGAGGCCATGTGCCGGCCGGCCCGCTTGACGAGCAGCGACATCTCGTAGGCCAGCTGGCCGACATCGGTCTCCGTATCGGCCAGCACCGCCAGGCAGCTGCTGTCGCCCGCCTGGGCGACGAAGAGATACGCGCCGTCGAGCATGACCATGGTCTGGCGCACCGCTCCGACCGCGAACCGGTCGCTCACGCCCTTGGCGAGGCTGTGGAAGCCGGAGCTGACGGCGGCCAGGTGGTCGATGTCCTCCTTGCTCATCCCTTCGGACGCGCTCGTGGCGAGGCCGTCCGAGGACAGCAGGACGGCCTGGCGGACGTGGCCGGTGCGGTCGACCAGGTCGTCCAGCAGCCAGTCGAATTCGCCGGCCGGTGCTTCGGTGTTCCGCTCGTCGCGTGTCATCGGGTCCTCCCGTGGTCGGTGTCCGGCTCCGGCTGCTCATCGGCGCGGCCGCGTTTCAGCCCGCGCTGGTAGGCGCCGAAGATGGCGCCCATCTGCTCCGGTGTGACCTCTGGGGGTTCGTCCTCTGCCTGTCCGTCGCCTGCGCGGCGGCCGTCCTGCGATGATCCCGGCCCCTCGTCGCGCAGCTGCGGCGCCAGGCTCGCCTGGCGCACCCGGGTGGGCAGCTTTCCCGCGCCCGCTCCCGTGGCCTGGGCGGGCGGTTCCGCCGCGGGCGGCGCGCCGGTTGACGGCCGCGCGGCGGGCTCGGCGACGGCGGCAACGGGCCCCAGCCTCCTCTGCCGCCCCCGTCCGGCCTGGTGCTCGCCGGGCTGTCGCCGCGCGGAAGCGCCGCCGAGAGGGTGTGCCGCCTCCCGTACGGGCCACGCGCCCGGAGCGGCACCGTCCTCGTGCGGGATCCCTCCTTCCGGGGCGGCAGCGGCGACGTCCGCGAGGATCGCGTGCGGCAGCAGGACCACGGCCGTGGTGCCGCCGTACGGGGACCGGCACAGGGTCACCCCGATCCCATGGCGGCCGGCCAGCCGCCCCACGACGTACAGGCCCAGCCGCTCGGTCTGTGTCGGGTCGAAGTCGCCCGCCCGCGCGAGGGTGCGGTTGGCCTCCTCCAGCTCTTCGCCGTCCATGCCCAGCCCGCGGTCGTCGATCTCCAGGACGAATCCGTGCCGGGCGTCACCGAGCCGCATGGTGACCTGGGTGTGGGGTGGCGAGAAGGAGGTGGCGTTCTCCAGGAGTTCGGCGACCAGATGGACGACGTCGGCCACCGCCTCGCCGACCATCCCGACAGCGGGCATCGGCGGCACGACCACGCGGCCGTACTCCTCGATCTCGCCCGCCGCCGAGCCGACCACCTCGACCACGGGGACGGGGTTGCGCCAACGACGGCCGGGGGCAGCGCCGGAGAGGATGATCAGGCCCTCGGCATGCCGCCGCATCCGCGTCGTCAGATGGTCGATACGGAACAACTGCTCCAGCGCGTCCGGGTCGGTGGTCCGGCGTTCCAGCGTGTCGACCAGCTTGAGCTGGCGGTGCACCAGCGCCTGGTTGCGGCGGGCGATGTTCAGCAGGACCGCGAAGACGCCCCGGCGCAGACTGGCCTGCTTGACGGCGGCCTCGACCGCCGCCCGGCGCGCCGTGTTCAGCGCCCGGCCGACCTGACCCAGCTCGTCCTGGCCGGCCGCGTCGTCGCCGTACGACAGCGGCGGGGCCGCCACGGCCGCGTCGACCTCCTCCCCCGCCCCGAGCCGTGCCATCACCTCGGGCAGCTGCCGGGTCGCCAGGACGTCGGCGGCGTCGCGCAGCCCTTCGAGGCGGCGGGAGATACGGCGGCCGGTGCGGACCGAGAACCGGATGGAGAGGCCCACGGCGGCCAGCCCCGCCCCTCCCGCGATGCCGGCCCGCAGCAGCTCGCCCTTGGCGAAGCCCCGGCCGCGGGCGGCGGAGTTCCGGGCCGCGTCGCTGCACAGCAGCATGTAGCGCTTGACGGCCCGGTCCATGGTGGTGCGCCAGGAGTCGGCGGTGACGGCCTTGCCCGCGCGTGCCTGACCGGCTTTCAGCAGCGTGTCCTCGCCCGAGGTGAGCGCGGTGAACTCAGGGCCGTGCCGGAAGTCCTCGAACAGCTTGCGGGAGTCGTCCGGCAGGACGGGCACGTACGTCCGCTGGAAGACCCGTCGGTCCTCGATCGTGGCGGTGAGGACGCGGTACTGGCGGGACTCGAAGCGGCCGGCCGCCCGGGCTCCGGCCACCAGGGCGTCCTCGCGGGACACGAACTCCCGGACCCGTACGAGCTCGACGACGACCTGGGCCTCCCGGGCGAGCTTCCCGGCCTGGAGCGCGGTGAGCGCCGACTGGACGGCGAACGTCGGCTCGACAACCGCGGTGTAGCCGTCGACCGCCCGGTCCCAGGCCACCTTGCGGGCGAGAACCTGTTCACGCAGCGCGGGAAGTTTCTCCGTGGCGGCGAGCATGGCGTCGAGGGCGGAGCGCTGCTCGGCGGTGAGGTCCCCCTGCCGGTCCGGAGCGGCCGCGGCGGCGCGCATGGCGCGTACGGCCGCGTCGGTGGAACGGTGCTGACGGGTCAGTTCCGCGACCCGCGTGGCGCCGCCGCGCGAGCCCAGGTATTCGGCGGACATCCGCCGCTCGATCTGGATCTGGCCGACGGCGGTGTCCACGGGGGTGCCGAAGTGCTCGTACACCCCCTGCAGACGGATCAGCGCCCGCAGGTCGCCGGTCATCGAGACCATGGCGAACCCCCACAGGGCGAGCAGCGCCGCGCTCGGTATCAGGGACAAGGCAACGATCCGGGTGCGGATCGTGGGACGGCCAGTTCGCCGGCGCATGGTCTCCCCGGGGGTGGGACGGGTGCGGGAGGCAGGGTAACCGGCGCCGGGCGACCACGTCGCCCGTTCCGGGAACCAGCACGGTAGCGGGCCTGGGGCCCCGCTGGTTACTCACTGGTAGCAGGAGATGACATACGTCACTCTTTTCCCGTTGTCACACGGTCGCCCATGCGCCCGCGCAACGCGTGGAGGGACAGGTGCACCGAGCCGTCGAGGCGGCCCTCCGCGCGCTCCGCGTGACGGCGCCACATCCAGCACCACGATCTCCCGCTCGCCCAGCGCCAGGGCGGCGGACAGCTCGGCGAAGGTGGCGCCGGGGGAAGGCCGACGGTTGATCGCCTGCCTCGCGTCTCCTCGCCTGACGCCGTGTCAACTTCTTGGCGCTGTCAGACCACTACCTCTGCGTTGTGACCTCATGCATAGTGGTCCCCCCTTGAAGAACTTGATCGGCTGGTGAGTACGGGGACCTTCGATGGCATGTGAGCGGTGCGGCGGCGATGGAAAAGCGCTGTCCGGAAGTCCCTGTTCCTGCCGGTTCGGCACGATGAGGAAACAGCGCCCGGATCCGTGGATCATCCGCGAGACGGGCGTCGCGCTGGGCGCCCTGCTTCTGATGTCCGGGCTGGTCGGCGGCGGAGCCCTGCTCGTTTCACCCTCCCTCTTCTCCGCCCCGGAGACCACGCAGGGCAGGGAGGCCGACGCGGGGGTCCGTGCCGTGCCGAGGCCGAGCCTGATCCTGCCCACGGACGACCCGGCCCTGCCGGAACCGACCGCCTCTGGCTCGGCGTCCTCCACCCGTTCCGCCGGGCCGGGTCGCTCGCCCCACCCCAAGCCGACCAAGAACCCCGCCTCCGACTCACCCCGCCCCCGCCCGACGAAGAACCCCGCCCCGGTCGATCCGGAACCCGCTCACTACTCCGCCTGGGCCGGGCACGGCTGTTCCTCCGGCGCGTACGGCGGCTACGGCGAGTACGGCCGCTACACCGACGGCAGCGAAGGCTGGTACACCGTTGATTACGGCGGCTACGACGGCGGTTCCTGCGATGGCTCCTACGCCGCCGTCCCCATGTCGGGCAGCCGGACAGAGGACCACGACAACTCGGCGCTGTGGTGGTGGTCGGTGGGCCCCGGCCACGACACGTGCACGATCGGGGTGTTCGTACCCAACGGTGACAGCACGGACGTGGGCGGCGACCCGACGACGTACCGCGTGCTCTCCGACCCGCAAGACGAGGACAGCGCGTACGCGACCTTCCAGGTCGATCAGCGGGCGAACCGGGGCCGGCTCGTGGATGCGGGCACGTACCGCGTGGAGGACGGCCGTATCGCGGTGAGGATGCTCGACCGCGGACAGGACTGGAACGACAACGGCCCGACGTACGCCCACCATGCGGCGGGCCAGATGAAGGTCACTTGCCAGGCTGGGTCCTGAGAGCCGCGGCGTCCTTTCGGGTGGGCAGCCGGCCGCGGCGCGTCCGCGAGTCCGGCGCGTACCGGGGTCACAGGAATCGGCGGATGGGGAGGACGGCAGCCTCGCGGGCCCGCTGTGCGAGCGTAGGCAGTCCCCCCGTGACGCGTCGCCTCGTCGCCACCGACGAAACTCGCGTCTCCCGACGCGATCGACTCGGCGGTCTCATGCACGCGTACACGCAGGTCGCATGGGGTGACACGGGTTTCCGGCGCCCACAGGCTCGTGGCTCGGTCGGTTCAGGTGTTGGGACGCTTCCCGTGGTTGGCCCTCTTCTTCCTACGGGCGCGTCGCTTGTTGCCTCGCTTGGACATGGCACATGTCTCCCTCATTCAGGATGTTCCACGCCTTCGTCAGTCTAGATTCGGCTCTTGCGGTCCGCATCAGCTGTACCGCTCGCCCGTTCCTCGGCGCCGCGTCGGCGCGGCCGGGCCGTGCGGGGCAGGCCGAAGAGGGCGACCAGGATGACGGCGGTCCACACCGCGGCGCCGATCACGAAGCCGATGGTGAACTGGGACTCGGCGGGCAGCGGGGGCAGACCCGGTGGCAGGCCCTGGATGCTCTTCGAGGCCAGCAATGTGGTGATCGTGGCGCTGCCGATCGCGCTGCCGACGGAGCGGGAGATCGAGTTGATGCCGTTGGCAAGCCCGGTCATCTCGCGCGGGACGCCCGCGGCGATCAGCGCGGGGAGCGCCGCGTAGCCGAAGCTGATGGCCGCGCCGGTGATGAGGCTGGCACCGATCACGGACGCGGTCGTGTCATGGGCCGTCGACAGCCAGACGAACCCGGCAGTGCCGAGCACCCCGCTGACCGTCAGCACCAGTTGGGGCCCGTAGCGCTGGACCAGGGCGCCGCCCAAGGGTGCGGTGAGCAGCGAGACCAGGGTGCTGGGCAGCAGGTATTCGACCGAGGCGCGCAGTACGGAGGCGCCGAAGCCGTATCCGGCGATGCTTCCGGGCATCTGGACCAGGAACGACAGCCCGATGAACTGGGTGAACATCACAAAGCCGATGAGCAGCCCGGCGACATTGGTGAACAGCACCGGACGGTGGGTGAAGGTCGGCAGGTCCACCATGGGTTCGCGGACGCGGCGCTCGGTGAACCACCATACGCACGCCATGACCGCCGCCGCGATGAAGCAGCCCGTCGTACGCCCGGAGGACCAGCCCCATTTGCTCCCCTGTGAAATGGGCAGCAGCAGAAGGACCAGGAATCCGCCGAAGGTGAGCGCGCCCAGCACATCGGTGCGACCGCCGGTGTGGTCGTGGTCGGTCGGCACCAGGAGCGCCACGGCGCACAGCGCCATGAACGCGAGGGCCGCGGCGACCCAGAAGACGCGGCGGTAGTCGGAGCCCGCGTTCTGGGTGAGCAGGCCCGTCATCACCAGCGCGAGACCACTGCCGAACCCCAGGGTGCCGCTGACCAGGGCCATCGACCCGGCCAGTCGCTGCGGGCGGATCTCGTGGCGCAGTACGGCGAGGGCCAGGGGGAAGAGCGCGGTGGCGCTGCCCTGGAGCACCCGCCCGACGATGAGCCAGAACAGGGAGTGCGTCAGGGCGGCCAACAGCGAGCCGGCCGTCATGACGACGAGGGCCGCCATCATCGTGCGTTTCCTGCCGTGCTGGTCGCCGAACCGGCTGAGCAGCGGGGTGAACACGGCGGCGGACAGGAGGGTGGCGGTGTTGGCCCAGCTGACGTTGGCGGCGGAGGTGTGCAGTGCGGCCTGGATCACGCCGAGGATCGGCACGATGAGCGTCTGCGCCATGGAGACGACCATGGCGGCGATGGAGAGGGCGACGATGATGGCCGTTTCGCCCCGCGCGGCGCCCGAGGGCGGTATGAGCGCGGTTCGGCCGACGGAAGGTGACGTGGTGTCGCCGGGCATCTCGGGGGTGACCTCCATGGTTTCAGGCGACCCGTCGGGCGCCGGACGGGCCGGCGCCCGGGAGCGTGCGCCCGAGCATGACGACGAGCCGGTCCAGGGGCGGGGCGCCGCTGGGCAGGTCCACGGACGGCTGGAACGCGGCGCCCGGTACTCGGCGTGACGCGTCGTCGGGGACCAGAGCCGCGATGCGCAGCGCCTCCTCGATGACGTGATCGGGCAGTTCGAGGGGGATGCCGAGTGCGGTGGCGACGTCCCAGGCATGGACTACGTAGTCGAGGAAGTGGAAGCCGATCGCCACGGAGGCGGGGAAGTCGAAGTCGGGGATGACCTCGGGAAGCTGGAAGCTGCGTTCGAGGATGCCGTCTCCGGCGAAGGCGTCGAGGACCCGCTGCGCCGACTCCCGGTAGGTGTCGTACGGCCGGCTGCCGAGCGGCCGGTCCCGCCAGGCGTCGAGATCGCCCGCGCCGCCGGCGGCGGATGCGGCGAACCCTTCGTGCTGACCGGCCATATGGGACACGAGCTGCCGCAGATTCCACTCGGCGCACGGTGTCGGCCGTTCCCAGTCGTCCTGGCTCGCCTTCTCGACCAGCCGTAATGACTCCAGTACGGCGATCCGGTCGAACTCCACGATGTCCACGGGATCCCTTTCTCGCAGGGCCTAGGGGCCGGCAAAATCTATTAGCACGACCGATCGTATTGACTCATTGAGGGTTGGGCAAGCACCCTTGCGCCAGGCCGTGTTGTTGTCACGGCGAGGCCAGGACTGCCCGGACCATCCGCCGGGTCACGCGACAGAGCCCGACGAAGGGACATCAACGACCGTCATGCTCAGGGAAAATGAAGCGGAGAGTGCCGACCCGTACTGCCTTCGCGACGGGGAGGCGAAACGACTGCTGAGAGGTCACCCCTGGCGGCGCTTCGTCGTCATGGGGGACAGCGTGGCCGAGGGGCTCGGGGACCCCGTTCCGGGCTATCCCGACCAGCCCTGGGCCGACCGGATCGGCGCCGAACTCGTCTGGCACCAGGCCGCTTTGACCTATCACAATCTGGGACGGCGCAACACCCGGGCCGCCCATGTCCGCGCGACTCAGCTCACCAGGGCGCTGGAGTGCGCCCCCGATCTGGCGCTGGTTGCCTGCGGCGGCTACGACACGCTCGTCGCCGCCTTCGACGCGGACCGCGTCGGCGCCGAGATACGGACGATTGTGACCGCGCTGCGCGAACGCGACTGCACCGTGATCACCGTCAGCATGATCGACGGATCGCGCTCCCCCCAAGTGCCCGACGCCTTCCGGGACGGGTTCGGCCGACGGCTGAGGGATCTGTCACGCGTCACGCAGGCCATCGCGCACGACCTGGGCACGCTGCATATCGATCTCTTCGACCACCCGGTGGGCAGCGCGTCCGACATCTTCAGCGCCGACGGCAGGCACGCCAACCGCCGCGGCCACGCCATCGCCGCCGCCGAGGCGATACGCGCGATCGGCGCGCATCTCGGAACAACCGCGGCGGCCGAGAACGGAATCGCAGGATGACCCAGTCCGACACCGCTCCCACGCCCACCCCGGATCACCTCGCCACGCCCTCGCTCGCGGACCGCGCGGCGCTCTTCTCCGTCCTCACCGGCGGCTGGCTCTCGCAGTCCTGCTACGCGCTCACCAAGCTCGGCGTCCCGGACCTGCTCGCCGACGGACCACGCCCGGCCGGTGAACTCGCCGCCGCGGCCGGTACCGACCCGCGTGCCCTGCGCCGCGTACTGCGCGCCCTCACCGCCGCCGGGCTGTTCCGCGAACCGTCCCCCGGCGTCTTCGCGCTCACCCCGGCGAGCCGTCTGCTGTGCACGGACACCACCCGGTCCAGCCGCTCCGCCGCGATCCTGTTCGGGGAGGAGGTCTACCGGTCTTTCGGCGAGATCCTGACCGTCCTGCGTACCGGCCGGCCGGCCTTCGGCGAACTGCACGGCAAACCGTTCTACGACTACCTGGACGAACAACCCGAGGTCCGCGCCAGGTTCACCGCCGCCATGGGCACCGCCCCGGTCCCCACCGCGCTGGCCGAATGCGATCTCACCGGACTCGGCACGCTGGTGGACGTGGGCGGCGGCGACGGTGGGCTGCTGGCCAAGGTGCTCGCCCGCGTCCCCGGCGCGCGGGGCATCCTGACGGAACTGCCGGAGGCGGTCGACCGGGCCCGCGCCAAGCTGGCCGGACTGGGGCTGGCCGAGCGTGTCGGCTTCGTACCGGGCAGCTTCTTCGACCCGCTGCCCGGCGGCGGGGACGTCTACACGCTGTCCCGCGTGCTGCACAACTGGGACGACGAACGGGCGACGCTCATCCTGCGCCGGATCCGGGAAGCCATCCCCGACCACGGCAGGCTGCTGGTCCTCGAACGCCTGGAGACATCGGCGGAACCGCTGGACGCCGCGCCCTCCGCGTTCGCCGCGCAAGGGAAGCTGATCGACCTGCTGATGCTGGTCACTCTCGACGGCTGGGACCGCACCGAGGCGGAGTACCGCGCGCTGCTGCGGCAGGCGGGCTTCGAGGTGCGTACCGTACACACGCCCCCCTTACGGTCGGCCCGCGCGGAGAGCGCCATCGAGGCCGTACCCGCGCATCCGGCCGAGGGAGGCAACCGTTGAAGGCCGCCCCCACCGCCCCCACCGCCTCCACCGCACCGACCGCCTCCACCGCGCCGCCCGCGCGCCCTGCCGAACGGCTGCTCGTGGTCAGCGTCGGCAAGGGATCCGAACTCCACGACACCGTACGCACCGCCCTGGCCGACATCACCGGTGCGGCGCTCTCCGGCGACCCGCTCTCCCAGGACGGCCAGGACGCGGGCGACTGGCCCCAGCCGTACCAGGAGGCGGCCCGCCGGGCCCGCCGCTTTCTGCACCGCGCCCTCGCCGCCGACGAGGTGCGGCACCTGAGCGCCGACACCGTTCCCGCCGCCGTGGCCGCCCTGCGCGCGGAGGCCGCCCGGCAGGAGGGACCGGTCACCCTCGCGCTTCTGCTGATCGACGCGGTGCCCGCCGGTCTCTGCGCCGATCCGCTCGCCGAGACCGTGGGCACGGCGCTGGCCGAGTTGCACCGGGACCTCCCGGCGGGCCTGGACGCGGACCTCTCGGCCTACACGGTGCACGTCTACGACAGCGCCGAGGAGTCACAGGTCCGGCTCGGCCGGCCGTACGCCCTCAAGCGGCTGCCGGACGAGCCGTGGCTGCTGGCCGCCGCTGTCGTGTGCGCCTTCGCCGACCAGGTGCAGTTCCGGCACGCCGCACAGGTGATCCGCGCCGGCACCGTCCCCGAGCGCCTGCTCGCCCAGGGACTGCACGACTTCCTCAGCGCCCGCGCCGGAACCGGTTGGGGCCTGCACTACTACACCGGCTCCCTGGTCACCGGGCTGATCGGCGAACTGGAGCGGGCCGCCGAAGAGTCCGGCAACCCCGTCCTGCGCGGTCCGAACGAACACGGCCTGGCCTGCGGCGCGCTGGCCCGGTGGCAGCTGGACGGCGCCCCGTTCCTGATCGTCGTCACCAACGGCATGGTGGACGAGTTCAAGGGCACCCTCGCCAATCTGCGCGAGGCCCGCGCCCGTGGCTTCATCATCTGCGCCGACGCCGACGCCGGCGAGTGGTACCCCTTCCAGGGCACCGTGCACCGGGCCGAGGACTCTCGCGAGGTGCTGCGGGCGCGGCGGCTGCACACCTTCTACCTCGACGACCCCGCCCGGCTGCCGGACCAGCTCGCCGCCGCGCAGGCCGCCTACGACGCCGCCGAGGGGCCCGTCTTCCTGCTGGTCACCGCCGCCGTCCTGAACGCGCCCGCCGATCCCGCCGGGCAGCGCCGCCCCGCCCCGGCCCCCGCCCCCGCGCCGCGGGCCCGCGTCCAGGAGAGCGCGCTGGCTCCGGTGGTGCGCATCCTCAACGAGGACCCCGCCCGCATGCTCTGGCAGTGCGGACAGCTCGACGACGAGGAACGCGACCTCACCTACGCCATCGCCCGGTCCTCCGGCGTCGCACTCGCCGACTCGCTGACCCGACCCGGCACCGTCAGCCGCTACCACGAGGGCAAGCAGGTGCCCGAATATCTCGGCACCCTGGCGAAGATGGGCTGCTCCGCGCGGGTCCACAACTATCTGCACGCCGACGGACACCTGCGCAACCGGCGTGAGCTGGCGCTGCTCTTCCTCAAAAGCCGGATCGCCGAACTCGCCACGCCCTTCACCCCGCGGACCCTGGACCGCCAGATGCGCATCGTCCAGGTCACCGACGACGCGGCCCATGTGGCCCCGTTCGCCGACCTCCCCGTGGCCGCCGAAGCCCGCGGCTTCCTGCGCGAGGTCCACGGCAGACTCGCCGTCGACCCGGAGGTGCTGGCGCTGCGCCGCGCAGCGCTCGCCGCGACCCACGACAGCGCCTCGGACGTACTGCACCAGCTGCCGCTGCGGCCCATGAGCCCGAACTACTACTTCCACCGCATGGCCCGGCTCCTCGATGGGCTGATCACCCGCCACGGATATACCTACACCGGCATCTTCGACGTGGGGCGCGGCGGCATTTCCGCCGTACGGAACCTGCCGCGCACCGGGCCGGGCTTCTCCGGCTGGTACGGGCGCGCGCTGATGGGCGACGCCCTGCAGTCGGTGCCCGCCGTCGCCCTCACCCGCGACGACAACGTGCTCGCCTTCGTCGGGGACGGGGCCAGCGCCCTGGTGCCCGACATCGTGCCCACGCTGGTGCAGCAGGCGCTGCTGTACGGCAGGCGGCCGGCGGGCAACGTCAGCGTCTTCCGGCTGGTGGACGGCGGACACTCCGTCATCCGCACCTATCGGGAGACCCAGACCGCGGTCGCCGCCGACCGCCAGACCCAGGTGCTGCATCTGCTCGAGCCGGAATGGTCGCGGACGTACGGACCGCTGACCGTCTCCCACCGCCACCTCACCGACGTACCGGAGGACGAGCTGAGCGAACGGCTGCGCCGGCCGGGCACGGTCGACCTCTACTCGGTGGAACTGGCCCACACCAACGAGGGCGACGGCATGGGCCTGGCCGGGGCCCTCAGCTGGCAGCGCGACGAGCTGCCCGAACTCGCCTTCACCGTGGCCCGCGCCACCCGCAGGGCCGCCGGAAGCCGATCGGCGCGCTGAGCACCCACCACCAGCCACAAGAGAATGAGGACCGGATATGGAACAGGCCGCCGCCCTGATCGGCAAGGCACTCAACGCCACCTCCCTGCTCGCCCCGCGCTTGGCCGGCGCCGGCGCCTACCGCGTCTTCCGGCTGCCGCTCAAGCGCGCCGCTGCCCGGCCCGCCGAGCAGGAGGTGCTGGCCGACGCCGATATCGGCAAGCTGTCGGTCGGCGGCGAGACGGCCGTCACGTACCGCTGGGGCAGCGGTGCGCGGCCGGTGCTCCTCGTGCACGGCTGGCAGTCGCGCGGCTCCTGCTTCGCCCGGTTCGTACCGGGGCTCCTCGAACAGGGCCTGAGCCCGATCGCCTTCGACGCCCCCGCCCACGGCGACGCCACCGGCGACACCACCAATGTGCTGGCCTTCCAGGACGCCATCCTCCAACTGTCCGAGCAGTACGGCGCGTTCGAGGCCATCATCAGCCACTCGGTCGGCGTCATGGCGTCGGCCCTCGCCCTGCGCTCGGGCGTACGGGCGGGGCGGCTGGTGGCCATCAGCGGGGTGTGCGAATTCACGTATCTCTTCGACCAGTTCTGCGATCAGCTGGCCTTGCGGCCCAGGCTGCGCGCGGAGCTGCGCGGGCGTATAGAACGGGACATCTTCCCCGGTGAGCAGGACATCTGGCAGCGCTTCTCCGCCGTGCACCGGGCGGCGGAGCTCACGCTGCCGATCCTGCTCTTCCACGACGAGAACGACCAGCGGGTGGGCATGGACCAGGCGCGGCGCATGGCGACCGGGTTCGGCGACCGGGCGCGTCTGGTCACCACCAAGGGGCTGGGCCACCGCCGGATCCTGGACGACCCGGATGTCGTCCAGGGCGCGCTGGACTTCGTGGCGGCCGCCCGGAACGACGGCTCCGCCGGGGCGGAGGCGGTCACGCGATGAGCGGGCTTCTGGCGGGCAAGCGCATCCTGGTGACCGGTGTCCTGATGGATTCCTCGATCGCCTTCCATACCGCCCGGCTCGCCCAGGAGGAGGGCGCCGAGGTCGTGCTCACCGGCTTCGGGCGGCTGAGCCTGGTGGAGCGGATTGCCCGGCGGCTGCCCAAGCCGGTGCCGGTCATCGAGCTGGACGTGACCGACCAGGAGCGCCTGGACGCTCTGCCCGGGCTGATACGGGAGCACGTCGACGGGCTGGACGGCATCGTGCACTCCATCGCGTTCGCGCCGCCGGACGCGCTCGGCGGCACCTTTCTGCAGACCGGCTGGGACTCGGTGGCCACGGCCGTCGAGGTCTCCGCGTACTCGCTGAAGTCACTGGTCACGAGCTGTCTGCCGGTCTTCGGACCACGCGGCGGCTCGGTGGTGGGCCTGACCTTCGACGCCAAAGTGGCCTGGCCGGCCTACGACTGGATGGGGGTGGCCAAGGCGGCCCTGGAGTCGACGTCCCGCTATGTGGCGCGGGACCTGGGCGGCCGGAACATCCGCTGCAACCTGGTGGCCGCGGGTCCGATCCGGACGATGGCGGCCAAGTCCATCCCGGGGTTCGGGACGTTCCGGGACATATGGGCCCAGCGGGCGCCGCTGAGCTGGGATGTCACCGACCCGGAGCCGACCGCGCGCGGAGTGGTGGCGCTGCTGTCGGACTGGTTCCCGAAGACCACGGGCGAGATCGTCCATGTGGACGGCGGGGTGCACGCCATCGGCGCCTGAGCCGCCGTACGCGGACGTGAACGAGGGAAGCCCCGGCGGCAGGCCGGGGCTTCCCTCGTCCTGTCAGCCGGCCGGCCGGTCCGGTTCGGCGGCGGCCTGGTCGGTGATGAAGCGGGCCAGCCGCCGCACGCCCTCCTCGATGCGCCGGGGATCCAGGGCGCTGCAGGAGAGCCGCAGCTGACGCGTGCCGTCGCCGTCCAGGTAGAAGTCGCTCATCGGGGTCCACAGCACGCCGAATTCGCGGGCCGAGCGCTCGAGGGCCTTGACGTCGGCGGCGAACGGCACGGTCATCAGGAGGAAGAAGCCGCCCTCCGGCTGGTTCCAGGACACCCCGAGCCGGGTCCGGTCCGGCTCGGGGAAGGACCGGTCGAGCGCGCCGACCAGGGCGTCCATGTTGGCTGCGTAGAAGGCGATGCTCTCGGCGTTCGCCTCCCGCAGCCGGCAGCCGGACTCGACGAGCAGACCGCCGATGACCGCCTGGCTGACGGCCGGGGTGTTGACCGTCGTCATACTCTTGATCTTCGACAGCTCGTCCGCGAGCAGGGTACGCCTGCCATCGGGACCGAACACCTCCTGATCGGCGAGGATGTAGCCGACGCGGGCGCCGGGCAGCGCGGTCTTGGCGAAGGAGCCCAGGTGGATGACGCGCCGGTCGCGGTCGAGCGATTTGAGCGTCGGACGGCGCTCTCCGGTCCGGGAGAAGAAACCGTAGGGGTTGTCCTCCAGCAGCAGCAGATCCTCGCGCTCGGCGACTTCCAGCATCCGGTGGCGGCAGTCCACCGGGACGCTGGCTCCCGACGGATTGGCGAAGTCCGGTACGAGGTAGAGGGCGCGCGGCCGGCCGCCGGCGGCCCGTACCTCCGCGGCCGCGGCCGCCACGGCGTCCGGGTCCGGGCCCGCGGGGCCCTCCGGGATCGAGTGGACGCGGATGTCGAGCAGCCGGGCGGCGCCGGTCACCCCCACGTACGCCGGAGAGCTGATGAGCAGCGTGTCCTCGGGCGTGGCGAACAGGGCGCGCAGGACCAGCAGCATGGCCTCCTGGCAGCCGACGGTCACCACGACCGACTCGGGGGCCACCCGGATGCCCTCGTCGTTCTCGACGGTGCGGGCGATGAGGTCGTGGATGACGCCGTTGGTGCGCCCGTACTGGAAAAGCTGGGTGCGCACCTGGTCCCGGGACCAGCCCCGGTCGCGCTCCAGATGATCGGTGTAGCTCCGCACGAGGCGGGCGAGGTCCTCGGGTTCGAAGGCGCCTTCCCAGGGGCGCCCGGCGGCGAAGGAGATGGCGTCGGAGAAGCGCGAGGCGACCTCGTTGAGGAAGTTCATCGCGTCGAGCAGCGGATCGGTGAGGGAGGCGTGCAGCTCCCCTATGTTCAGTCCGCGCGGCGGCACGGTACTCGTACTCGTGTCGGCCATGGTGTCACTTCCCCTCGGTGGCCGCCGCCGCGAACGCCTCACGCAGGTGGGTGGCGGCCTGCTCGATGGCGCGGCGACCCGCGTCCAGCGTCCCGGCCATCGCGAAGAAGCCGTGGATCATGCCGGGGTAGCGGGTCAGGGTGACGGGCACACCGCTCTCGCGCAGCCGGGCGGCGTAGGCTTCGCCCTCGTCGCGCAGCGGGTCGTATTCGGCGGTGATGACCAGAGCGGCCGGCAGGCCGGTGTGGTCGGCGGCGCGCAGCGGCGAGGCGCGCGGATCGTCGCCGTCCTCAGCGCGGGCGAGGTAGTTGCCCCAGTACCAGTCCACCGACTTGTCGTTGAAGAACGCCGGGTCGGTGTTCTCCCGGCGGGACGGGGTGTCGGCACGATGGTCGGTGTTGGGGTAGACGAGGAGCTGGGTGGTGAGGGCGGGCCCACCGGCGTCCCGGGCCAGCAGGGTCATGACGGCGGACAGGTTACCGCCGGCGCTGTCGCCGCCCACGGCGATACGCAGGGGGTCGGCGTCCGCGAGCGGGCCGGTGCGGCCGGCGGCGGCGGCGATCCGGCGCAGCGCGGCGAAGCAGTCGTCGACGGCCGCGGGGAAGGGGTGTTCGGGGGCGAGGCGGTAGCCGACCGAGACGGTCAGGCAGCCGGCGGCGTTGGTCAGGCTGCGGCAGATCGCGTCGCTGGTGTCGATCGTGCCCAGCGTCCAGCCGCCGCCGAAGAAGTAGACGAGTACGGGTAACGGGCCGTCGCCCGCGGGCCGGTAGACGCGCGCGGGCAGCGGCCCGGCGGGCCCCGGCAGTTCGATGTCGGTGACCTCGTGCACGGGTTCGGGTGATCCGGACGCGGCCTGGATCGCGGCCAGGTCCGCCGCCCGTGCCTCGTCGAGCGACATGGTGTACAGGGGGCGGATGCCGGCGGTGGCCCGTTGTGCGTACAGGGCCGCGAGCTGTGGGTCGAGTGCCATGGTCTCCCGCTAGGTCAGGGGGCGTCGGGCAGCAGCGAGGGGTCGGTGACGACGGTGTGGAGCCGGGCGAGGATGGCGGTGGAGGCACGGCCGTAGACGGCGGTGTCGCCGCTGAGCATCGACTCGCCGTTGGCCGTCTCCATGAAGGCGATCAGCTCGAACACGAGCTGCGGAATGTCGGTGTCCGGGCGGAGTTCGCCCGCGACGCGCGCTTCCTCGGCGGTCTGCTCGACAAACGTACGCCAATTGACCTGGGCCGCGGCGACGGTGTCGCGCACCGGGCCGGGGCGGGCGTCGAACTCGGCGGAGACGGAGTAGAAGAAGCAACCGCCGGGAAAGACCCGGTCCCTGGAGTAGGCCAGCCACCTCTCGCACAGGCCGTGGAGCCTGGCCGCCCCGACCGGTGTCCGCCTCGCCGGCACCACCACGTGTTCAAGGAACACGGTGATCGCGGCTCGCACCGTCGCGAGCTGGAGCTCCTCCATGGAGCCGAACAGCGAGAAGACGCCGCTCTTGCTCAACTTGAGCTCGGTCGCGAGCCGGCCGAGCGACAGCCCCTCCAGTCCCTCCACCGAGGCGATGTCCACACTGCGGCGCAGGATCATCTGCCGCGTCTGGTTGCCCCGCGCGATACGGCCGTCCAGGCGCGCTCCCGCCTCGCCCGTGGATGTGTCAGCCACCGTCGTCACCTACCTCACGAAGTCCCGGAACAAGGTGCGTTCCGGGTGCTCACTATAAGGCGCACGACGACCCAGTGTACGCACGATCGTGCAGTCATCATGTTACTGTGGGCGGGCGATCAGACTGGTGGACGCAACGGGGGAAGCAGCCATGACCCAGTTCAGCCTGCACGATTACGAGAGAGCGGCGAGGGCCCGACTGCCCGCCGACGTCTGGGACTTCCTGGCGGGCGGCAGCGGGACGGAGTCGATGCTGATGGCCAACCGCACGGCGCTGGACCGTTTACGCCTGCGTCCGCGCTGCCTCGTCGACGTCTCCCATGTCGACACCACGACCACCCTGCTCGGGGCGCCGCTCTCCGCGCCCATCGGGATCGCCCCCATGGCGTACCACCAACTCGCCCACCCCGAAGGGGAAGTGGCCGCGGCGCGCGCCGCCGGCGAGACGGGCTCCCTGCTGACGGTGAGCATGTTCGCCAGCCGCACCCTGAAGGACATCGCCCAGGCGGCCACCGGCCCGCTGTGGCTGCAGCTGTACTGGCTGCGCCGGCGCGACGCCCTGCTGGATCTGGTCCAGCGGGCGGAGGACGCGGGCTTCCAGGCCCTGGTGCTGACCGTCGACGCGCCACGCGTCGCCCGAAGACAGAGGGACGCGCGCAACGGCTTCGCCGTCCCGGACGGCATCCGCGCCGTCAACCTCGACCCGGAGATCATGTCCGCGTCGCATACGGGACGCACCGGCGATTCCGCCGTCGCCCGGCACTCCCGGGAACAGTTCGACGCCTCCATCACCTGGTCCGACCTGGCCTGGCTCACGGAGCGCACCTCACTTCCCCTTGTGCTCAAGGGAATCCTCACTGCCGAGGACGCCCGGCTCGCCGTGCGGTACGGAGCGGCCGCCCTGGTCGTGTCCAATCACGGCGGCCGGCAGCTCGACTTCGCCCAGCCCGCCATCACCGCCCTGCCCGAGATCGCCGACGCGGTCGGTGACCGGGCCCAGGTCCTTGTCGACGGCTCCATCCGGTACGGCGCGGACGTCGTCAAGGCGCTGTGTCTGGGAGCCACCGCTGTTCTCGTCGGCCGACCGCTGATGTGGGGGCTGGCACACGCGGGCGCCGAGGGCGCGGCAGCGGTGCTGCGGCACCTCGCCGAGGAGACGGAGGAAACCATGGCACTCATGGGGGCTCCGGCGGTCCGTCAGCTGCGCCGGGCCGCAGTGACGCATTGATGAACGGTTAATGCATTTTCCCCGCGCACGGGAATAACCATAGTCAATAAACGATGCCCCGCCGCCTTCCATTTCCCCGGCAGGCAGGCGTGATTGGCGCGTCAAAAAATGACCCGCGAATACTAAGGAATTCTTTACTTGCATCGCCGGTTCACATCTGGTGAAGATAGACGCACGGCGCCGGCTGGCACGCTTGTTCGGCAAGCAACAAACTGTCCTTCGTCAGGTGGGGGTTGCGGTGAGCAGAGGTCGGTTCACATGAACGGAAACTGGGTCGACACGTGGTTCCTCAAGGGGCCGGGCCCGCGCAAGGCGTTGACCCTGGGGGCCACCTTCACCACGACGCAATTACGTGAACACATCGAGTTTCAGCAGCAGCGGCTCACCGAAGCAGGTCTGTTACCGAGAGGAACGGCAGCACTGCGGCTGCCCCCTTCGCTGGCCTCCATCACGACCCTGCTGGCCGCTTGGCGCATCGGAGCCCAGGTCTCGCTCATCGACTACCGGCTGACCGAACACGAGGCCGCGGCGTCGATCGCCCGGATCAACCCGCAAGTCGTCGTCGCACCCGACCGTGAGATCACCGGCCGATTACGCGGGTACTTCGAGACCGGCTCGGTGATCACCACGCGCCCAGACGGTGCCCCGGCCCACACCGACCATGTACTGCTCCAGCTCAGTTCCGGCTCCACCGGCCCCTCGAAGGTCATCGGACGGACCGCCACGAGCCTCATCGAAGAGGTGGAGCGCTACCGCCTCATCGACGGCTTCCCCGGCAGTGGCGAGCGCATCGTCGTCCTCGCCTCGATCATCCATGTGCTGGGCCTGGTCGGCGGACTGCTCTACGGACTGCACCACGACATTCATCTGGTGCTCCCCAGCAGCCATACCGTCGACGCCATCCACCACGCCGTCGCGGCGGACCCGGCGCCGACCACGATCCTCGGTGTCCCGGCCCAGGCCGGCCTTCTCTCCGCCGTCCAGTCCCCGCCCCCGCTGCCCCAGCTCAAGGCCATGGTGGTCGGCGGCGACAGGCTCAAGACCGAGGCGTGGCAGCGCTTCACCAACTGCTACGGCGTACCGCTCGGCCTGATGTACGGGATGACCGAGGCCGGCGTCATCGCCTCCGACCTCAACGGCGCACTGCGGCCCCGCCTCACCCTCGCGCCCGGTATCTCCGTACGCATCGAGGACGGAGAGATCCTGCTGAGGCTGGACGCCGGCCCGTACGTCGGACAGACCGACCCTTCCCGGTACGTCGACGGCTGGCTGCGCACCAAGGACGCCGGAACGCTCGACCCGGACACCGGTCTGCTGTCCGTGCACGGCCGCCTCGACCAGCAGGTGTCCGTGGCCGGGCTCAAGGTCGACCTGCTGGAGGTCGAGGAGCTGCTGTCGCGGCTGCCCGGCGTCCGCGACGCGGTCGTGGTGCACGGCGCGGGCATCGAGGCCTATGTGGCGGTCTCTGACGGAGACGTCACCGGCGACCTGCTCAGCGAGACGGTCGCCGCGCGACTCGCGGTCTACAAGCGGCCGCGCCGCCTCCACATCCTGCCCGCGATTCCCCGCACAGCCACCGGCAAACCCCTGCGCAACCCCGAGGCGCTGCGCGCCGCTGCCCGCGCGGCGGTGACGCTGTGACCAGCTCAACCACCCTCGTCCACCGGCTCGGCGCGGCATACCCGGACGCGGGCGGCCGCCGCCCCGCCAGGGCCGTGCACGGCCACCCCGACCACATATCGGCCGCCGCCGGTGAGCACCGCGGCGGAGGCCGTGTCCGGATCGAGCGGCAGTCCGGCGAGCGGCGGTGCCTCACCGGCCCCGGCCGGTGGCCACACCGCGGGCACCGGGACGGGCCGGCTCATGCCGCCGCCCCGCAGCCCCAGCCCGAGCGCCTTGCCGACGGCCTCCTTCTGTGTCCATAGCCACATAAACGCCGTCTCGCGCTCGACCGGGCCGAGACCGGCCAGCCAGCGCGCCTCCGCCGCGGCCAGATAGCGGCGGGCCAGCCCCAGGGCCGGCAGCGGCCGTACAACCTCCACATCGACCCCCAGCTCGAACCGCGACGACCCGCCGAGCGCCACCGCCCACACGCCCCGCCCATGACTGAGGCTCACCTGGAGCCCCCGTGCGGCACCGTCCAGGAACGGACGGCCACCGGCTTGGTGAGCCACCCGTATTCCGGACGCCGCGACGCCGCGCAACCGCGCCGCGGCCCGTACCGCGACGGTGTGCGCCTTACGGCGTTCATCACCATCCGCGACGGACCACCACACCGCGACCGTGTCCGGGTCCCACCCCGGCTGCGTTCCCATGAGATCGGAGTGAACCACACATGCAGAAGACCGAGATCACCCAGTTCATCATCGATGCCCTGAACAACATGAACTACGACGTCTCGGAGGTGACCGGCGAGACCCCGCTGGGCCCGGCCGGGCTGGATCTGGAGTCTCTTTCCGTGGCCGAGATCGCGATACAGGTGGAAGACACCTACGGCGTGAAGTTCGACGAGGACGAGATGGAGACCGTCGCTCTGCTGACCGTCTCCGGCCTGGTCGACGAGATCATCAAGCGCGTGTCGGTCGTCCACGCCGACTGAGGGGCGTGCCTTCCTCACCCCACGGAACCAACCCCGTCATCGAGGAGCCACCCCGTGCAACCAACCAACGACCGCGCCCAATTGGCGGCCGACCCCGAACTGGGCGTCGGCAACGTCCTGGCGTCGCTGGTCGCCCGCGGCGCCGGGCTCGACAAACCGTCCCTGACCTTCGACACCGAGGTCGACGGGCACCCTGCCTGGCAGGCGCTCACCCTGCAAGAACTCGATCAGCGGGTGGCGGCGCGCGCGGCCTCCCTCCACGCGCTGGGCATCGCACCGCGCGACCCGGTCGCCGTCTACGTCACCACCGGCGCCGACATGGTGCTCAGCTACCTCGCCCTCGCCCGGATCGGGGCGATTCCCGCCCTGGTCAACGGGAAAATCCCCGGCGAGACCGCGGCCGAGTTCATCCGGCGGCTGCGCGCCGCCGGGGTCCTCACCGACGCGGCCCACCGCGCCGAACTGGCCCCGCACGGCCTCGATACGCCGCTGCTCCCGGACGTCTCCGGGCTCGGGGCAGCCGATCCGGCCGGCGCCCCCAGGCCCTACCGGCACCACGGGAACGAGCCGGCGGTCATCACCCACTCGTCCGGGACCACCGGCCTGCCCAAAGCTGTGATCCACTCCCACCACAGCCTCTTCGCCTCCATCCGGCACCGGCTCTCCCTGCCCAAGGGCCAGGGTCTGGACCGGATGCTCGGGGCCCTGCCGACCGCGCACGCGGCGACCGTGATCGCGGTCAACCTCGCACTGTGCAACCGCGTCCAGCTGGCGGTCCTCTCCCGGCAGAACGGCACCGCCGTTCTGGACGCGGTGGAGAAGTGGAAGCCGCAGAGCGTACTGGGCTTCGCCTCCACCTGGTCCGAGCTGGCCGCCGAGGACCTCTCCATCCGTGACCTCGACTCCGTGAACGCCTGGTGGAACACGGGTGACTGCGCGCACGAGGCGCATATCCGGCGGCTCGTCGCGGCCGGCAGCCGTAAGGCCGCCACCTCGCGGGGCATCGTGCGCGTCAAGGGCTCGCATTTCGTGGACGGCCTCGGCTCGACCGAGATGGGCCACTCGCAGTTCTTCATCACCCACACCCCCGACACCGACCGCTACAACCGGTGCATCGGCCGCCCGCACGCCTTCTCGGACGTCGCCGTGCTCGACGACGACTGCGAGCCACTGGGCCCCGGCGAGGTCGGGCAGCTCGGCATCAACGCGCCGACGCTGTCCCTGGGGTACTGGAATGACTCGGTCACCACCTACCGGACCCGCAGAAACGGCTACTTCCTCACCGGCGACCTCGTCTACCGCGACGAGGAGGGCTACTTCTACCACGTCGACCGCGCCGTGGACTCCGTACAACTCGCCGACGGACGGCGCCTGTTCACCGCCGTCAGCGAGGAACGCATCCTCGCCGGCTGCCCCGACGTGCTGGAGTGCACGGTCGTCGCCGTACGCGAGGACGACCGGGTGACCACCACCGTGCTGCTGATCCTCGACGCCAAGGCCGACCAGGACGCCGAACGCACCGAGCAGGTCCTGGCCGTGCTGGAGGACCATGTGGCCCAGACCGTGGACCGGGTCGTCGCCATCGACCCGGAGCGCCTCCCGATGGGCCCCACCGGCAAGGTCCGCAAGTCGCTGCTGCGCGACCGGTTCCTGGCCGGTGAACTGCTCGGTACCGGCGGCACGGCCCAGGCGGTGTCGCAGCCATGACCGCGACCGTATCCGCCGAGGGTGCCGTCATCACGGGCCTGGGCACCTTCACCGCGCTGGGCCGCGGCGCCGCTGACACCTTCGACGCCCTGTGCGCCGGCAAGACGGGGCTCATCGCGCCGCCCGCCGACCATCTGCTGGCCGGGTCCGTGGACGTCGCCGGCATCGCCCCGGACATCGAGGCGACCGAGGTGCTGCCCGCCGGGGAGCGGCTGGTCGACCGGTACGCGCTCATGGCCCTGGCCGCCGCCGACGAGGCCATCACCGACGCGGGGATCACCATCGGCGAGGACGTCGACCCGACCCGGGTCGCGGTCGTCCTCTCCAGCGGCGCCGGCGGCCTGACCACGTACGAGGACCAGACCCGAGCCCGGCACGAACGCGGACCGACCGCGGTCAGCCCGTATCTGCTGCCCGGCATGCTGCCGAACATGGCGGCGGCCCGGATCGCCATCAAATACGGCATCCGCGGCTGGAGTTCGGCGATCGCCACCGCCTGCGCGGCGGGCGCCCACGCCGTCGCGGAGGCGGCGCGGCTGATCCGCTACGGCGAGGCCGACGTCGTGGTCTGCGGCGGCGCGGAGGCCCCGCTCAACCCCACCTCGGCACTGGCCTTCAAGCACGCCAGGGCCCTGGCGCGCGGCTGGGAGGATCCGGCGGCCGCCAGCCGCCCGTTCGACCGGAGGCGCAACGGCTTCGTGCTCGCCGAGGGGTCCGGGGTGCTCGTCGTGGAGCGCGCCTCCCTCGCCGACGCGCGCGGTGCCGCCGGCTACGCGGACCTGCTGGGCTGGGGCGCGTCCACCGACGCGTACAAGCCGACCGCCCCGCGGCCCGACGGCACCGGCGCGGCCCAGAGCATGCGGGCGGCCCTGGCCTGTGGCGGTCTGACCGCCGGCGATATCGGGTACGTCAACGCGCACGGCACCTCGACCAGGCTCGGCGACCTCGCCGAGGCCCGCGCGGTGCGTGCCGTCTTCGGCGAGGACAGCGGTCCCGCGGTCAGCAGCACCAAGTCGATGACCGGTCATCTGCTGGGCGGCGCCGGCGCGGTGGAGGCCGTGGTCTGCGCCCTCGCCCTGAGCACCGGCCAACTGCCGCCCACGCACAATCTCGACGATATCGACCCGGCCTGCGAACTGGACCATGTCCGGGGCGCCGCCCGCGCTCAGCAGGCCGAGGCCGTCATATCGAATTCATTCGCTTTCGGCGGCCACAACGTCAGCCTGCTGCTCGGCAGGGCGACTACCCGCCTTAAACGGCATCCTCAATGAGGGGAGAGGACTTCCTTTGAAGATCGACGGAATAGATCATGCCGAATTCTATGTCGGCGACGCCCAGCAGTGGGCCTTCTATCTGTGCACCGTATTCGGATTCCGGCTGGCCGGTCAGGCCGGACCGGAAACCGGTCTGACCGGCCAGCGCTCGCTGCTCTTACGGCAGGGCGGCACCCGTGTTCTGCTGACTTCCGCACTCACGCCCGACCATCCGGCCGCCGAATATGTCAGGCGGCACGGCGATGGCGTGGCCACGCTGGCCTTCGAGGTGTCCGACGCGCAGCAGGCGTACGAGACCGTCATCGAGCGCGGCGCCGTCTCCGTCGAGAAGCCCGTGGTCCACTCACGCTGCGGCACCAAGGTCGTCACCGCCTCCGTACTCGGCTTCGGGGATGTCGCGCACCGCTTCGTCCAGCGGACCGGTGACGGCGACGAGTTCCTCCCGGGCCTGATGGACATGTTCACCGACGATCCGGAGCAGGCCGAGCCGCTGATCAGCGTCGTGGACCATGCGGCGGTGTGCCTGCCCGCCGGTCAGCTCGACGAGACCGTCTCGTTCTACGAGGAGGTGTTCGGCTTCTCGCAGATCTTCGAGGAGTTCATCGAGGTCGGCGAGCAGGCGATGAACTCCAAGGTGGTGCAGAGCCCCTCCGGGAAGATCACCTTCACCCTGATCGAGCCGGTGACCGACCGCAGGCCCGGCCAGATCGACGACTTCCTCACCCGGCACGGCGGCGCCGGCGTCCAGCACCTCGCCCTGCTGACCGACGACATCGTCAGCACCGTCGGTGCCCTCGAAGACCGTGGACTCACCTTCCTCAGCACCCCCGGTAGCTACTACGACGAGCTGAAGCGGAGGCTGGGCCGCACCGACGTGGGGATGGAGGACCTTCGCCGGACCAACGTCCTGGTCGACAGCGACCACTGGGGCCAGGTCTTCCAGATCTTCACCCGCTCCATGCATGTGCGCCAGACCTACTTCTGGGAGGTCATCGACCGGCACGGCGCCCGCACCTTCGGCAGCGGCAACATCAAGGCGCTGTACGAGGCGGTCGAGCGGGAAGGGGCCGATGTCTGAGCCGGTCCGGCCTCATCCCCCTTCCGCACACCTCCGCGGATCTTCCACACGCGACGCTCCCGGCACCCGCTCCAGGACACGCCGTACCGAAGGACTCTCCTTGACTTCCCATGCCTCCACGCCCTTCCAACTGACCGCATCGGAACGCGAACTGCTGCCCTCCGACGAGGACGTGGCACAGTACGCGGCCCACGGCTGGTACCTGAGCAAAAAGCTCCTCACCGACGAGGAGACCGAGACGCTCGAGGCGGCCAGCGAGAACTTCTACGCCGGCCACCGGGACCGCACCCTGCCGCGGCATCCTCCCAAGATCGCCTACTGGGAGCCGGACCAGGGCCCCGTGCAGCGGCACAACGACTACATCCACTACGAGGACGACACGATCGGCCGCATCCTGCGCAAGCCGCTGATCGGAGCGGTCGCCGCCCGGCTGGCGCAGGCGGACGAGATCCGGGTCTTCCAGTCCACCATGATCTACAAGCCGCCGCGGCCCGGGGAGCAGTCCAACATCGTTCCCTGGCACTTCGACCGGCACTACTGGTCGACCTGCTCCTCCGAGGACATGCTGACCGCCTTCATCCCCTTCCACGACTGCGACGAGGAGCTGGGCACCATCACGATGGTGGACGGCAGCCACCGGTGGAAGGAGACCGGCGGCAACGACGAGACCTCGCTGCACTTCGCCGAGCGGGAGCGCGCGCAGCTGGACCAGATGCTCCAGGAGAACGCCGACTTCAACAACGCCGAGCTGCGCAAGATCCCCATGAACATCCCGCGCGGCCATATGAGCTTCCACCACTGCCGCACCTACCACGGCAGCGGCGCCAACGTGGCCGACCGGCCGCGCCGCGCGATCTCCCTCCACCTCCAGGACGGCCCCAACCACTACCAGAACTTCTGGCGTTCGGACGGCGAGCAGGTCGCCTACAACCACGACGTCCTGGTGCGCCGCACCGCGAGCGGCGTCCCCGATTACTCCGATCCCGAGTTCTGCCCCGTGCTATGGCGCTCCTGACCTCCGGCGACATGGACCGACGGGAAACCGTGCTGCGCAGCGCCGCCGTGGTGGGTACCGGTCTGATCGGCACCTCGGTGGCCCTCGCCCTGCGGGCCCGGGGCGTGACCACCTATCTGCTGGACCGCGACCCGGAGGCGGCCAGCACGGCCGCCTCCCTCGGCGCGGGCATCGCGGGCGCGCCCCCGGCCAGGGTCGACCTCGCGGTGCTCGCGGTGCCGCCCAGCGCCACCGCGACGGCCCTCCACTCATGGCAGCGCAAGGGCCTGGCCGAGAGCTATACCGACGTCGCCAGCGTCAAGTCACGCCCGCAGGCCGACATGACGCGGCTCGGCTGCGATCTGCCCCGGTTCGTGGGCGGCCATCCGATGGCCGGACGGGAGTACTCCGGGCCGCTGGCCGCCCAGGCGGACCTCTTCCACGGCCGGACGTGGGTGCTCACCCCCTCCGCCTTCTCCGGCGACGCCGCCCTGAGCCGGGCGCACCGGCTGGTGGAGCTGTGCGGGGGCCGCCCGCTGGTGATGGACCACGCCGAGCACGACCGCGCGGTGGCTCTCACCTCGCACGCCCCGCATCTGATCGCCAGTCTGATGGCCGCCCGGCTGGCCGACGGCGAGGAGTCCGAACTGCGGCTGGCCGGGCAGGGGCTGCGGGACACCACCCGGATCGCGGCGGGCGACGCCGAACTGTGGGGCGACATCCTCGGCTGCAACGCCGGTGCCGTACACGACGTGCTCACGGAGGTGGCCAGCGATCTGGGCGAGGTGCTGGTCGCGCTGCGTCGGCTGTCACGGGAGGAGCCGGAACCGGACGGCAGCCCGGCCGACGGCCCGCCCGGCAGCCCCGCCGAGGAGGGCATGGCCGCGCTCCGGGCCGTGCTCACCCACGGCATCGAGGGCCGCGCCAGGATCACCGGCCGCGGCGCCGCGGTCCCCGGCCGAATCCTCGAGGAGCCGCGTCCGGCCGGCCTGGCCGGCCGGACGTGACCGGCGACCGACAACTCAGCGGAGACTGACCATGAACACCCGACGGCTAGACGTCTGCCTGATCGGAGGAGGCCCGCGTGGGCTCTCGGCTTTCGAACGGCTCTGTGCCAACGCCAAGGAGCTGGCGCCCGGTGTCCCGGTGACGGTGCACCTCGTGGACCCGTACCCGCCAGGGGCCGGGCAGGTCTGGCGCTCCGCCCAGTCCAGGCATCTCCTCACCAATACGGTGGCGTCCCAGACCACGGTCTTCACCGACGAGAGCGTGGAGATGGCGGGCCCGCTCGTGCCCGGTCCCAGCCTGTACGAGTGGGCGCGGTTCCTCACTCTGATGGGGCCCGAGGACGACCAGGTCTACGACGCGTGGGTGCTCGCCGAGGCCCGTGGCCTCACCCCGGACACGTACCCCACCCGGGCCTTCTGCGGGCACTACCTGGAGTGGGTGTTCCGGCGGGTGCGCAACACCGCGCCGCCCTCGGTGACCACGGTCGTCCACCGCACCCGCGCCGTCGCCCTGAGCGAGGAGGAGCCCGGCGGTACGCAGACCGTACAGCTGGAGAACGGCGACGTGCTGACCGGTCTGCACGCCGTCGTTCTGGCGCAGGGCCATCTGCCGCTGTGGTCCTCCGAGCGCGAGACGCGGCTGGCCGCCTTCGCGCAGGAGCACGGTCTGCGCTACGTGGCACCCGCCAACCCGGCCGATGTCGACCTGTCGGGCCTCACGGCCGAGGACCACGTCGCCCTCCTCGGGCTCGGGCTCAACTTCTTCGACCATCTGGCCCTGCTCACCGAGGGCCGTGGCGGCTCCTACCGGCGGCGGCCCGACGGAAGCCTCGCCTACGTCCCGTCGGGGCGCGAACCACGGATCAGCGCGGGATCGCGCCGCGGTGTGCCCTTCCACGCTCGCGGCGAGAACCAGAAGGGCGCACACGGCCGGCACCTCCCGCTCGTGCTGACCCCTGACACCATCGGCCGGCTGCTCGCCAAAGCCACGGCGGAGGGGGGTCTGGACTTCCGTTCCGACATCTGGCCGCTGGTCGCCAAGGAGGCCGGGACCGTCTACTACACGACGCTGCTCACCGCGCGCGGCCAGGAGGCCGAGGCCCGGCGGTTGCGCGCGGCGTACCTCACGGCGCCGCCCGGCAGCGAGGAGGAGCAGCGGGCCCTGGCCGACGCCGGTATCGAGGCCGTTGACCGCTGGGACTGGGAGCGGCTCGCCCGGCCGGACGCCGGGCGGACCTTCGGCTCGCCGGAGGAGTTCCGCACCTGGCTGCTGGAGCGGCTGCGCACGGATGTGGCGGAGGCGTACGCGGGCAATGTGCACGGGCCCCTGAAGGCGGCCCTGGACGTGCTGCGGGATCTGCGCAACGAGGTACGGCTGCTGGTGGATCACGGCGGGCTGACCGGTGCGTCCCATCGCGACCATCTCGACGAGTGGTACACACCGCTGAACGCGTTCCTGTCCATCGGGCCGCCCGCCCGGCGGATCGAGGAGGCGGTGGCGCTCATCGAGGCGGGGACGCTGCGCGTCCTCGGGCCCGGCACCCGGGCCCACGCCGACCCGCTGGAGGGGGCGTTCATCGTCGAGGCGGCGGGGGTGGCCGGCTCCCGGTGCCGCGCGACCGTCCTGATCGACGCCCGGCTCCCGCCCGTCGATCTGCGCTCGACCGCCGATCCGCTGCTCAGCGGGATGCTGGCCAACGGACAGTGCCGGCCGCATGTGGTGACCGGCGGGGACGGTACGGCGTACGAAACGGGCGGGCTGGCCATCACCGAGCGCCCCTTCCATGTGGTGGACGCGCACGGCCGGCCGCATCCGAGGCTGTTCGCCTACGGTGTGCCCACCGAATCCGTGCACTGGGCGACGGCGGCGGGGATACGCCCGGGCGTCAACTCCGTGACGCTCGGCGACTCCGACGCCATCGCCCGTTCCGTGCTCGGGCTGAGCGGCGCGGCGGACGCGGACGTCCACCCCGTCCAGGCGGTGGCGCAGTGACCGGGCCGTACGGAACCGGTGAGCCGGCCGCCGACTCCGGGCTGCTCAGCCCGGTCCGCGCCGGCACCTCGGCCGAGGCGGCGGCCTCCGACCACGCCTGGCTCCAGGCGCTGCTGGACGCCGAGGCCGGACTCACCCGCGCACAGGCGGAACTCGGTCTCGTTCCCCACTCGGCCGCCCGGACGATCACCGAACTCGCCCGGGCCGAGCACCTCGACGCCGTGGCCCTCGCCCGGCAGGCGCGGGGCGCGGCGAACCCGGTGGTGGCCCTGGTGCGGGCGTTCACCGAAGTGGTCGCGGCCAGGGACCCGGCCGCCGCCGAGTACGTCCACCGCGGGTCGACCAGCCAGGACATCATGGACACCGCCGCGATGCTGGTGGCCCGGCGGACGCTGGACCCGCTGATCGCGGACCTCGACGCCACGGCCGACGCACTGCGCGCTGTGCTGGCCGACCACCGGGACACCGTGATGCCCGGCCGCACCCTCGCCCTGCACGCCGTGCCGACCACTTTCGGGCTCAAGGCGGCCGGCTGGTACGAGGGGGTGGCGGGCGCGGCGGACCGGCTGCGCGCGCGGCGGCTGCCCGTACAGCTCGGCGGCTCCGCCGGCACCCTGGCCGGCTACACCGAATACGCGCGGATCCACCGGGAGGAGCACCCCGAGGCGCCGGAGCCGGACCGGTTCGCGGAACAGCTGATCGCCGCGTACGCCCGGCAGGTCGGCCTCGCCGAACCGGTGCTGCCGTGGCATACCGAGCGCACCCCGGTCGCCGCCCTGGGCGGCGAACTGTCTTTGGTGACAGGGGCCTTGGGCAAGGTGGCCGTGGACGTCCAGGCGCTGTCACGCACCGAGATCGCCGAACTCGCCGAGCCCGCCGCGGCCGGTCGCGGTGCCTCCTCCGCCATGCCGCACAAACGCAACCCGGCACTTGCCACCCTGGTACGTTCCGCGGCGCTGCAGGTGCCGGCGCTGGCGTCGGTGCTGACACACGCCATGTTGTCCGAGGACGAGCGGTCGGCCGGCGCCTGGCACGCCGAGTGGCTGCCACTGCGCGAATGCCTGCGGCTGACGGGGGGCGCCGCGGCCACCGCCCGTGAACTCGTCGAGGGGCTGCGGGTCTTCCCCGGCCGGATGCGCGACAACCTCGGCCTCACCGGCGGGCTCATCGTCTCCGAGCGGATGGCCGCCGTCCTGGCCCCGGCGCTCGGCAAGGTGACGGCCAAGGAGGTGGTCGGCCGGGCCTCGGCGCGGGCGGCGGACGAGGCGCGCCCGTTCGCCGCGGTGCTCGCCGAGGCGCCCGAGCTGTCCGGACACTTCACCGAGGAGGAGGTGGCGGCGCTGCTCGACCCGACCCGGTACACGGGGGCGGCCGAGGCACTCGTCGACCGCGCCCTGCGCGCGCGTCCGGGGCGCTGACGGCGCCTCGGCCGGCCATGACGTCAGAAAGTGATGGGCTAGACGTTTCCCGGCCCCACGCCGGGAGGATCAAGGAGGCGGTATGCGCACATCCCTCGTTCTCGGTGGCGGCATCGCGGGATTGCTGGCCGCGCGCGTGCTGAGCGACCATGCGGACGAGGTGGTCATCGTCGAACCCGACGATGTCGTCTCCGAGGCTCCCGCGCGGCGGCGCGGCGTGCCGCAGAGCGGACACTCCCACATTCTGCTCGGCCGCGGCAGGGAGATCCTCGGCCAGCTCTTCCCCGGCCTGTTCGAGCGGATGATCGCGGACGGGGCGCAGCTGCTGGATTTCGAGCGCGACGGCGGCTGGTTCGTCGACGGTCTGCGCCGCGTTCCGGTCCCCGGTGACGAGATGCTCAGCATGAGCCGCCCCTTCTTGGAGTGGCATCTGCGGCGCGCCGTGCTGGCTCTGCCGGGGCTGCGGGTCGTCACGGCGCGCGTCCGCGGGCTGACGATCACCGGCAACCGGGTCGACGGCGTGCTGACCGGCGGCCCCGGCGGCGAGGACGGGCAGCCCGAGCGGATCGCGGCCGATCTGGTCGTGGACGCCTCCGGGCGGAACAGCAGGCTCTGCGACTGGCTCACGGAGATCGGCTACCAGGGCCCGCCCAGGATCCGGGTGGGCGTGGACATCGGCTATGCGACCTGCTTCTTCCACCGGGAACCCGGGCAGCAGCTCGCCGGTTTCGGCGCCGCCCACTCCATGCGGACGATGCGCTACGGACGGCCGGGCGCCAGCTCCCTCAACCCGGTCGAGGGTGACCGCTGGATGGCGCTGACGACGGGTTTCGCCGACGACCGGCCGGGGCGCGGCTTCGAGGAGTTCACGGAGCGCTGCCTGGCTGATCCCGCTCCGCCGATGCACGAGCTGGTCAGGCGTTGCGAACCGATCGGGGACGTGGCGGTGTACCGCTTCCCCGCGAGCATGCGCCGGGACTTCCACCGCCTGTCCCGGTTTCCCGCCGGGCTGGTCGCGCTGGGCGATGCCGTCGCCTCGTTCAACCCGGTCTACGGCCAGGGCATGACCTCTGCGGCGCTGCACGCGCGGGCGCTCGGGGACTGGCTGCGCTCCGTACCGGACCTCGGCCGGCCGGCCGGGGCGTACTTCGGGCGGATCACCCGGATCGTCGACGACGCCTGGCAGACCTCCGCCGCGCAGGACCGGCTGCTGCCGCATGTCGCGAGCCGGCTGAGCCGTCGCGAGAAGGTGCAGCTGTTTCTGCGCGACCGGTTGATCGACGGTGCCGTCATCGACACGGAGGTCCACCGGCAGTTCCTCGATGTGGTGAACATGCGGGCCCGGCCGCAGCGGTTGATGCGCCCCTCGATCCTGATGCGCGCGCTGTGCGCACCGCGGCGGTGCCCCGTGACGCCGGAGGCGTAGCCCTCTACACTCGAACAACACCGAGCAACAGCACGATCGTTCGATCTGTTTTCTATGTCAACCAAAAGGAGGCCGCCGAGAATGTCGGACCGGACCTGGCTCGTCACCGGCACCTCGACCGGGATCGGCCGCGCGCTCACCGAAACCCTGCTCGACCGCGGCGACCGCGTGGCCGCCACCGTCCGCGACCCGGCGGCCCTCGCCCCGCTCGCCGCACACGCCGGTGACCGGCTGCGGCCCGTCACGCTCGATGTCACCGACCACGCGGGGATCGAACAGGCGGTGGACGAGACGTTCAGCGCCTTCGGCCGCGTCGACGCCGTGGTCAGCAACGCGGGCTACGGGCTCTTCGGCGCCGCCGAGGAGGTCAGCGACGAGCAGATCCAACGCCAGCTCGCCACCAATCTGCTCGGCCCCATCCGCCTGGCACGCGCGGTACTCCCCCGGTTTCGCGCCCAGGGCGGCGGTCGCTTCATTCAGCTCTCCAGCGTCGGCGGCCAGACCACGCTGCCGCATCTGAGCCTCTACCACGCCTCCAAGTGGGGGGTGGAGGGGTTCTTCGAGTCGCTCGCCGCCGAAGCCGAGCCGTTCGGCATCCAGGTCACGATCGTCGAACCCGGCACCGTGCCCACCGACTTCGCCGGCCGCAGCGGCGATGTCGCGCCGCCGCTTCCCGCGTACGCCGACACCCCGGCCGACCGGGTGCGCCAGGTGCTGGAGCAGGGCGTATTGCCCGCGCCCGGCGATCCGCGCAAGATCGCCCGGGCCATCGCCGACCTCGCCGCCCTGGAGCGGGCGCCGCGGCGGCTCGCCCTCGGCAGCGACGCGTTCGGGCTGATCCAGTCGGCGCTGCGGGCCCGGCTCGCGGAGCTGGAGGAGCAGAAGGACGCGGCGCTGTCCGCGGACGCCGATGCCCCCGCCGCGGACACACTGAGCAGCAACTGAACGTTCCCCCGTCCACACAGGAATTCAGAGGCAACCGGAGGCTCCGCATCATGTCCCACCCCCTCAACGCCCAAGCGGCGCGCCTTCGCTCGTACCATGCCGAGGGCGAACTGCTGGTCCTGCCCAACGCGTGGGACGCGTGCAGCGCCGCCGTGATCGAGCGGGCGGGCGCCCGGGCCGTCGGCACAACCAGCGCCGGCGTCTCCTGGTCGCTGGGCCGCTCGGACGGACAGCGGCTGACCCGCGAGGAGATGGTCGCCGCGGTCGGTCGGATCGTCCGCGCCGTCACCATCCCGGTCACCGCCGACGTCGAGGCCGGATACGGCCCCACGCCGCGGGACGCGGCGGAAACCGTCACCGCGATCGTCGCCGAGGGCGCCGCGGGCATCAACCTGGAGGACTCGCCGGGCCTCGACGGCGCTCCCCTCCTCACCCCGGCCGCGCAAGCCGAGCGCATCGCCGCCGCCCGTGACGCGGCCGCCGCCGCGGGCGTACCCGACCTGGTGATCAACGCTCGTACCGATGTGTACATGTCCCAGGTGGGTGACCCGGACGCGCGGCCCGACCTGGTACTGGAGCGGGCCAAGGCGTATGCGGAGGCGGGCGCGGACTGCCTGTTCGTACCGCTGCTGCTGGACCCGGGGGTGCTCGCCCCGCTGGTGGCCGCGTCACCGCTGCCGATCAACGTCATGGCCTGGCCCGGCGGCCCGACCGTCGCCCGGCTGAAGGCCGCGGGCGTCCGCCGGATCAGTGTGGGCACCGCGTTCGCCCAGGCGGCTTACACCGCCGCGGACCGCGCGACACGGGAACTGCTGACCGACGGCACGTACGACACCTGCACGGACGCTCTCAACGTATTCGAGCTGAACGACTTCCCCCGTTCCAAGTGAGGACCCCGACATGGCATTGATCATGGTCAGTGGCGCGACCGGCGGCATAGGCTCCGAAGTCGTACGCCAGTTACGCAAACGCGGTGACGAGGTCATCGCGGTCGGCCGGGACGCGGAGAAGCTCAGCGGTCTCGACGCACGCCCGCTCGTCCTGGACTTCACCGATCCGGCCTCGATCGAGCCCGCCGTCCGCGCGGCGGGGGTGGAGCGGCTCGACGCCGTGGTCCACGCCGCCGGAGTGATCCACCTCGCCGGAATCGAACAGGCGACGCCCGACTCCTGGGCCCATCAGCTCGCCGTCAACCTCACCGGCCCCGCCGAACTCACCCGCACCACACTGCCGGCGCTGCGGGCGGCAGGCGGGCATGCGGTGTTCATCAACTTCTGGGCCGGCCCCACCGCCAAGCCCTACTGGGGGGCGTACGCGGCCGGCAAGTTCGGGCTGAAGGCGCTGGCCGACTCGCTGCGCGGCGAGGAGGCGGGCAACGGCGTCCGGGTCACGTCCATCTTCCCGGCGTGCGTGGCGACGCCGATGCAACAGGCCGTACGGGAGGGGTTCGGCTTCGAGTACCGGCCGGAGACCCTCAACCAGCCGGACACCGTGGCCGGACTGATCCTCACCGCACTCGACGCGCCCGCCAACACGCGGCTCAACGAGCTCTTCCTGGGGCTGGGTCCGGAGGGATACCCGCCGGGCGTCACGTTCTGACCCGGCGGAGGGATCACCGCCGGCATTCGAGGCAACCCCTGGACCGTGTTCTGGCGGAGGGCAGAGGGCAGGGGGCGTCAGCCGCCGAGGGCCAGGGCCGCCCGCCCCGCCTGGGCGGGATCGGTCCCCGGGGCCAGCGCCAGCAGCCAGCGAGGGGCGGCGCAGCGCATGGCTGTCGCGACGGCGTCGGAGACGTCGGGATTCCCCGCTGTCCTGGGAAGCAGGACGAGAACGCCGTCCAGCGGCTCGCGGGCCGCGCCCGCGGCAGCGCGTTCGGTCCAGTGGCCGGGCGGGGGGAACGTCACCGTGGCGCCGTGGGCGCCGAGCACGGCCGCGACGGCACGGGCGGGCCCGCCCTGCCCAATGACGGCTATGCGCCGACCGGCCTGCGAGGCTGACGCGGCGGGGGCCGGCAGGGGCGGCGGCAGGATGGGAATCGGCACGGCCGGAACGACAACGGACTTCCGCATCAGCGGCTACCTCCTGAGTTCTTGGATGGCCGACGCCGACCCGGGAACGCCGGACCAGGATCGGCTTCGTACGGTGCCCTCGCGCACCACCGCCAACCGGGGCGAGGCCGATGACGGCGAGTCCCCACCGGCGTCGCCGCTCGGGCGCGGCAGTCACGCGGTCACTGTCCGGCGGTGCGCTGGAGCCCGGCTGGTGTCCGCGGCTCCAGGGCGGCGCGGCTCCAGGGGCGCCGGGCTACTGACGGCGCCCAGCGCGCCGCAAAACGCTTGCCCCCGCCGCACCTACGGGGACAGGCGTGATGCGGGCCCGGCGCGGGGCGTTCCGTTCAGGCCGTCCGGGCCGCCGGGTCAGGCGCTCACTTCTGGCGCAGGGCGCCCTGGATCAGGTGCAGTCGCGGGAGCGTGCCCGGTACGGTCTCCACCTTCAGCTTCTCGATCCCGGTCTCCGCGAACAGCTTGTCGAAGCCGGTCAGGCTGTGCTTCTGACCGCCGACGTTCATCAGGAGGAAGAGGTCGAGCGTGGTGGTGATCCGCATCTCGTCGGGGTGGGCGTCCACCAGGCTGTCGATGATGATCACCCGGGCTCCGGGCGGAGCGCCGGCGGCGATGTTGCGGAGCACCGCACGGGAACTCTCGTTGGGCCAGTCCAGGAGGTTCTTCAGGATGTAGACGTCCGCCTCGACCGGCACCGACTCCAGGCAGTTGCCCGGCATGACGGTGGCCCGGGACGCGAATCGGCCGCCCTCCTTGAGGTCCTCGTGGGCGCCCGTCACGACCTGCTCGAAGTCGAAGAGCACGCCGTGCAGGTCCGGGAACCGGTCGAGCAGGGTGCGCAGCAACAGGCCCTGGCCGCCGCCGATGTCGACGACCTTGCCGACGCCGGTCAGGTCGATGGTCTGCGCGACCACGTCGGAGCTGCGGACGCTGGAGTCCGTCATGGCCCGCGCGAACAGCTGCTCGTCGTCGGGCGCGTCCTCCCGCAGATAGTCGTAGAACTCCTTGCCGAAGACTCCCGGGATGACGGACTTGCCGGTGCGGATCGCCTCCTCCAGCAGCGGCCACGCCCGCCAGGTCCACGGTGCGCCGATCCACAGCACCAGGTTACGGATGCCATCGGGCGAGTCCTCGCGCAGCGGCAGTGACGCGTCGGTGTGCGCGAAGCTGCGCTCGCCGACCTCCTCGAACACGCCGTAGGTGGTCAGGGCGCGCAGCAGTCGGTACAGCAGATGAGGGTCGAGGCCCGCCTTCTCGGCGAGCTCCTCGACCGGGACGGGCTTGTCGTCGATCATGTCGGGGATCTTCAGCCGGGTTGCCGTCTGGACGGCAGCCGCGTTCCCGGCTGCGAAGGCCAGCTCACCCAGCCTCCGGATGCCGGCGTCACCGGCCGGTTGGGAAACGGTCATGGATTCCCTCGCTATCGCTGCGGTCTCCAGGTTCTGACGGCCCTGAGATTGACCGAGGGTGCTGGTAAGCCGCTGTCGGCACGCTGGTGGCCCGATGCCTGCTCGCGACCAGTGGGCCGCGAGGCGTACCGCCCACGATGCGCATGGACGAATCCAGGACACAGGCAACACACAGAAAAGTCTTGCCGGGAGGCGGAATGCACCGAACGTTGATCGTGGCGCGGATGAAACCCGAGGACGCCGACAAGGTCGCAGAGCTGTTCCGCTGGTCGGACAGCACTGATCTGCCGCATCTGATCGGCGCGCGGCAACGCACACTCTTCCGGTTCCACGACCTGTACATGCACCTGGTGGAGGCCGACGAGAACCCCACGGAGAAGCTGTACGAGGCACGAGAGCACCCGCTCTTCAAGGAACTGCACGAACGGCTGCTCCCGTTCATCACCGCTTACGACCCGGAGTGGTCCGAACCCAAGCACGCCATGGCGCTGCCCTTCTACACCTGGCAGGCCGACTGATGTCCGCCCAGGAGACGCCCCCCGGCCGGCCGGCGTGGACGCCCCCCGGCGAGCCGGCGTGGGAGGCGGAGCTGCCGGTGGCCAAGGTTGCCGCGGCCGATGTCCCGTCGAGCCCCCGGCACGGCGGTGAGCTGCGGATCGTGCTCGGCCCGGCGACGACCGGGGTGGCCAGCGGCTTCATGGGCACCGGCCTGCTGGCGGTCGGCGAGCGGATCAGGGAGCACTACCACCCGTACTCGGACGAGTTCATGTACGTGGTGCAGGGCGGCCTGGAGGTGACGACGGGCGGCAAGGACGTCCACCGGGTGACGGCGGGCGAGGGCATTCTCATCCCGCGTATGACCAGGCACAAGATGCTCAACGACGGCACTGTGCCGACGTTCGTCGTCTTCCACTCGTGTCCGCTCGCGCCCCGGCCCGAATTGGGGCACGTCGACACGGAGGAGCCCGATGAGGAATGAACGACGCGCCGTCATCACCGGTATGGGCGTCATCGCCCCTGGCGGAGTGGGCACCCGCCATTTCTGGTCCGCGGTCACGGCGGGCCGTACGGCCACGCGCCGGATCACCCTCTTCGACCCGGAGCGGTTCCGCTGCCAGATAGCCGCGGAGTGCGACTTCGACCCGGCCTCGCTGGGCGCGACGCCGCAGGAGATACGCCGGATGGACCGGGCGGTGCAGATGGCTGTGGCCGCCACCGGGGAGGCACTCGCGGACGCGGGGGTCGGCGAGGGCGACCTGGATCCGGCTCGTACTGGCGTCACCATCGGCAACGCGGTCGGCAGCACGATGATGATGGAGGAGGAGTACGTCGTCATCAGCGACAGCGGCCGCAAGTGGCTCTGCGACGAGGAGTACGGCGTACGGCACCTGTACGGCGCGGTGATCCCGAGCACGGCCGGCGTGGAGGTCGCCCGTCGGGTCGGCGCGGAGGGCCCGACAGCGGTGGTGTCGACCGGCTGCACCTCCGGGCTCGACGCGGTCGGCCACGCCGCGCAGCTGATCGAGGAGGGCTCCGCGGACGTCGTGATCGGCGGCGCCACGGACGCTCCGATCTCGCCGATCACAGTGGCCTGTTTCGACTCGCTGAAGGCCACCTCGACCCGTAACGACGACGCCGCGCATGCCTGCCGTCCCTTCGACCGGGACCGTGACGGGCTGGTGCTGGGGGAAGGGTCCGCGGTCTTCGTGATGGAGGCCAGGGAGCGGGCCGTGCGGCGCGGAGCGAGGATCTACTGCGAGGTGGCCGGCTACGCCGGACGCGCCAACGCGTACCACATGACCGGCCTGCAGCCGGACGGCCGGGAACTGGCCGAGGCCATCGACCGGGCCATGGAACTGGCCGGCATCTCGGCCGAGGACATCGACTACGTCAACGCGCACGGATCGGGGACCCGGCAGAACGACCGGCACGAGACAGCCGCCTTCAAGCGGAGCCTGAAGGACCACGCCCGCCGCGTACCGGTCAGCTCGATCAAGTCGATGGTGGGGCACTCGCTGGGCGCGATCGGCGCGATCGAGGTGGCCGCCTCCGCACTGGCCATCGAGCACGGAGTGGTGCCGCCGACGGCGAATCTCACCACGCCCGACCCCGAATGCGATCTCGACTACGTCCCGCGCGAGGCGCGCGAGCACCCCACCGACGTGGTGCTCAGCGTCGGAAGTGGCTTCGGCGGCTTCCAGAGCGCGGTTGTACTGATCTCTCCGAGGAGCAAGCGATGATGGTGATCACCGGCCTGGGCGTGGTCGCACCCACGGGCGTGGGCCTGGACGACTACTGGGCCACCACGCTCGCGGGCAAGAGCGGCATCGACCGCATCCGCCGCTTCGACCCGTCCGGCTACACCACTCAACTCGCCGGTGAGGTCCATGACTTCGAGGCGGCCGACCGCGTCCCGTCCAGGCTGCTGGCCCAGACCGACCGGATGACGCACTTCGCGTTCGCCGGGACGGACATGGCGCTGGCGGACGCCGACGTCGACCTCGCCGACTTCCCCGAGTACGAGAGGGCCGTGGTCACGGCGAACTCCTCAGGGGGTGTCGAGTACGGCCAGCACGAACTGCAGAAGATGTGGAGCGGCGGCCCCATGCGGGTGAGCGCCTACATGTCGGTGGCCTGGTTCTACGCGGCCACCACCGGGCAGCTGTCGATCCATCACGGCCTGCGCGGCCCCTGCGGGCTGATCGCCACCGAGCAGGCCGGGGGTCTGGACGCGATCGGGCACGCCCGGCGGCAGCTGCGGCGCGGTGCCCGGCTCGCCGTGACCGGCGGCACCGACGCCCCGCTCTCTCCGGCCTGCATGGTCGCGCAGATGGCGACCGGGCTGCTCAGCCGGAGCCCGGACCCGACGGCCGCCTATCTGCCGTTCGACGACCGTGCGGCGGGCTACGTGCCGGGCGAGGGTGGCGCCATCATGATCATGGAGCGGGGCGAGGACGCTGCGCGGCGCGGTGCCGAACGGATCTACGGCGAGGTCGCCGGCTATGCGGCGACCTTCGACCCCGCCCCCGGCTCCAGTCGCGGCCCGACGCTCGGCCGGGCGATCCGCACCGCGCTCGACGACGCGCGGATCGCCCCGGGCGACGTCGATGTGGTCTTCGCGGACGGCTACGGGATACCGGAGCTGGACCGCTCGGAGGCCGAGGCGCTGACCGAGACGTTCGGCCCGCGCGGGGTGCCGGTCACCGTGCCGAAGACCGCCACCGGGCGGATGTACTCGGGCGGCGGTGCCCTCGATGTCGCGACCGCCCTGCTGGCCATGCGCGACGGCGTGGTGCCGCCCACCCCGCATGTGGAAGGGCTCGCCGCGGACTGCCCCCTGGACGTGGTCCGCGCGGAGCCGCGGGAGTTGGCACTACGTCATGCGCTGGTCTGCGCGCGCGGTGTGGGCGGCTTCAACGCGGCCGTGGTGCTGCGCGCGGCGGCCTGACGACCCCGGACGGCCTGTCTCGGGAGCACGCGTCCGCGGAAGACCCGTGGACGACCGAACCAACCCACCCAACGAGGGAGCGAACGTGAGCACATTGAGCGTGGACAAGCTGATCGAGATCACACGAGCCACCCAGGGCGAGTCCGAAGATCTGTCGAGCCTGACCGAGGAAGTCCTCGACACACCGTTCACCGACCTGAACATCGACTCGCTGGCCGTCCTGGAGGTCATCACCCAGATCCAGGACGAGTTCCAGTTGCGCATACCGGATGCCGCCATGGACGAGATGAAGACCCCCCGGCAGGTCCTCGACTACGTCAACCAGCGCCTGGAAGAGGTGGCCTGAGATGGCCGGCCGTACCGACAACTCCGTCGTCATCGGCGCCCCCATGGGACTGGTCTGGGACATGACCAACGATGTCTCCCGGTGGGCCGGGCTGTTCGCCGAGTACGCCGAGTCGGAGGTGCTCGCCGTCGAGGGCGACACGGTCCGGTTCCGGCTCACGACCCAGCCGGGTGCGGACGGGAAGCAGCACAGCTGGGTCTCCGAGCGGACTCCCGACCCCGAGAGCCGTACGGTCACCGCGCGCCGGCTCGACAATGACCTGTTCGAGTACATGAACATCCGCTGGGAGTACACCGCGGACTCGAACGGCGTCCGGATGCGCTGGATCCAGGAGTTCACCATGAAGCCGTCCGCACCCGTGGACGACTCCGGTGCCGAGGACCACCTGAACCGGCAGACGGTCAAGGAAATGGCCCGCATCAAGAAGCTGGTCGAAGAGGCCGCGCGGGCCGACGCCGACCGCGCGGACGAGCGCGGACCGGTCTTCAGGGTGCTGCTGCGCGCTGAGATCGCCGAAGGCAGGGAGAAGGAGTTCGAGGAGGCGTGGCGGCAGGTCGGCGAGGTCATCACCGGCCAGTCCGCCAACCTCGGCCAGTGGCTCATGCGCAGCCACGATGAGCCCGGTGTCTACTACATCATCAGTGACTGGACCGACGAAGAGCACTTCCGCGCGTTCGAGCGCAGTGAGGCGCATGTCGGACACCGGAGCAAGCTGCAACCGTTCCGGACGAAGGGCTCCATGGTGACCACCGACATCGTCGCCGAGATGGCGAAGGCGGGTGCGCGGTGAGCGTCGGCGCCGAGCGGGGCACGGTTCGGGTCGTCATCTACCTCCGGGTGACGGACGAGCAGGGTCCGGGCGGGGTGGAGGAGTTGGTGCGGGCGTACCACGAAGCCAGCAAGGCCTTGCAGGGTACGCCCGGTCTGCTCCGCAACGAGCTGCTCCGCGACTCCCAGGAACCGGTTCTCTTCGCTGTTCTGAGCGAGTGGGAGGACCGGCATTCGTTTCTGGAGTGGGAAGAGGGTGTCCGGCACAAGGGCCAGACGGCGCCGATCCGCAAGTTCGCCGACGCTCGGTCGGCCGGAATGTCCTTCGCCGTTTACGACGTGGTGGCGGCTTACTCGGAATGAGGAGCCCTATTCGCCGCGAGTCGAGGGCTTGGGCGACGTAGCAGGTTGTCCGGTTAATGACGTAGCGGGTCGTCCGGTTAATGATGGTCTCCGCGCAGTGGGGCGCCCTGGGCCGGCGGGGTGCCCGCTTCGGTCACGCCGGGGCGAAATGGCTGCTGGGGCGCGGCGCCGCCGCGTTCCGGAATCCCGCCTGCCGAATGGCCGGAGCTCTTCCCTCGCCCCGTCGCCCGGGCTCCGCCCTTGTTAGGGTCTCTACCCTGAGCCTGGGTAGTGGTTACGTCGCCCACGAGGCCCAGGCCCGGTCTGCTGCGCCACAGGCAAGTTCCCCTATGGAGGTATTGCCAGCGTGATGCCCGCAACGTTTGTCGTCGGAACCGGCCGGAGCGGTTCAACCGCGCTCTCCCGCATTCTGAATCTTCACCCGGACATCCTCAGCCTCAATGAACTGCTCGCGTCACTCGGCCCCTGGGCCCTGCCGGAAAACCCGCTGACCGGCGAGGAATTCTGGAAGATCCTGGTCAGCCCGCACATGATCTACACCAAGATAATGCGCAGCGGCATAATGCCACCGGAGTTCCTGTATACGCAGCGCCCCGGCCGCTATTCGGCCGAGACCGGCATCCCCGCCCTGTCCCTGATGGTGCTGCCGCACCTCACCGAAGATCCCGACGGTCTGCTGGACGAGCTGGAGCCGCGGGTGACCCAGTGGCCCAGCCGTCCTGTCGCGCGGCATTACGAGGGCCTCTTCGGTCTGCTGGGCGCCCGGCTGGGCCGGCGGGTCGCGGTGGAACGCTCCGGGTACTCCCTGCAATGGGTGCCCCGCCTGCGCAAGGCTTTCCCCTACGCCAAGTTCGTCCACCAGTTCCGGAACGGTCCGGACTGCGCGCTGTCCATGAGCCGTCATCCCGGCTACCGCACCATGTCGCTGATGCGCGAGATCCTGGAGCGGGCCGGTGTGTCCTCGCTGATGGAGCTGACTCCGAAGCACCTTGCGGAACTGCCGCCGGAGATGACCGAGTTGCTGCTCAGCGAACGGTTCGACCCCGGCCTTGTGCTCGACCGTCAGGTACCGGTGGCCAAGTTCGGCGACTTGTGGTCGCAGTGGATCACCGAGGGAGTGGAGTACCTGGCGCAGGTGCCGGACGACGCGCGTACCACTCTCGCGTACGAGGACATGGTCCGAAAACCCAGGGTCGAGCTCATTCGGCTGGCCGAGTTCATCGGTGTGGAACCCAGCGATCAGTGGCTGGAAACCAGTGAATCGCTGCTCGACTCCGGCCGGACCGGCGCCGCGCTGCGGCTGCCACCCGATCAGCTGTCCGCACTCCGGGACAGCTGCGCTCCGGGCATGCGGGCCCTGAGTTCTCCATAGAAGCGGGTAAAGGCGATTCCCCCGCCTGCTTCATGCCCTTGGACGTGAGCCGTAGATGGCAGTCCGTATGTGGTGCTGAGATGGCACGCCTCCGTGAGGAGTTTATTCCTCCGACACTCTCGCGAAATTCTCTGTGACCCGACTGTCACTAGACTAGGGTGCTTACAGTAAGGGCTCGTATTCGGATCAAGGACTCCCATTCGGTGGGCCGTAGAATCCATTACTCCGCCGGATGGGACCCACTCGCCTCGGGGAGATCATCCAGAGGTGAGCCGGGAATGAGGTTTTCGCAGCTGAGGCGATGCTCTCAGTAGGGGGGTCATGGGGATGAACCATGTAGCTGAGGTGCGGTTTCGTGTACTGGGGCCTCTGGAGGTGAACGGCGGCGAAGATCGTGAATTAACGCCGAGCGCACCAAAGTTACGTCAGTTGGTGGCGCTCCTACTGGTGTCCGAGAATCGGATCGTCGGTATACACGAGATGATGGACGAACTATGGGGAAGCCGTCCTCCCGCGAGTGCGCTTGCCACTCTCCAGTCGTACATCTACAAGATCCGGAAGAACGTTTTTGAAGTGGTCAGGGACGGCGATGTCTCGCTCCACACCAAACCGAACGGCTACCGGCTGGCTATTCCCGCCGGCGTCCTCGACGTGCACCGTTTCGACGAGCTGATCGACAGGGGCCAGAAGGCGCTTGACGGCGGAGACGCGGAGACCGCCGCCGGACTGCTCGCGGACGCCCTGGCCGTATGGCGCGGTGCCCCACTGGCGGACGTCGAGCCCGGCGGTCAGCTCGGCGTTCAGATCATCCGCTTCCAGGAACGCCGGACGCGCGCCGTGGAGCTGCGACTCGAGGCCGAACTCCAGCTCGGTCGGCACCGCGAGCTGATCAGCGAGCTGAAGACGCTGTGCTCCACCCATCCCCTCGACGAGGGCATGCACGCCAAACTGATGATCGCGCTGTACCGCTCAGGCCGTCGGCACGAAGCCCTGGAGATGTATCAGACCTTCCGCCGGGGCATGATCGACGAGCTGGGCCTGGAGCCCTCGCCCGTGCTGGCCCGACTGCATAGCGCCGTGCTCGTGGCGGAACCGGAACTGCACCTCGGGGCCGAGCCCTCGCCGGAACTGGAGCTACGTCCGGTGCGGACCGTACCGGATGGCATCGATGCGATGTCCGGGCACACCGCGGTCGGCGACGGAGCAGACGGAGAGCTGGGGGAGGTTGCCGGAGCGAGGATCGCGCCGGCGGTCGGACTACCCGCGGCCGGCCCGGCACAGCTGGTCCCGTCCGTTCCGCATCCGGCCCAACTGCCGTCCGACATCGCGGACTTCACCGGACGGAAGGAGGTGCTCGCCCTGCTGGAGAGCCGCCTCGCCGAATGCCGTGCGCAGTACGCCCCGCTGCCCGTCCTGTGGATCACCGGGACGCCGGGAGTCGGCAAGACGGCCCTGGCCACCCGCCTCGCACACCGGGTGTGCGACCGGTTCCCGGACGGTCAGTTCTACGTCGACCTGCGCGGCGACAGCGCCAATCCGGTTCACCCGCGCGCCGTGCTGCACCGCTTCCTCGCCGCACTCGGTGAGCACCGCTCCGCTCTTCCCGACGACATCGACGAGGCCGGCGAGCTGTTCCGCAGCCGCTGTGCCTCCCGTTCGCTGCTCTTCTTCCTCGACTGCGCAGCGACCACCGCCCAGGTCAAGTCGCTGCTGCCGGGCAGCGGCGACTGCGCGGTCATCGTCACCAGCCTCGCGCACGGACTGGCCGGCTCCGAGCTGGTACTCCTCAACCCGCTGCCCGAGGACGAGGCATACCAGCTCCTCACCTCGATCATCGGACTGCGACGGGCGTGGGAGGACCCGCCCGCAGTCGACCGGATCGTCAAGCTCTGCGGGGGACTTCCGCTCACGCTGCGCGCGGTCGGCACCCGGCTCTGGCGACTACCGGGCTGGCCACTCGGCCAGTTCGCCGAGCGGCTCGCCGACCCCCGCCGCCGCCTTGACGAGTCCAGCCTCCCCGGTCTCGACCTCCGCGCCTCCTACGACGCCGGGTTCCGGCAGCTGGACGAGTGGGAGCGGCTGGCCATGCAGCTGTTCGCGATGCGCGCCGGTGGTCCGTTCACCGCGGAGGACGCCGCCGCACAGCTCGGCTGCGACCTGGTGAGCGCCGAGAGCGTGCTCGCCCGGCTCGCCGAGCGCCATCTGCTCCAGGCGACCGGCACCAAGGACGGCCCGTTGGGCTACGACGTCCATGAACTCGTCAGGGCCTACGCGCTGCAACGGCTGGCCGGGAACTGACAACAGCCCGTCGAGCCACTGCCGGAACACCCAACGCGGAATCGGATGTGCGGAACGCGGCCGTGTCGCACCGGGAACGTCCGCCGGTGCGCCACGGCCGCGGGGCGTCAGATCCCCCCGTCCACGTTGATCGTCTGACCGGTCATATAAGAGGACAGATCGCTCGCGAGGAAGAGCGCGGCGCCGGCGATCTCCTCCGTCTCACCGAGCCGCCCGAGCGCCGTCATCGCGCTGTAGCGGGCCATCAGTTGGGCGCGCCGCTCAGCCGGGATCGCCTTGGTGTCGTCGCTGTCGATCACTCCGGGTGCGATCACGTTGACCCGCACCCCGCGCGCGCCCAGCTCCATCGCCGCCGAGCGGGCGAATCCTTCCAGTCCCGCTTTCGCCGCCGTGTAGTGGCTGCGCAGGGGAATGCCGCGGGCCGCGGCCCGCGAGCCGATGAGTATGACGGAGGACCGCTCCCCGTACAGCGGCAGGGTCTTCTGCAACACCGTGAAGGCTGCGGTCAGGCTGGTGTCCAGCACCCGGTGCCATTCCGCCAACTCCAGCTCCGGCAGTGGGATATGGCTGATCACGCCGGCGTTGTGCACGACGACGTCCAGCGACCCGTATCGGGTCCTCGCCTCCTCCACCAGCCGGTCGACGTCGGCCGGGTCGTTGACATCGGCCCGGAGCAGATGGTGGTCGCCGTCGGTCTCCTTCAGCTCGGCGGCCAACTGGTCGGCCTGCGCACTGGGGTTCTGGTGGCAGGCCAGGACGCTGGCGCCCGACTGGGCGAGGGCGAGCGCGATGGCCCGCCCTATGCCACGACTGCCGCCCGTGACGAGCGCGTGCTTGCCGGTGAGGGTCGGATTCATACGGGCCGCTCCAAGTTCGGGTGTGAGCCGGGATGGTTACTGTCGGATCCTCCCGGCACCCGCTGGTCAGGGGCTGGGGGCAGGGCACCAGCGGGCCGCCACCGCAAACCACGGCGGACGGCGCCTCCGCGAGCACCCTCCTAGGGGAGCAGGACGACCTGCCCGGCGTGCACCAGTCCGGAGCCGAATCCGAGGAGCAGTGCCGCGTCCCCGGACCGGGCCTCGCCCGAGGCGAGCATGCGCTCCATCGCCATCGGGATCGAGGCGCCGGAGGTGTTGCCGCTGTCGGTGATGTCCCGGGCGACGGCCGCGCCGGGGGGCAGTCCGATGTCCTTGACCAGCGCGTCGGTGATGAGCCGGTTCGCCTGGTGCGGGATGAAGGCGGACAGCTCGACGGGGGTGAGCCCAGCCCGTTCGACGGCGTCGCGCGCCGCCTGGCCCATGGTCTCGGTGGCCCACCTGAAGACCTTCCAGCCCGTCATGCACAGATGAGGCCAGGGTAGTTCGGCGTTCTCGCGGAGCCCGGGTGTCCAGTGGCCGGTCATGGTGATGGCATCCATCCGCTCGCCGTCGGCGCCCCAGGCCACCGGGCCGATGCCCGGCGTCTCGGACGGGCCGATGACAACGGCGCCCGCGCCGTCCGCGAAGAGGAAGGCGGTGGCCGGGTCGTCCGGGTCCACCACATCCGTCATCCGATCCGCCCCGACCATCAGGACGGTGCGGGCCGCGCCCGAACGGACCATGCTGTCCGCGATAGCGACGCCGTGGCAGAACCCGGCGCAGGCCGCCGACAGGTCGAATGCCGCGGCCCGGTCCGCGCCGAGCCGGTGCGCCACGTCCACCGCGAGCGCGGGCATCTGAAGGAGATGGCTGATCGTCGCGACCAGGACGCAGTCCACCTCGGCGGCGGACAGGCCCGCCGCGGCCAGAGCCTTCTCCGATGCCGTGGCGGCCATCGCCGCCAGCGGCTCGTCCGGTCCGGCGAACCGCCGGGTGCGGATGCCCGACCGGCGCGCGATCCACTCGGGTGCCACCCCGATCCGGGGGGCTATCTCCTCGTTGGTGACGACGCGCGCGGGCCGGTACGCTCCGACGCCGCGGATACGGCTGCCACCGACGGGAGCCGACTGCGACAACGACAACTGAGACATCTGCGCTCCTCCAGTACGGATCCACCTGCGACGTGATGCTCGCAGTGCCGAATCGCAGCCCGATGGCACGCCGGGACGGCCGTCACCAGCAGCGGAACGAGCCGTCCACCACCGATCCCCCAGCGGGCGCTGCCGCTGGGGGACCAATGCGGTGGGACCGGCACGCCGTCAGTTCGCCCGCACGTCGGTGGCCTTCGTCGGCTCGGCAGGCGGCGGCGGGGGAGGCGGCGGATCCGTCGGTTCGACCGCCAGGTGCGGCAGCCGCTTGTCGAGCCAGCCGGGCAGCCACCAGTTGGCGGTGCCCAGCACACGCATGACGGCGGGCACCAGCACGGTGCGGATGATGAACGCGTCCAGCGCCACCGCCGCCGCCAGGCCCACTCCGAACTCGGAGATGATCCGCTCCTCGCGGAACACGAACGCGGAGAACACGAAGATCATGATGAGCGCCGCCGCGTTGATGACCCGGCTGGTATGGGTCAGGCCGACGGTCACCGCCTTGCGGTTGTCGCGGGAGTTCACCCACTCCTCGTGCATCCGGCTCACCAGGAACACCTGGTAGTCCATCGACAGTCCGAACAGCACCGCCAGCATGACCGTCGGCAGGAACGCCTCGACCGGCCCCGCCCCGCCGACCCCGAGGGGCTCCGACAGCCAGCCCCACTGGAAGAGCGCCACCAGCACACCGAACGAGGCCGCCGCGGCGAGCAGGTTCATCACCGCGGCCGTCAGCGGGATCATCAGACTGCGGAAGGCCACGAGCAGCAGCAGGAAGCCGAGCGCCACCACGATCAGCACGAACCACGGCAGCTTCCCCAGCATGACGGTGGCGAAGTCGTCGAACGTCGCGGTCTGGCCACCGACGTACACGTTCATCGTGGTGCGGTGCTCGGCGGCCGGGATCGTCGTATCGCGCAGCCGTGAGATGAGATCGGAGGTCGCCTCGTCCTGCGGGGCGGTCCTCGGGATCACCTGCACCACGGCCGTCGTGGCGCCCGGCCGTGAGGGCAGCGATACCACCGAGGCCACGTCCGGGTCGTTCCGTACGGTGTCGGCGAGTTGCCGTAGGGCCACCGTGTCGCCCCCGCCACCGACTGCGGCGACCAGTTGCAGTGGCCCGTTGAAGCCCGGTCCGAAGCCCTCCGCCAGCATGTCGTACGCCTGGCGGGTGGTGTTCGACTCGGGACGGTTGCCCTGGTCGGAGATGCCGAGCCGGAGCGAGAAGAACGGGATCGTCAGGGTGGCGAGCACAATCGCCGCGGCGGTCAGCAGCCTGCCCGGACGGCGCTGGACGAACGCCGCCCAGCGCACCGCCAGTCCGCGCGGCTCCTCCTCCCCCGAGCCCGCCGCGGCCAGCCGCCGCCGCTCGCGGCGGCTGAGCACCCGCCGGCCGAACAGGCCGATCAGCGCCGGCATGAACGTCACCGACGCGGCCATGGTGAGCACCACCATCGAGGTGGTGGCGATCGCGACGCCGGTGAGGAACTCCAGCCGCAGCGCAAGCAGTCCGAGCAGCGCGATGCAGACCGTACCGCCGGCGAAGAGCACCGCGCGACCGGAGGTGTCAAGTGCCCGGACGGCGGCCTCTTCCGGGTCGAGGCCCGCCTTCAGCCCCTGCCGGTGGCGGGTGATGATGAACAGCGCATAGTCGATCCCGACGCCGAGGCCGATCAGCGTCGACAGGGTGGCGGCCAGTTCCGGTACATCAGCGCCGTGCGACAGGAGCTTGATCGCCATCACGCCGGTGCCGACGCTGAACAGCGCGCTGATCAGCGGCAGCGCCATCGCGAGCAGCGATCCGAAGGCGAGATAGAGCACGACCGCGGCGGCCGCGAGGCCCATGAACTCGGCGATGTTGCCGGCCTGCCCCTCCTCGGTCTTCTCCGCGACGGGCCCCGAGACCTCGACCCGCACCCCGTCGGTACGGGCCGTGGCCGCGGTGTCGACGATGCGCTCGGCCTCGTCCACCGACAGTTCCTGGGCCGTCTTGTGGTAAGTGATCCTGGCGTAGGCCGTACGGCCGTCCCGGCTGATCTGGGTGGCGCCCGCCGCGGAGTACGGGCTGGTCACCGTCCCCACCGTGGCGAGTCGGCCGATCTTGCCGAGTGACGCGGCCAGTCGCTCGCGTACCGCGGTGTCCCGGACGGTTCCGCCGGCCACCTGCCAGACGACGGTGTCCATGTCGCCGGCGCTCTCCGGGAAAGCGGACTTGACGAGGTCCTGCGCCTTCTCCGACTCGGTACCGGGGACGGAGAACACGTTCGCGTAAGCGGCGCCCGCTCCCTGGCCGGCCACACTGAGGCCGCCTAACGCCAGCAGCCACATCAGCAGGACCAAGAGGCGATGCCGGAAGCACCAGCGAGCCAGCGTGGCCATGTCACTCCTATAATTAATCGTCCGGTCGATTAATACGTGCGAAGGTAGCATGCCGACGCAGAGCCCAGGTGACGGCACGACACCTCCTCAGCCGCAGAACGGGAGTGGGAAGAGCGATGGCCCGGACCGCCGGAAGTACCGCCGGAGTCACCCGGCAGCGGATCCTCGACGCCGCGAACGTGCTGTTCGCGGAGCAGGGCTACGCCGGAACCTCGATGCGCGACATCGCCCGGCACCTGGGAATGACCAGCGCGGCCCTCTACTACCACTTCCCGGCCAAGGAGGAGCTGCTCTCGGCTCTGGTGGGCCCGGTGATGGACGCCCTGGACCGGTTCGCCGAGCAGGCCGACGGAGCCGAGCTCGACCAGGAGAAGCTGGTCCGCGGCATCATCGCGGCCCTGGACGACAGTGGCCGCACCCTGCAGGCCATCGCGGCCGAGCCCACTGCGCTGCGTGTCCTGGTCGACCGCCACGACCTGGGTCGGCGGCTGGCCCGGCTGGAGCGGCTGATCGCCGGTACCGACGACCCGACGGCGATGCTGCGCTCCCGCTGCGCGCTCGGCGCGGTCCGGATGGGCATCATGTCCACGCACGCGAGGCGGCGGCGTTCCGGCGTCGCGGCCGACGCGGCTTCGGAGCCGGGCCCGACGCCGCCCCCGCCCCGACTCTCCGACATCGAGCGCGAGCTGCTCGTGTCGATCGCGCTGGCGGTGCTGAACACACCCGTGCCGAGCGGCCTTGAAGCCCTGTGACCCGGTTCGGGGAGCCGTCGTGACCGCCTGTTAGCGGCCTGACGGGTATCTTTACCGCCGCACAGTGGCCGACCAGGGACTTTGCCATTGCCCTGGGCGTGATCGGCGGGGACTCACCGCTGCGTACGAATCCTCCGCGGAGCCTCCGGGAACGCGGGTCAGGCCCCGAGTCGTGTCGAGCGGGACGGGCAGCGTGGACGGGACCCGATTACCGCCGCGGCCCCGTCTTCGGCAGGATGGGTGCCATGACCGAGATCCGCACCCCCCGCCTCATCCTCCGCCGCTGGCATGACGACGACATCGCCCCTATGGCGGACATCAACGCGGACCCGCAGGTCATGCGCTGGATCGGCGATGGCTCGGTACGCGACCTGGACCATACGGCGGCGGCCATCGAACGGTGGGAGGAGGAGTGGGACGACGAGGGCTTCGGCCTCTTCGCCGTCGAACTGCTGGCCTCAGGCGAACTGGCCGGTTTCGCGGGTCTGTCCGTGCCCGATTTCCTGCCGGAGGTGCTGCCCGCCGTGGAGATCAGCTGGCGGCTCGGGTGGCAGTTCTGGGGCCAGGGATACGCGTCGGAAGCCGCCCACGCCACGCTGGAGTTCGCGCTCCAGGATCGCGGTCTCGACCGCGTCATCAGCATCGACCGGGCGGGTAACGACGCGTCCCAGAACGTGGCACGCAAGCTCGGCATGGTGCCTGAGCGCGAAATGACGCACCCGGCGTACGGCTTCCCGCTGAGCGTTCACACCATCGATCTCACCGAGTTCGCCGGATAAACCTACCGACCCACCACGGCCACCCCTCGTCCTGGCGCCAAACCGGCCTCCGCGAGGGCCGAGGGCTGGCCCTGCTGGTTCGCTGACACACACAGCGGGTGGGGCTACGTCGACATGGTGAAGGGCTTGCGCAGGTGCTCCCGGGTGGCGGGCTCCGCAGCCGTGGTCGTGGAGGCTCCGGATATGACCTCCCGGAAGTCCGGGGCCCGGAACGGATTCCTCGCGGGACGCGGCGATTCCGTCGTGGCGTGTTGGGGCGCCGGTTCCGGGACGGAGAATGGCGAGCTCGTGCTGATGAGAGGTCTCCCTTTCGTGGTGGCTGTTGAGCGCGGTTGACCTGCAGAAATAGGTCGTCCGATGTCGGGAGGAGGGCGATCACCCACTCCGCCTCGACCGAACACCGCAGCCTTACAGTACGGTCATCTTGGTGTACGGACTCGTGATCCGTACCCGCCGAGAACCGAAGTCGACGAGCACCGCGATCCCCTCCTCGATCCCGATGACCCGGCCGAGGCCGTACACATCGTGCGTAACCCGGTCCGCTACGACGAAATGCTTCGCAGGTGGCGGTTCCTGCGTCTTGAAGGGGCTGGCGGGCAGACAGCGCTTGGTCACAGCTGGTTTTGTCATTGTCGTCAGTATGCGCCAACCGGACCGTCCTCTGCGGCCCGGTCCGGGCCCGCGCCTCGCAGAAGGCGGGGTTCGGGGCGCCGCCGCCCGGCGGATGGGCGGAGCGCGTCTCATAGCTGGAACTCCCGGTGACACCAGGTGAACAGTGCTCGTGCGTCCTTGAGCCACCCTTCGGCCAGGGCGTGGAACTCGGGCTGTGCCAGTACGCAGCTGAGCGGGAGTGTGCAGATGCCGACGAAGTAGGGGTGCTGGGGCGCTCGGGGCGTCGCAGCCGGGTGTTCTGAGCGGCCTGTCCGACCACCGTCGACAGCGTTGAGGGTGAGGTCCACCGCCACCTCGCCGACGCAAGCCGAGGCGGGTCCCGCGGAAGGGCACACGGTGCCGACGCTTTTGCCGCCGGGGACGAGCGTGTACCTCCCGCGCCACCCGGGGGACCTCCAGGAAAGACTCTCCGAACCCCACGCGAACCCTCGCGGACATCTACTGCCGGAGGGTTACGTTCCGGTGGTGCCCTTGGCTAGAAGAGAGCGGTGAGCATCTCCCGAAGAAAAATTCTGACCGGGGCCGCGGCGGCCACCGCCCTCGGCTCCCTCGCCACCGACCGCCTGGCCTCCGCAGGACAGGCCCCCGCCGACCTCCCCGCTCCGGAACAGTCCGGTATCGACCACGTCGTGGTCGTGATGATGGAGAACCGCTCCTTCGACCACTACCTGGGCTGGCTGCCCGGCGCGGACGGCAAGCAGGCCGGCCTGACCTATGCCGACCGCTACGGCGTCGCCCGCTCCACGCACCACCTGCAGACCACCCAGGGCTGCGGCAACGCCGACCCCGACCACAGCTTCGAGGGCGGCCGGATCGAGTACAACAACGGGAAGTGCGACGGGTGGCTGCGCGCGGGCAGCAACGACGAGTTCGCGATCGGCTACTACCTGCCGGAGGACCTCGCCTTCTATGCGAAGGCCGCGCCCTCCTGGACGGTCTGTGACCGTTACTTCTCGGCGATCATGGCGGAAACCTACCCGAACCGCTTCTACCAGCACTCCGCGCAGACCGACCGGATCCACAACTCCACGGCCACGGCCACCATCCCGACCGTTTGGGACCGGCTCGCCGACGCCGGGCTGCGCGGCCGGTACTACTACCACGACGTGCCGTTCACCGCCCTGTGGGGCACGAAGTACCTCGGCATCTCGCACCCGTACGGAGAGTTCGTCACCGACTGCGCGAGCGGCAATCTGCCCGAGGTCTCCTTCGTGGACCCGAAGTTCCTCGACGAGGACAGCGGCACCTCCGCCGACGACCACCCGCACGCCGATATCCGCGCCGGCCAGTACTTCCTCAGCCAGGTCTACAAGGCGGTCACCACCAGCCCCGCCTGGGAGCGGACCCTGCTGGTGATCAATTACGACGAGTGGGGCGGCTTCTTCGACCACGTCCCGCCCACTACCGCCCCCGACGCCCATCCCGACTGGGGTCTGCGCGGCTTCCGGGTGCCGTGCATGGTCATCTCCCCGCGCGCCCGGCGCGGCCACGTCGCGCACGGCGTCTACGACCACGCCTCCGTCCTCAAAGCGATCCAGTGGCGCTGGAACCTACCGGCGCTCACCCCCCGCGACTCCGCCGCGAACAACCTCGCCGAGGTTCTCGACTTCACCAACCCGCCGAACCTCACCGCGCCCCAGTGGCCTGTGGCGCCCTTCACCGGCCTGCCGTGCCCGCCCGGCGCGCTCGCCGACTTCGAGCAGTGGACCGCACTGCGCGACATGGCCATATCCCACGGATGGAAGCTCCCGTCAGCATGAAGCACCGACTCACCCGCGGCAGGCTCCGCCTGCTGGGCCTCCTCGCCGGTTTCTCCGCCCTCGTGGCGGCCGCGGGCGGCGCGACGCTCGCGCAGCGGGCCGGGGCCTCCCCCACCACGCCTCCCAAGGCCGGCCACGTCTTCGTCATCAACCTGGAGAACAAGGGGTACGACGAGACCTGGGGGCCGGACTCCAAGGCGCCGTACCTCAGTCGGACACTGCGCGCGCAGGGCGTGCTGCTGTCGCAGTACTACGGCATCGGCCACAACAGCCTGGGCAACTACCTCGCGCAGATCTCCGGCCAGGGCCCCAACGCCGACACGCAGTCCGACTGCCAGACCTTCGCGCCCTTCGTCCAGACGGGCACCGTCGCCCCGCAGCAGGCCGTCGGCCAGGGCTGCGTCTACCCGAGCGGCGTCAAGACTCTCGCCGACCAGCTGACCGCCGCCGGGCACAGCTGGAAGGGTTACATGGAAGACATGGTCACCCCGTGCCGTCACCCACAGGTCGGCGCGGTGGACGACACGCAGAAGGCCAAGGTCGGCGACCAGTACGCGACCCGGCACAACCCCTTCATGTACTTCCACTCGATCATCGACCGGGCGGACGCCTGCGCACAGCACGTGGTCGACCTCTCGGCGCTCACCACCGACCTGAAGACCACCGCCACCACCCCCGAGCTGAACTACATCACGCCCAACCTGTGCAACGACGGCCACGACGCACCCTGCGTGGACGGCCGACCCGGCGGCCTGGTCTCCGCCGACGCGTGGCTGCAGAAGTGGGTTCCCCTGATCACTTCCTCCCCCGCCTTCAAGGAGGACGGGATGCTGGTGATCACCTTCGACGAGTCGGACGGTCCGCAGGAGGACGCGAGCGCCTGCTGCGGCGAGGGCCCCGCCCCGAACGCCGCGCTGCCCGGCATCACCGGCCTCGGTGGCGGCCGAACGGGCGCTCTCGTGCTCTCGCCCCATACGAAGCCGGGCACCTGGAGCAGCACGCCGTACAACCACTACTCGCTGCTGGCCAGCATCGAGGACCAGTTCGGCCTGCCGTACCTGGGCTACTCCGGCCGGCAGGGCCTGAACCACTTCGGCACCGATGTGTTCAACGCGGGCATGTGAAGTGCCCGTTCATACCCCCCGGCGAGAGGAAAGGCCCTCGCCGGGTACCAGCGGCAGAGGGTCGGGGGCAGCTGTACGGTGTTCCCGTTTCGAGGCCCGACCGCAAGGTCGGGCCCTGCCCTTGCCGGAAGAAACCAACCAGCGCCTTGCCATGCGGTCAGTCAGCGCACTCCTCAACGGTGCCCCAGCGCGTGAACTCCGCTCCCGAAGCTCCGGACCACGCAATAGCGAACCGGGTGTACGGCCAGGCGCTTCCCTCAACCCGCCGCTTGCTGAGCAAGCTCTCACAGACCCGCCCGGCCACCATGTCGGACCACTCGTCGATCTGTTGCCGGCTCCAATCGACATGGTTGTTCCACACATACATGGCCGACGTCTTGTCGAACCCGACAGCGATGTCGTCGGTGTCCTCGATCTTCTGTACGCCCAGCTCCGCGGCGGACACGTTGGTTGCCCCCAGAAGGTCATTCATCACCGTGTCCGCGAACCGGATCTCGGACTGGTCGCTACTCGGCCGTGTCGCCTCCGTGTAGCCGGTCATGTCCGGCGTCCAGCTTCCGTCATCGGCGGGAGCGTCTTGCTGGTCCGCGGCTGTCACGCATGTGGTGTTGGTGGTGAAGTCATCAACCCATGACACGTGGGGTGCCCTGCCCGTCGTCTGGTCGACCATCACATATGTGCGGTACGGCAGGTCGGGGTGGAGCCGGATCACCACATCCTGGAGCGTCTGACACATCGCGGTGGCAACCTCGGTCTCGGTGTACATCCTTCCGGCTTCGTCGCCCTTCAGCGTGTAGGCGAGGTAGACCTCCTTGCGCGCCTCGTGGAACGTCACCTTCTCTGGAGAGACCTCTATCCCGTCGGTATGGATGACACCGGTGTCGTGCCACACCGCACGCGCGACATCGTGTTCGCCGCTTCCCTGAGCCGGGCGTGACTCCTTCCACGTGTCCACGCTCGCCCTGCCGTCACCCTGATTCTTCTTCGGCTTGTCGGTGGAGTTCCCGCCCGCCGCGGGGCCCGGGGTGCCCGGCGCCGTGGCGGAGGACATGTTTCCTCGTAACGGCGCTTGTGAGGCCGTGCCGCTGCCGGTGTCCTGCCCCGCGAGAGCCACGGTGCCGCCGACGACCCCGCCCACGACGGCCACGACCACCAGGAAGATGCCTATGGTGCGCGCGCGGGACCGCGTGGGCGGGGCGTTCCAGGCCGGGTCGTCGAGGGTGGGCATGTGCCACTCGGCCGCGATCAGGTCGCCGACCATGGTGGCCTCAAGGCCGGTGTCCACCACTTGCGTTGTCTGGGCGGCCAGCAGTACCGAACACTCCTCGGCGACGGCGGCTGCCGTCGGCCGGTCTTCCGGCTCCTTGGCCAGGGTCTTTTCCACGATACGACGCAACCCATCGGGCATGCCGTCGAGGTCGGCGTCCCCGGATATGACGCGGAACGCGACCACATCGGGTGCGCCCGTGCCGAACGGGAGGCGACCGGTGGCCGCGTAGGCGACAAGCGCACCCCAGGCGAACATGTCGCCATCGGGCCCGGCTGTTCCGGTGCGGTAGTGCTCGGGGCTGATCCAGCCGGGGGTTCCGGTCATCACTCCGGTGCGGGTCACGCTGGTGCCATCGGCGGCGTGGGCGATGCCGAAATCCAGCACGCGGGGGCCGGCGGGGGTGAGGATCACGTTCTGCGGCTTGACGTCACGGTGGACGACGTCGGCGGCGTGGATGGCGGCCAGGGCTTGGGCGGTGCCGGTTGCGAAGGCATACAGGCTCCCGACGGACAGCGGCCCCTGCGCGGACAGGTGCTGGTTCAGGGTGGGGCCGGGGGCGTACGCGGTGGCCAGCCATGGCGCGGCGGCATCGGGTTCGGCCGAGAGCAGCGGGATCAGGTACGGCCCGGTGACGCGGGCGGAGAGCTCCACTTCGCGGCGAAACCGTGCACGGAACTCCGGGTCTTCCGCCCGTGCGGGGTGGATGACCTTCACCGCGACACGGAGCCCCTCCGGGGCGAGCGCGGCATGGACAGTGCCCATGCCGCCCTCGCCGAGACGGCCGACGATCCGGTACGGGCCTATGCGGGCGGGGTCTCCAGGACGGGCGGGCTGGACGCGGGCGGACACTTAAGACTCCCTGCTCGAACGGAGGCAACCATCACGGGGCGGCGCCTCTGCCCGCCGTCTTTGCGGGGCCCGCTGGACGCGCCTGCGATCCGGGCCGCTTCGCATGCGCCTGGCATGTGTGGCCCTTGAACCGCTCCCGCTGGGCCTGGTCGTCGTTGTCACTGCGCGCACCCATGTTCGTGAAGGATGTGAAGAGGTGTGAGCACTGCCGCGTGGGGGACCAACAGGCTGGAGCAGGATATCGAGTTACCAAGGACGCAAACTCCACATACCAGATATCACACCGGCCGGGATGCCGGCCGTTCTCCAATTGCTCCGAGATTGGTACCGAACGGCGGCACGCTTCCTTACAACTTTTCAGCGATCTACTGGTGGAGGTTGCCGGAGGACCTTGTGAAGGTAGCTGGAGGCACCACCGACTCCACGGTGAACCGCTTGTCCGGGGCGCAAGGTGGGCACCTGGGAATGCGGCGGGAGCGGGCACGGTCGGGCAGCGGGGCGGGAACAGCCGGGGATGCGGACCACAGCGTCACGTGCATGTGTGCTCAGCTGCGGGCATTCGTCGATTTGGGGCAGGCGGGGCCACATCGCACGCCGCGCCGCTCGAGGTCGACGCAGACGACGCAGACATCCACATCACCGTTGTCCCAGTCGTCGACGATCTCGACGACGTCCGACAGGTCGGCGCCGCAGAGGGCGCGGTCCGGGTCGCAGCAGTAGACGTGGTCCAGTTCGTCGTCGTCTGCGCGCGTGACGCCGGCCGGGGCCGGGAGAGCTTCTGTGATCACTGCTGCCCTCCGAAGATGTCGAGGTCCTTGGTCTTCCAGTCCTGCCAGTGCCGCACGGACTCGTCCTGGCCGATGGTGTGGGTGCGGTCCACAACACCGACCGGGGCGAGCGCGGGCAGCCTGGAGTGGTTGTACTTCCCGCCCGCAGCGCCGTGGCGACGGGCGCCCAGAACAAGCCGTACTCCCAGGTGACCGCCCGGTACGACCAGTCGTCGGGACCCCCACTTGTGGAAGATCATCGTGACGGCGCCGACATCGAGCGGCCGCTCTTCCAGTTTGCGCTCGTACCAGCCGTCCGCACCAAAATCCAACGGCAGGCGGTACGCACCCACGCGGCCAGAGCCCGTGGGTCGGCCCGGTCCGGGACGACGGAAACCCTTGCCGCACAAGGGACGCGGTGATCTTTCCCTGCGCTGCCGGGTCGGCCGGGGCGGCGTACCGTGCCAGACAGGGGCCGCGATCCAGAGGACGGAACGCCGCCATGGCACACACGACACATCCGGACCTGCCACTCACGAACGCCACCCTGCCCGCCCTCGCGGGGCGCGTCGCGGTCCCCACCTACGACCGGGCGGCGCTCCGGCCGGGCCTGGTCCACTTCGGCGTCGGGGGCTTCCACCGGGCGCACCAGGCCGTGTACCTGGACGAGCTCGCCGAGCGCGACGTCAGCTCGGACTGGGGCATCACCGGGGTGGGGCTGCACAACCCGGCGATGAGCGAGGTGATGAAGGCCCAGGACTGCCTCTACATGGTGGTGGCCCGCGGGCCGGACGAGGACCGGGCGCGCGTCGTCGGCGCGATGCGGGAGTACCTCTTCGGCGGGGAGTCGTCCGAGCCCGTGTTCGACGCGCTTGTCTCCCCGGAGACCCGCCTGGTCACCCTGACCATCACCGGCAGCGGGTACCTCATCGACCCGCACACCGGGGAGTTCGACACCGACGACGAGAACGTCGCGGCCGACCTGGAGGACCCCGGGAACCCGGACACCGTGTTCGGGTACCTCGTCGAGTCGCTGGACCGCCGCCGCCGCGCCGGGACCCCGCCGTTCACCGTGCTCTCCTGCGACAACATGCAACACAACGGCCACGCGGCGCGGACCGCGACGGTGTCCCTCGCCCGGCTGCGCGACGAGCGGCTCGGCGACTGGGTGGACCGGAACGTGGCGTTCCCGGGGTGCATGGTGGACCGGATCACCCCGCATACGACGCCGGAGGAGCGGGACGCGATCGTGGCCACGTTCGGGGTCGAGGACCGGTGGCCGGTAATCACCGAGCCGTTCTCGCAGTGGGTGGTGGAGGACCGGTTCTGCAACGAGCGGCCCCCGCTGGACGCGGTCGGGGTCCAGTTCGTCGACGACGTGGAGCCGTACGAGCTGGTGAAGACCCGGCTGCTGAACGGCAGCCACTTCGCGTTCGCGTACCTCGGCTACCTGGCCGGGTACCGGCTGAGCAGCGAGGTGATGGCCGACCCGGTGTTCCACGAGTACGTGGCCACGCTGATGCGGGACGAGGTGGCGCCGCTCCTTCCCCAGCCGCCCGGCATGGACCTGGCGCACTACCAGCGCACCCTGCTGGAGCGCTTCGCCAACCCGAAGATCCCCGACCAGCTCGCCCGGCTCTGCCGCCGCGGGTCGCAGAAGATGCCGATGTACGTGCTGCCCTCGATCCGCGAAGCGCGGGACCGGAGGCGGCCGCACCGGCTGCTCACGCTCTCGGTCGCCGGGTGGTTCCGGTACCTGCGCGGGCGGGACTACGCGGGCGAGGAGGTCCCGGTGGAGGGGCCGATGCGCGACACGTTGCTGCCCCTCGCGGAGGAGGCCGGCAATGACCCGCGCCCGCTGCTCGACGTGGCGGAGGTCTTCGGCGACCTCGGGAAGGACCCCCGGTTCGTCGCGGAGGTCACCGAGGCGGTGCAGGCGCTGCGGGAGGGCCCGCGGGAGGCGGTGACGGCCTACTTGGCCGCCGCCGGGGAGCCGGGCGGATGACATCGCTGCCGGGGGTGGACGTCGGCGCACTGCGGGCGCTGCTGTGCGACGCCGATGGCGTCCTCTTCCCCTCGGAGGAGCCGGCCTGGGTGGCTTCCGCCGGGACCACCAACGGGTTCCTCGCCGCGATGGGGGTCGACCGCCGGTACACCCCGGAGGAGCTGCGCGCGGTCGGCACCGGGAAGAACTTCCGGTCCTCGGCGCTCACGCTGGCCGCCGAGCACGGCATCCCGGCCGAGCACACCGACGCGGTCCTGGACCGGTGGGTCCAGGCGGAGAAGGAGGACGTGACGGAGTACCTGCGGCAGGTTCTCCACCCGGACCCCGACGTCCTGGAGCCGCTCACCGCGCTGTCCCGGGACTACGTCCTCGCGGTCGTGTCGTCGAGCGCGCTCTCCCGGCTCGACGCCTGCCTGGAGGTGACCGGCCTCGCGCCGCTGTTCCCGCCGGAGCGGCGGTTCAGCGCCGAGGACTCGCTGCCGGTGCCGACGAGCAAGCCGGACCCCGCGGTGTACGCGTTCGCGTGCCGCGCCCTGAAGATCGCGCCGGCGCAGGGGCTCGCGGTCGAGGACTCGGTGCCGGGGGCGCGCTCCGCGGTGGGCGCGGGGTGCCCGACCGTGGGTGACGTGATGTTCGTGCCGCCGGCCGAACGCGCCGAGCGGATCCGGCAGCTGCAGGAGGCGGGGGTCGTGACCGTGGTGCCCGGCTGGCGTGAGCTCGCCTCGATGCTGACCCGCTGACCCGCTGACCCGCTGACCCGCTGGCGGCCCGTCTCCCACGACGCCGAGCTCTACCGGGGGGGCGGAACACGGTGAAGCGCCGCATCACCAAGACCAAGGCGTGGCGGGGGCCCGCCACCGCGCCCCCCATCGCTGAGCGAGCTGCGCCACAAGGAACAGCCCCCGCCCACCCTCATCCGTGGTCGCCGCCCGCCGCAGACGCGGCGAGGTACTGCTGCCGTCCGACACCTCGCAGGTCAAACAGCGCCCGTGCAGCAGCCGTACCCTAATCGGAGTGATCCGTACCGCATCGCGTTGGTGACCAGCTCGCTGACGATCAGGTCCGTGGTGAACCCGATCCTCCTCCAGCCCCCACTCACGCAACTTCTCCCCGCAGCGCACCCGTACCCAGGCCACCGCCGCCGGGTCCGGCGGCACATCCCACTCCGCCACGCGCGACGGCGGGAAGGGGCCGCGGCCAGGTGGAAGGACGCGGACACGACCATGCGTCCGACGATGCGATGGCCGGCCAGCAGGGGCCCGCTCGGCGGGGGTGGACGGGGACGTGGTGACTACTTCAGGCCCTGTCCACCGCCGGACACGGCGCCCGGACAGGCATCCGGACAAGGGCCTGACCAGGCCGGACAGCAGCAGGCCGTCCGGGACAACCTCATGCTGTTGCCCCGGCCCGATCCCTGCCAGCAAGCTCTTGTGCAGCCGGCCGAGGCACTGTCACTGGCCGGCTTCGTACCGGCGCAACGGACCCGATCGGGCAAATCGCCACCGGCCCCACTCATGAGGAGAACACGACCATGCGTCTGCGCAAAAATTTTGCCGCCGCTGCCGCTGTGCTGGGAGCGACCGCCGCCTTCATGGCTCCTGTCACCGCTACCGCCGCGCCTTCGGAGGCTCCTGCCGCTGCCACCGCCGGGCCTTCGGTCGCGACGGGTGTCCTCTCGTACTGGCACGACACCGGAGAGACCTTCAACCGGAAAGCGCCCTGCGACGCGCGCGGCCAGCAGTGGAAGAACGCCAACCCGAGCCGGGTCATCAGGTGGAAGTGCGACTGGTACGGAACCTCCTACCACCTGCTGCTGGAAGTCCGGAACTAGCAAGACATCGTAGCGAGAGGGCCCCGGCGGATGTGATCGCCGGGGCCCTCTCGCCGCGGTGGCTGCCCGCCGCGGGTTTCCACTCCTCCAGAAGGAAGTCGGGACGCAAACGCACCCAGTCTCGCGCGGCTCGTGCCGCTCGGCCGTTCGGTACGTCGAAGGATGCCCGATGGGTCGGACGGCGGCGCGGCGTCGAGCCGCCTCATCCGGACACAGAGGGGACCACCGTTACGGTCCTACGTGTAGACAGGCGGCCCAGCGCAGGGGGTCTGTCGGGTCGTTCCGACGCAACGCGGCCACAGCGGTGTGAAGCGCACGGGCGGCGTTGCCGGGGTCCGGGTTGCCGTGGTGGCTGAGAGCGGTGTACACCTCGTCGCCACATCCGGGGCCGAGCAGTCGTGGATGCTCCACATTGTCGCGATGACATGCCGGTACCCAGCCAACTGCATCGTCGCCGCCAGGTGCATCGCCTCGTCGGGCAGGTTCACCCCACCGGTGGCTGTCTCGCACGCCGACGGATAGGCCAGTTCGGCATGCGGCAGGCGCAGCCCGTGGAGCTCGGCGACGGTGAGCCGCCCGTCGTACAGCACGAAGGCACTCTGCGCCGCATCCATGAGGTCCTGCTCGGCATGGCAGGCGAAGCGGACGATGACGTGGAAACCGCCGGCGCGGCGCCCCCGAGCGGGGGCGCCGCGCCGGCACGCCGGCGGATCTGCCGACCGTGCCGTCGGAACGACGGGGGTGTGACCCCCGACGGATCAGCTCATGGCCATACCCGTCTTGCTGTTGCCCAGATCGTCGACGTACGAGGAGATCCAGGCCAGCGGTGCGTTCCAGTTGATGGTGATCTCGTTGGTGGAGAAGGCCATGATGTCGTCGATGTAGCACATCGCCGGGGCACAGCCCTTCAGCTTCTTGTGAGCAACCGGGTCCTGCAGCCCGGAGTTCGGGCCTCCGGCCAGCGAACCGGGTGCCGGGTTGGGCAGCTTGGCGTCAAGCTGGTGCGCCCAGAAGCGGTGGTGCTGGTGGTGCGAGTTCCGTTCGCCGTAGCCCGTGACGTAGGACTGGTTGAGCGGATTGGCGCCCAGCAGGTAGTCCATGCCACGCAGCACCGCGTCACGGTAACGGGTCTTACCGGTCAGGTCGTGCGCGGTGGCGAGCACGATCATGTTGTTCAGCACCTGGCTGTTGGAACCCCACTCGTACTTGCCGCCCATCGGCGCGTACGGAACGCCGTAGGCCGACTTCGCGGAGTCCGAGGCGTAGCGGTCAGCGGCCTTCGTCACCATCGTGCGCACGGCGTCGCGCTGCTTGTCGGTGAGCTTGTTGGGCACGGTGGCCAGGTCGAGCGCCCCGAGGCCCGCGGTCGACGACCAGGACATGGCGCCGCCGCGCGGGAAGAGCGCGTCGACGTCGCCGTGCAGCCGCGACTCGAGGAACGCCTTGCGGTAGGCATTGTCACCGGTGGTGATGAACAGCTCGGCCGCGGCCCAGTAGAACTCGTCCTTGACGTTGCTGTCGCCGTACGCACCACCGCCCGTGGAGTCCTGATCGCTGGCGAACATGTTCGGGTGTGCCTTGGCCGCGTCCCAGGCGGTCCGGGCCGAGTGCAGGCACCGGGCGGAGAAGTCCGGGTCGTAGGGCTTGAAGAGGCGGGCGGACTGCGCGGCAGCGGCTGCCAGGTTGAGCGTGGCCGCGGTGGACGGCGGGCGCAGCACACGCTGCTGCTTGTCCTGGTCCGGCCGCGTCGGGATCCCGGTCCACTGCTTGTCGTGCGTCTTGTGGAACGCCATGCCGGCGAGCGGCTTGCCCTTGGGCACCTGCATGCGCAGCAGGAAATCCATCTCCCAGCGGGCCTCGTCGAGGATGTCCGGGGTGCCGTTGCCGTGCTCGGGCACCGTGAGCCGGCCATCGCCCAGCGGCTTGGCGTCGGCGCCCTTGGCGGTGCGGGTGCGCTCGAACGCGGACATCAGCTGGGCCACGGAAATACCGCCGTTGACGACGTACTTGCCCTGGTCGCCGGCGTCGTACCAGCCACCGGAGACATTCCGGCGGTAGTCGGACCCGCCCTGCTGGAACGGGACGTCGGTGTCGCCCCGGTGCGGAGCTGCCTTGTCATGACCCGCGGGGCGAGCGTACTTGGCACCTACGAGGTCCGCGTCGATCTTGGTGCCGCTGCGGTTGTGGTAGAAGTACGCCAGCGAGTCGGCGCGCAGCGAGCTGTAGAGGGTGTCACCGATGGTGAACGGCTCGCTCTTCTTCCCGTCGACAGTGACGGTGTATCCCTCACCCTTGCCGGTGACCTTGCTGAAGTCGAAGGTCTGGACGTTCTGCCGGGAGCTCGGGTCGACACCCGCGGGGGTGGTGGTCCCGCTTGCTCGCTTCGTGCCGTCGGCGGCCCTGAGCGTCCACTTCAAGGGCTTGGTGGCGCTGGTGACGACGGTGCCCTTCTTCGGGCCGTGGGTCAGGTAACCGACCTGGTTCACCCGCACCGGGGAGCCGGTGTCGACCTTGGGGCCGGCCGTCTCGGCGCCGCGCAGGGCGCGGTTGTCCACGGCCCCTGCCGCAGGTGCGGTCAGGGCACCCAGTGCCAGGCCTGCGGCGACCGCTGCGCCCAGCATGCGCCGGCGGCGGCGGCCGGTCTGATCGAGGGCGGGACGTACTCGGGGGGCAGGATGAATCAAGACTTCAGTTCTTCCGAAAGGGAACAAAGGCAACACAGCAGCACGGCATGGGGTCGCCGCCGCGACTGAGGGTGTAGTCAGCGAAAGGGCCGTCGACTCAGCTGAAGTGAGTGACGGCCAGGCCGGGAGATCTCCCAGGGCCTGCGGTTTGGGCCGCTCTGCTGCTCACCGAAGAGATCCGCGTACGGGGCCCACAGCAAGCCCACCGCCGGCCGTCGGACCGGAATGGGGGTCGATCACTGTGGATCACTGTGGATCACTGTGGGTAATGTCACGTACGCGCTAGGTGGCGCTAAGCGATGGGCTTTCCTTGCATCCGGCCATGGATCCTTCGGCGTCTTTTTCCATACCCCAGAGGCTAGGGAACCGACCTGGCCTGCAGCTTCGTACGCTTAGTGGAAATCTATTTACACCAAGCGACCGAATCCCGCCTACGTCAATTGAGGTATCCCAGGCTCGGCGGCGCGCCGTGGCACAGCCTGGACCCGCGGCATCCGCTCTTCGGCGCGGCGACACCCTCGGAGGCGATTGATAATTCAACAAGACCGACCCCATCCCTCGTGCCGTTCGTAAAGTCATCGCCGCAGGTGGGCGGGGTCCGACGGCTCCCTGGGATCATGTCCGCGCATCGTGTCCTTGCCGCACAAGGCAGCTCGGAGACTGCTGTCCGTTCCGTCGGCACTGATCCGCAGCGGGGCGGCGAAGGACAAGGACGCGGAGCTGCTCGCGCTGCGGCACGAGAACGCGGAGCTGCGATGGCAGTGGTCCGGCCCGGTCCGCTACGAGCCGGCCGGCACCGCCTGCGCGCCGGTCTGGACCAATGCGTCCAGCACGACGACCGGCGAAGACGGCACCGCGGACTCCGCCTGCGACCGCCCCGGCCAGGCCACCCCACCGTCGGCCTCCCCCACGAACGGCTCACACGCCGCCCCTCCTCCGCGGACTCACTCAAGGCGGCGGACTCACTCAAGGAGTACGAAAGAGCACGAGTCCCGGACACCGTTTGACTCATGCACGGATAGTGTCCAGCAAGCCGATTGTGCCTCTACGCTAAGTGTTCGCGACGATGGGTATGCCGGATGAGCGCGATGGCAGGCGCGCTTGTCGGGTGCGAGGGGGGACGCACGTGTCGGAGCGGTTGGCGGAAAACCGTGCGCGGCGCCGGGTGCTGGGGGAGATGGTGAATGTCTTGGGAGGGTCAGCGGCACTGGCCGACGCCCGCGGTCGGCACCAGTGGCGGCGAGAGCTGTGCGAGGTGTTCGGCGGGCTGGAGCTGGAGCAATATCCGACTCCCCACCAGGAGTTCTACGAGGCGGTGCGCGCGTGCGGCGACCTGCCCGGGGGGCTGGAGGCGCTCTTGGAGATCACCGGCTTCGTGGCGCCCTCGCTCACCCACCGGCTGCGGCCCCTGCTCGATGAGTGGAACGCGGCCGATCTGTACCGGGGACGCGACTGGGCGGCGCTGCGGCAGGCGCTCGACATCGGCATACCCGAGCTGAACGCGATCGTCGCCGAGGTCTGCGGGGACCGATTTCGTCTCCCTGCCCACTGCACCACCGCCTGGCACACCTTCCTCCATCTGGCATGCCGCAACACCCCGCCTGGAGGTCTGCCGCCCAGCATGGTGCTGCTGGAGCATCTCGCCCTCCACCCCGACCTGGCCTCCTCGGTAGGCGAGTTGCACGCCTGGAACGATCACTTCGCCCACGAGTGGGGCGTCGCGGACGGCGACGACGGACTGATCTCGATGCGCGCAGGCCTGGCCGGCGGCCGTACGGTGGATGTCCTGCCCCTGGGCGGCCGAAGCGTGGACGGGCTCGGCGCCGAGCCGGAGCGCCCAGTGATCAGGCTGTTCGTCAAGGTGGCGCCCGATCTGACCCCGGTGGACGCCAAGGGCAGAAAGCAGGGGCGCAGAGAGGCACGCTACAGACTTGCCGCCCGGGTGAGATACGCAGAGTCCTCCGGGCTGCACCAGGAGCCGCAGGGCGAGCCCCGCGAACTGGTGACGCGCAGCAGGATCCCCGTCGCCGTCGCGGAGCTGCTGACCCGAATGGCGGAGCTGTGGCAGTCGCGTGCCGAAGAAGTGGTATTGGAGTTCTTTTTGCCCACTGAGCTGCTGAACGAGCCCGTCGAGTGGTGGAATCGAAACCCCCAACTGGGCTACTCCAACCCCATTTTGAGCAAGTACCACGAAATATTCATTCACAGTCTGGAGCGAGTGCAACGACGCGAGCTCCATCACGCCTGGCGCATGCGCTGGGCCCGGTGGAAGAGCCGGCCCGAGCAGGCGGACGTCCACTGGTGCGACACCGAGGGTCGCTCGACCGACGAGCACCTCGCATTGCTGGACGCGCGGATCGGGAGACGGGACGAGGTGGTGGCTATGGTGCTCAGCGAGCCCCCGAGGCCGAGAAGCGGGCTGGGGCTGCGCGAGTTGCGGGTGGGGCTTGATCTCGGGGTCCCCGTGCTGATCCACCATCGTGAGGACAGCGCGTCGGAGGCCTTTCGCAGTGTGGTGCGCGAAGGACTGGCCGAGGACGGTCTGGCGAAGCTTCCTGAGCGTGCGAGACAGTGGAAAAGCGACTGCGCCGCTGGTGGAAACGGTTCACAGGAAGACCCGGTCAGGGACCTCAGCGTGATCTGGGACAACCCCGAACTGCTCCTCGACGGTGGACCGTGTGCTCCCGCCACTTTCGTAGGGGGGATCGATTGAACACGCCCGAGAGGGGCGGAGGGGCCGGCGTTCCGACCGCGACCAGCGAACTCCTGTACCAAGGGACGGGAGCGGTGCTGCCCGATGCCCCGTACGAGGAGCGTCAGTGGCCGGAGGGGCCGCGCTGGCGGACCTTCCAGGGCGAGCCCTGTCTGCCCCAGCCGCCCGACGACGACGAGGCCGACCGGCGGCTCGGCCCGGTCGGTGCGGTGCGCAGGCCCTCGGCGGAGGAAGTCCGTCTGGTCAACGCCGCGATCCTGCTGCGGCGCCCGCTGCTCGTCACCGGCCGCCCCGGCGTGGGCAAGTCCACCCTCGCCTATCGCATCGCCCGTGAGCTGCGGCTGGGCCGGGTGCTCCAGTGGCCCGTCACCTCCCGGACGACCCTCGCCTCGGGGCTCTTCGAATACGATGTGATCGGCCGCGCGCAGGCGGGTCAGGCGTGGTACGCGGCACGGCAGCCGAGCGGCGCGGCGGACAGCTCCGACGGAGGCACAGCTTCCTGCGACGAAGCCCGCGTGGACATCGGTGAGTTCATCCAGCTCGGCCCGCTGGGCACCGCGCTGCTCCCCCATCGCTTACCGAGGATCCTGCTCATCGATGAGCTCGACAAGGGCGACGCCGACCTCCCGAACGACCTGCTCACGCTCTTCGAGGACGGCTGGTACGCCGTGCCACCACTCGTACGGGTGAAGCGCCAGTCCCCCGAAGTGATCGTCCACACCGCGGATCCGGGCAGAACCGCTCCCATTGCGGGAGGTCTTGTCACAACTCGGTCATTCCCCCTGGTCATCATGACCTCCAATGGGGAGCGCGAGTTCCCGGAGGCGTTTATGCGCCGCTGCCTCCGATTGGATATACCGGACCCCGGCCCGGAGGCACTGGGCGAGCTGGTCGCCGCGCACTTCGCCGACCAGCTGGGGGACATGCACGACAGGCTGGTACGGCACTTCATGATGCGCAGCGAGCAGGTGAACGGCCTGGCGGCCGATCAGCTGCTCAACGCCGCCCACCTGGCAACCTCCGGCGCGTACACGCACGCCGAGGGCGACGACGCCGAGTGGCGGGCCGTCCTCGGCGCGATCTGGCATCCCCTGAGTACCGACGTACGCGCCGACGGGGCGGAACCGAGTGCCTGAATGCCCGTCGGTACCCGAGTGGACCGGGGCGGATGGTACGGCGGAAGGCCCTGCCACCTCCCCGGACCACGGACGCCTGCCCGTCGGCGGGCTGCGGTGGTGGGAGGTGGCGGACGCGCTGTGGCTGGCCCATCACCACCCGGAGCTGGCCGGGCCATCGGAACCTGATGAGCCACCGGCCCCCGGGGAGCCGCAGCCCGCCGCGCCGAGACCGGAGCCCGAGGTCCCGCCGCCGGGCGCTCGGCCATCGGACGCAGGGGACGAAGACCAGCCACCCAGCCGTGAACGGTCGGCAGCCGACACCACATCGCCGACGGGCGACGACAGCGAACCACCTGCTCACCACTCACCGGCACGCCTCCCACCGCCCGGGCCCCCGCAACCGCCGGCGCCCCGCCCCGCCGATGACCCCGCGCCCAGGGGACCTGCCTCATCCACCGACCGGGCCTGGCGGCGGCCTTGGCCACGAGCCAAGGCGGCCGACGGCCTCCACAGGGCCTGGGTGGGGGACGCGTTACGCCCCCTCCGCCAGCGGATCCGGTCGACGCACTACCAGGAGCTGGACGAGGAGGCGACCGCCGAGCGGCTGGCCGAGGCCTCCGGCCTGCCCCCCGTGATGGGCCCGAGCACCGAGCCCCGCTGGGACGCGGTCCTGGTGGTGGACGCGGGCCCGCACATGATGCTCTGGGCCGCCCTCGCCCGGCGCTTCGCGGCGACGCTGCGCCGCCACGGCGGCTTCCGAGATCTGCGGCTTCGCTTCCTGGACACCCGCTCCGACCGCCCGGACGGGGTCGTCCTGCGGGGCCCCAACCGCCGGTCGAGGCCCCAGCCGCCGAGGAGCCTGGTCGACCCCACCGGGCGCAGGATCGTCCTCCTCCTCACCGACGGCCTCGCCCCCGCCTGGCGCGCGGGTGCCGTGCAGGAGGCGCTGGCCGTGTGGGGCCGCCATCAGCCGGTGGCCGTACTCCACACGCTGCCGCAGCGGCTGTGGCACCGCACCGCCCTCGACCCGCGGCGGGTCCGGCTGCGCGCCTCCGGTCCCTGGGCTGGGGGCGCCCGGATCGACTGGGAGTTCACCGAGCCCCCCATCGCTGCACCCTCCACGGAAGCGCTCGCCGGTCGGCGCCCGGTCCCCGTGCCCGTCCTGGAGATCGCCGACGAGTGGATCGCCCCCTGGGCCCGCTTCATCGCCGGGAAAGGGCCCCGCTGGACCGAGGTGGCCGCCCTCCTCGTGCTCCCGCGCCGATCAGAAGCCCCCTCCCCACGGCCGGGGTACGCCGGGACCCCTGCCGGCGCCGCGGAGCGCGTCGCCCGCTTCCGGGTGTGGGCCTCACCGGAGGCTTTCTCCCTCTCCACCCGGCTGGCCGCGGTCCCGCTCGACCTCCCCGTCATGTACGCCGTACAGCGCCGCACCCTCCCCCGAACGGGCCCGGCCCATCTGGCTGAGTTCTTTATGAGTGATCTTGTCGAACCCATGCCGGGGAGCGGCGGGCACTCCTTTCTCTTCCGTCAGGGAGTGCGTGAGGAACTGCTCGCTTCGAGCACCCGGCAGGCGACCGAACTGGCGTCCAGAATCGCTGCGGAGATCCTGGCGCCGCACAGCGGTGCCGCCCGCGAGCTGCTCATCCACCTCAGCGGCGAGGACGTCCCCGGAGAGCCCGAGGTCACCGGGGAGAACCTGCATTTCCGAGAAATCGAACACGCCGTCCTGGAGGCACTGTCCGGGACCCATTTGCGCCGCGCCCGCCGAATTCAGCGAGTCATCCGCACCGCCTGTGCTTCATCGGATCAGAAGATTGACCCAACGGCGCGCGGAGAGAGTAACCCTGCCGAACACAACGAAGGCCCTGCCACAGTGAATATTCCAGGAACGCCCGAGACGCCTGTCCCTTCGCAGCAGGGAGGTGCAGGCGGCGACGGTGCACTTCGAGGAGGTACGACTGTGACCGCGGTTTCCCAGGGCGCGACGACGCCGGAATCGGGCGCGACGCTCGATCGAGGCTCCTCCGGACCGTCGATGCGCCCCGCCATTTGGGGAAACATGCCCCCGCGGAACCTCGTCTTCACCGGGCGTGAGGATCTGCTGGAGCGCCTGGAGCGTGATCTCAGTGACGGCCCGACCGCAGTGCTTCCGCATGCGCTGCACGGCATGGGCGGTGTCGGCAAATCCCAACTGGCCCTGGAATACGTTTATCGACATGCTTCCCGGTACGACGTCGTCTGGTGGATTCCGGCGGAGCGGCCCACCCAGATCGCCCAGGCGCTGGTGGAACTCGCCCAGCGGCTGCGCCTGCCGGTGACCGGCGAGGCCATCACCGCGGTCCCCGCGGTCCTGGAGGCGCTGCGCACCGGGAACCCCTACGGCAATTGGCTGCTGGTATTCGACAACGCGGAAAGTCCGGAATCGGTGCAGGAATTCTTCCCGAGCAGCCCGGAGGGCGGTCCCTCCGGGTCCATCCTGGTCACCTCCCGCAACCCGCAGTGGAATACGCTGGCCCATCCGCTGGAGGTGGATGTGTTCGAACGCTCCGAGAGCATCCAGCTCCTGCAGCGCCGCAACCCCGACCTCCCCGACGGGGAGGCAGACCAGCTCGCGGAGGTCCTCGGCGATCTGCCGCTGGCGGTCGAGCAGGCATCGGCGTGGCGCGCAGAGACCGGAATGCCGGCCGCGGAGTACCTGCGGCTCTTCGAGGAGAAGCGGGCCGAGCTGATGTCGGTGTCGCCGCCGACCCAGTACGAGCAGACGGTGGCCACCGCCTGGAACGTCTCGTTGGACCATCTGGCGAGCAAGAACCCGGCGGCCCTGCAACTGCTCCAGATCTGTGCGTACTTCGCGTCCGAGCCGGTGGCACGGTCGCTGTTCTCCGGCGCCGCCGTCGAGCCCATCGCCCCGGACCTGGACCGGGCGCTGACCGACCCGCTGCGGCTGGGCCGTGCCATCCGGGAGATCAACCGCTACTCCCTGGCCAAGATCGACCACCGCAACAACTCCATCCAGATGCACCGCCTGGTGCAGGCCGTGCTGATCGCCCGGATGACCGAGGAGCAGCGCGAGCGCATGCGGCGCGGCGCCCATATGCTGCTGGCCGCCAACGCCCCGCGCGACCCCCGCGACCCCGAGCACTGGGGGCGGTTCGCCGACCTGTATCCGCACGTGGTGGTCTCCGAGGCCGTGGAGTCGGACTCCCGCAACGCGCGGCAGATGATCATCAACATCGCGCAGTACCTCTACTTCTGGGGCGACCACGAGGCCGCACGTGACTTCGGCCAGCAGACGTACGACATCTGGAAGGAGAAGCACGGTGAAGGCGATCAGCACACCCTGCTGCTCTGCCGCGATCTGTGGTACGTGCTGTGGCGGATGGGCCGCTACGCGGAGGCCGCGGAACTGAGCGAGCGCATGCTGGCAGAGGTGCGGGAGCTCGGCTCCGACGCGGAGGAGGAACTTCTCTCCACCCTCGGTCAGGTGGCCGCCGACCGCCGTGCCCAGGGTGACTTCCGGGGATCGCTGGAGATCGCCGAGGAGGTGTACGAGCGGGCCGTGCGGGCGTACGGCGACGAGGACCCGCTGACGCTGATCCACGCCCACAACATGGCCGTCGCCCTTCGGGCCTTCGGCCGGTTCCAGCGCGCGTTGGATCTCGACCAGGAGACCTATCGGCGCAATGTCCTGCTGTATGGCGAGGAGGCGTACGACAGCCTGCTCTCCGAGATGGGTCTGGCGCTCGACCGGCGCGAGGCGGGCGACTACGACTTGGCCGCGCGGATGTTCGAGGAACTGGTTGAGAAGTTCCGCCGGGTCTTCGGCGAGATGAACCCGAACACGCTGCGGACGGTGGGGCGGCTGGGGGTCTCCCGGCGCAAGGCGGGAGACCACCCCGGAGCGATCGAGCTCAGCAGGCCTGTGCGCAAGGCCCTCACCGAGCGATATGGCGAGCGGAGTCCGGACTCCTTGATCGCCTCCCTCAACCTCTCCGTGGATCTACGGCAGATGGGCGCCCTGGACGAGGCCATGCGGCTGGGGCAGTCGACCAGGGAGCTGTACAAGGAGGTTTTCGGCGAGGGCCACCCGGACACCACCGCCGCCGATGTGGACCTGGCCATCACCCTGCGGCTGCTCAACAAGGTGGACACGGCTCGCACCATCAACGAGTCGGCGCTCAGGCGGGCCCGTGAGGCCCTCGGCGACAGCCATCCCTATGTGCTGATCGCTTCCGCCAACCTGGCCAGTGACATGTTCGCGCAGGGCGATGCCGCCGCAGCCGCCGAACTCGACCGCGGCAACCTCGAGGTGGTCAAGAGCACCCTGGGCGAGACGCACCCGACGGCGCTGGTCGTGATGGGCAACCTGGCCTGTGATCTCAGGGCGCTGCGCCGGAGCGACGAGGCCGAGACCCTGCACACCGTGGCGGTCAAGGAACTCCAGGCCAAACTGGGCGAAGGCCATCCCGCCTGCGCCGACGCGGCGGCCTGGCGGCGTGCCAACTGCGATGCCGACCCCATGCCGCTCTGAGGCGCACCCGCGGCGGGCCGAAGCGCCGGTCTCAGGCCGGCGCTTCGGCCGTACGGCCGACCCACGCGGCGACCGCGACGGGATCCGCCGACTCTCCCGTCGCGTCCCCGATCGCCCGGTGCACCGCACGGACCAGTTCCGGATACTGAAGCAGTGCCCGGCCGGCCGCCTGGTGCGCGCGGGAGACGTCCAGGGCGAGGCGAAGGCCCGCCCAGGCGCCGGCGGTGGAGTGGAAGACCGCGCCACCGCCGGGCGCCGCGCCCGGCCCGGCGCTGATCTCCTGTGCGTACAGCTCCCGCGCGGCGATGACATCCCCGGAGACGAGAAGAAGGTCGGCGGGCCTGGCGCCCTCGACGGTCACGCCGAGGCGTTCGGGAGCCGCCCGGAGCTTCGCGAGCGCGGGTTCCATCAGCCGCATCCGCACCAGTACGGCCCGAGCGTCCAGGTTCCGGGCGGTGGGGTCCGGCACCAGGCGGGGCGCCGGGCAGCCGCGCCACGGAGTGATGCGCGGAACCGGACGGCCGGTGCGGCCACCCGTGATCCAGTGGTGGGCCATCTCCGCCACCAGCGAGGGATCCGGTGCGAGGTGGTGCAGCCGCCAGCTCACCGCGTGGTCGTCGGCCGCCCGCTCGGCCTCGATGACATGCGCCTTGGGGACGGAGGCGTCCGTCCAGTCCGATACGGTCTCGGTCAGCTGCCCCAGCAGCCGACGGCCGAGCCGGGTCAGCTCCGGGTCCTCGCACAGCGAGGGCAGCACCCGCAGCAACTGGTCCCTGCGCAGAGCGAACTCGAAATGGGCCAGCGCCGCCTCGTCCGGGGGCGCACCGCCGTTGAGCACATGCCCGCGCCAGAACCGGGCCACCGCGGTGAAGGCGTAGACCCCGTGCAACATCCCGCGCAGCGGCCGCGGATCGTCGCGCCACGGCGCGTACAGCCGCTGCTGGTTCTCCTGCGTGTGCAGTGAGTACATGTGCATCAGGGCGCTAAGTTTGCTGTGCTGGACCTCATGGGTGAGGATCGCCGCGAACTGGGGCGCGCCAGCGGTCTCCGATCCCGTCGGCGCCGAGGCGGCCAGACCGCCCATGCCGTCACCCATCGTGGCACTGTGCCAGCGGAAGGGCGTCGATGGGGGCAGCGGCTCGATGGAGCGGAGGCAGGCGGCGACATCCTCGGCCGCCTGCGGATCGGCGCGCCGCAACAGGGGCCAGGCGCTTCCCAGCAGCTCGGCCCAATGGTCGGCTCGCTCGTCCGACGAGGGTGAGCGCTGTCCGGCGGAGTCCGCGGGAAGGATGCGATAGGGGCTGAGGTCGCTGAGGTGGACCTCCATGGGCCCCTCGGGGAGTTCGAGTGCGAGGCTGGCCGGTGGCTGCCATCCGGGGACGGCCCGCCGGGAGGAAAAGGGCACCCGGAGCGTTTCGCCGCCGTGGCGGAGGGTCAGCGCGTCCCCGTCGAAGCCCGCCTGCACGGCCCTCGAGCCCGATACGCCGGGCAGGGTGGCGCGTCCCAGCGAGGGAAGCCAGACCGCCCCCGCACGGGAGGGGAGGCGGAGGGAGAAGGACAGGCCGGTGCGTACCGCGGAAGCCGCGGCGATGAGGTGCAGATGCCCGGTGTCCACCCACAGGGGTGGATCCTCGTCCAGCGGAGCCCGGCCCCCTCGTAATCGGCGCAGTGTGTGCTGGAGCCAGACGCCGGTTTCGGGAACCAGCAGGATGTCGTCGGTCACCGCGCGGCTCTGCCGCTCGGCCGCGCTGAGCAGCTCCCATGCGTGTTCGAGGTGCGCCAGAGGGCCGACGGCATCCGGACGATCGGCCGCCATGGTCATGAGAAGTCCCAGGAGAAGCAGCCGATGGCTGCGCTCCGCGTCCCAGAGGTGGGCGATGACCGCCGCCCCGCCGCCACCGGCGGCCAGGGCGTCGAAGTGGCGTGGGGGAAGCCCATGCCGCGGGGCGCGCGCCGAAACCGGAGGACGGTGCTGCCCGAAGGGTGATTGGCCGCCGCTGCCGACAGGCGTCACATGGTCCAACTGGGATTGGTGTCAGCGGAGACAGAGGCTGGGCCGCAGAGCTGCCGCAACAGCCGCTGTTCGATCTGATCCCACTCGAGACCGCATCGTGCGCGCAGGTTCTCAAAACTGACGCCCGTCAGATCGAGCAGTTCCGACTCGATGACGGTCCCAGGACGATCCATCCCGCGATGACCTCCCCGATTCCGGGCCTTGACTCCTCCCGTTCACCCATCATGTCCCAGCACAGGACCGACGGGTAGCCCGCGTCTCGGACACCTTTTCAACCTGGTCGCCGTTCAACCACCGTCGAACCCGGGCATCTCGGCCAGAATCCCGGCCAGCTCCCGCAGCGCGTACGACCCGGAGTCCACCACGTTGACGGCCTTCCACAGCTGGGTGAGACCGTCGGGAAAGGCCAGGCAGGTCTCCACCACGCCCACCAAGTCCACCCGGGTGATCGGCGATCGGGGCAGGCTGCCGTGGATCTCGGACGGGAGCAGTCCGAGGACCTGACCGCGTGCGGCCGGGTCGGCCATCACCGGGACCGCCTCCAGCGCCAGAACCAGCCGCTTGCGCTGGTCGAGGCCCGGCCTGCCGCCCGGCCTCGCGGGCGGCTCCGGGCCCTGCCCCTGTCCACGTCCCCACTCAGGCATCCGTTCGCCCCCTCCGACGCCCAGGCACGCATTATACCCTCCCCGAACCCGGTCCACCTGCCTTGACCTGCGGATTCGCGGTGGGAATCGAGTGCCCGGAAGGTTCACTGCTCATGACTTCCGGCCGCTCCGCCTGACCTTGGGCAAGGGTCCTCGACTGGCTCGTTTCTCCTCACGCGAACGTGTTGCAAGACCGCAGACCGCGTCCCGCGGCACGAAGTGGCCCGCGAAGGCAGCACCCGGAGCCGCGCCCGTCGTGGCCGGATTGCGCGCCCCGTAGCGCTCCCGCATGGCTTCACCGGTCCTGACCTGGGGTGACGGGCCCAAGGGTTGCGCGGCAGGAGGGCGCTCGTGCTTGTTCGCATGCTCTACCTGATCGCCACGCGGATCTTGATACATCATCGGCCCAGCTCACGGGCTCGCTGGTCGATCGGGCCAGCAGCGGAACGCCGCAGCGCTCGGCGAGGGGACGCGGCGCAGATACCGGTACGGGGGTCCTCACAGCGGACGGTGGCCTTGCGCGGACGTCAGCGGCTCTGCTCCAGCACCCGGACCAGTTTGTTGGCGAGGAGTTCGGAGGAGGCCGGGTTCTGTCCGGTGTGCAGGTTGCGATCGTCGACGACGTGGGCAAGCCAGGGCGCCCCTTCGTCGAAATCCGCACCCTTCTCCACCAGGCGGTCCTGGAGCAGCCACTTCGCCTTGGAGGCCAGGCCCACAGCCTCCTCCTCAGCATTGGTGAACGCGGTCATCAGATAGCCCCGGAACGGCCAGTCGCCGTTGGGACGCTTGGCGGGGAGCAGCGCAGCGGGCGCGTGGCACAGCAGCGCGAGCAGGCGCCCCGAATCCAGTCGACGCGTCAGCAGGTCCCCGGACGTCTCGTTGACGGCCAAGTCCTCCATGGGGCCGTGGCCGCCGGGATAGAAGATCACGTCGTAGATGCTCTCGTCCGCCGCCACGTCCTCCAGACGGGCAGGGCTCTCAAGGGGAGCGCCGATCGAGGCGAGGTAGTCGGTCAGGGCGTCGACCTTGTCCTTGTCGCCGTCGTTGAATTCCAGCATCAGGCTTGCCCGGTCCACCGTCGGCGGAACGCCGCCCGGCGTCGAGATGGTGATGTCGTAGCCCGCATCACTGAGGATCCGGTGCGGTACGACCAGCTCCTCGGCCCAGAAGCCCGTCGGGTGCCTTGTGCCGTCCTTGAGTGTCCAGTAGGAGGCCGCGGAGACGACGAACAGGGCATAGGACGGTGGCTTGGCCATGGCGCGTCCCTTCGCTGTGGCTGCGGTCGGGCCGCCGCGGCGGCCCGCCTTTCCATTCATAGCAGCTCCCCCGCCGGCTCGCAGAACCTGTTTCCGGAGCGCACCAGCTGCTGGGCGGAGGTGGAGTCTGCTCACCAGCGAGCAGAGCCTTGTACCCCGGTTTCCGCACCTCGGACCACGGCGGTAGACCGCGGCGGTCGCCCCCCGTAACCGGTGGGCCGTCCCACGGGCGGGTGCCGCGCCACCGGACGCCACGGGACCGCCCGACAGGAACGGCACCGCTGTCACGAGCGGTACCACCACCGTCAGGGACCGGCCACCCTCGGCGATCTCTGTGGAATCCAGCCCGGTCAGTTCGGCGATGCGGTGGACGGGGATGCCGCCGGCCAGGGCCCGGCTGATGAGGCGTTCACGGTCGGCGTTGGTGTGCCGGAAGGCGCGCAACTGCACCTCGAGCTCGGCCGCGGGGGCAAGGGAGCAGGCGCGTACGCGGGCGGCTCCGAGTACCGCATTCGTCGCGGGCCTGCCGCGCGCCGCGCCGGGCAGCGGCCTCAGCCTGCTGCCCCGGTCGGCGGCTCAGCCTGCGGTCGGCACCGATGGTGGTTCCTCACCGAACCACAGCCGGTACGACTTCGCATACTGGCCGTTGCGGCCCGCGTCGGCAAGCGCCGCGTTGATCTGCCGCAACAACGCCGTATTGCCCTTCCGCACCGCGAACCGGGCCTGGTACGCCTTGCCGAACTCGGCGGTGACATGCAGGTCCTCGTCCTTGTGCTCCGCCACGGCGTTCTTCGCCACCGCGTTGCCGATGACGACCGCGTCGACCTGCCCGGCGAGCAGCATGAACACCACTGCCTCGGGGGAGTCGAAGCGCTTCACCACGATCTTCTTGCTGTGCTTGGTGTTGTAGGTGTCCAGATCGTCCGGAAGTCCGGACGACCTCGTCGTGCCGACCTGCTTGCCGGCCAGCTGGTCGAGCGAGGTGTAGCGCTTGTCGCCCTTGACGAGGATCGCCGTCTTCTTCGTGAAGTAGGGGACACTCAACGACATCTGAGGAAACGCCGACGGCGAGTCCGGCGAGATGCCGCCAACCACGTCACACACCTTCCTGTTCAGCACGGTCCCGTCGAGCACCTGGTCGATCGGGGGGGTGCTGTCGAACTCGGGCGGGATGCTGATCCGGTCACCGATCCGCGAGAGCATCTCGACGTCGAAGCCCTTGATACGGCCGATCTCGCTGCCGTCGACGCTCTGCGAGGTGTCGGTGGTCTCAAGGAAGGGCGCCTGGGCCGTCCCCCTGCAGACGGTCAGCCGGCCCTTGTGAGCCAGCGCCAGCTCGGTGCCCGCCGGCATCTTCGCCATCGGGCGAGCGGGCGACGCCGAAACCGAGGGGGACGCCGTCGACGCGGCCGGGCTGTGGCTCTTTCCCGTGCCATCCCCGCCCGCAGAGCCTCCCGAGCCACCGTCCGAACCGCCTCCGCAGGCGCTGACGAGGATCAAGGACCCCGCCGTCAGCACACTCCCCGCGATCGTCCGTGCTTTCATCTTCGTACCTCCAAGGCATTTGCGTGCACCGCCCCCGGGAACCTCCCGGAGCGGGTCAGGGGCCTATCCGCGCAGCACTGAATGATGGACCACGTGTCCGCCGCGGGCCGTCTTGTACGTGACCTTCGTATCGGCGCCCGTCTCCTTCAGGTCTTGATGACCTTCGAGGGAGCCACGGTGGGGGCCGTCGCCGTGCGGGGCCATCCGAGCGGCCGTGACCGCCTTGACCGAGGCCATGCCATTGCGCTCGCCACAGGGAATCCGGACGAGGCCGCCGGCCGGGTCGCAGGTGAGGCCGAGGTTGTGTTCCATGCCGAGCTCGGCGGCGTTCTCGTTCGGGGGAGCCGCCCAGCACCTCGGCGAGGCCGCCGGCGCCCATGGAGCAGGCGGAGCCGACCTCGCCCTGGCAGCCGGCCTCGGCACCGGAGATGGAAGCATTCTCCTTGACGAACATGCCGATCGCGCCCGCCGCGAGGAGGAACCGGACCACCCCTCCTCATCGGCACGCGGACGACCACCACACTCCCGGCAATCGGTCCTCACATAAGAGCCCGAAACGAGAAGAGTGCCCCGCGCGGCTCCGGCCCGGCGCCCAGTCGACGCGGCCCGCGGTACCCCGTCAGCCCGTGATCGTGATCCGGGCCAGCTGCGCGGTCTGTTCCAGCGCGGCGCAGAACCGGGCCTGCTCCTCCACGTGGTCGTAGGCATCTATCACGGCCTTGTCGCCGGTGCGGGTCCTGACGTGGTAGCCCTTGAGGTTGTCGGCCTTCACATCGAGAAGCTTGACCTCCCGGCCCACCCGCCGCCTCGTGAGCGAGGCAATGTCCCCCCAGGGCAGCACCAGCAACTTGCCCCCCTTGTATCTCACCAAGCCGCCATCGAAGACGTACCAGCTCTGCGGCTGCCGGATCAGCGTCCTCACGCCCATCACCGGCGCGACGAGGCCGTAGGCCAGCACGGCCAGCGGGACGATGACGAGGAACCTCAGGCCGGTCGTCCCAACGACCCACATCAGCAATCCACTCAGGGGCAGGGCAGCCAGACCGGTGAGGATCAGCCCCCGGGCCATGGAGACGGGGCGCCCCGGGACCTCCCGGGCTGCGATCTCGCGGCCCAGCCCCCGTTCCTGCGCGGCGGCGGCCACTCGCGGCCGGACCAGGTCTGTTGACATTGGGTCATTTCTCCTTGGAACAGGGTCATTTGTCGTGCCACTGATGCGGCGTCGAAGGTCAGGCGATGGTCGGCCTGGCGTGGACACCACCCCCTGGGTCACCTGCCTTGGGGGCGCTCCTCCGGGCTGACTCAATTTCTCCACGGCATCGAAGTTGTCGGTGCAGGGAACACCGTCGCAGGGTGCAGCGGCGGTGCGGTGGCCCCGAGCAGGGTCGCGGGCTTCCGGGCCACCGCAGCCTGCTTGCGTGCTGTTCCGATCTTGATCCCGGCCCTTGTCGCCACAGGTCCTCACACAGATTTCGAGCGCGCGAACCACCCCGGGCCATGCTGCTGTCCACGGCTGCGAGACGCCTGCCCCGCTTCGCACGCCGTGGTGATCCTGACTCAGCGAGCATGTCGGGAACCTCAAGAGATGTCGTTGTCCGTCAGCGCCCTGCGGTTGACGATGGCCGCCGTCCCACTCGCCTTGTGCAGGTGGCGGTAATGGCTGGGAGCCATGCCGAAGGTAGCGAGGAATAGGCGGCTGAAATGGGCCTTGTCAGCAAAACCCCAGCCGGCCGCGATGGCCTGGATCGTGCGGTGGTTGTGGTGGGGGTCGGTCAGCTCTCGGCGGCAGTTCTCCAGCCGGCGTTGGCGTATCAAGCCGGCGACAGTCAGACCCTGGGTCTGGAAGAGGCGGTGCAGGTGACGGGTGGAGATGTTGTGGGCGGCGGCGACCATAGCCGGGGTGAGGCCGGGCTTGCCGAGGTGCTGTTCGATGAACGCGCGGATGCGCAAAAGCAGGACGTGGTGATGGGTCTCGGGCGGCAGATGTCGTTCCGTGTCGAGATGGTGAGCGCACACGGCGGCCAGCAGGTCGATGGTGATGGTCGCCAACCGTGAGGTGTCCGCCACGGTGTACGAGGCGGCATCGGCGGCCATCTGCCTGAGGAAACCGGCCAGCAGCGCGCCCATGCCCTCGCGGCCGGACAACCGGACGGCGGTCAGGGAGCGGATCTTGCCCTGCGGCAACGGCAGGAGTTGCCGGGGAAACTGCACCATGATGCCCTCCACGCTGCCGGTCGCCGCTGTTGCCCAGCCGTGCCAGGGCCGCGAGGTGTCGTAGAGCATCAGCTCGCCCGCAGAGCTTGTCGTGTCGAGGCCTGCCTGGATGAGCCGGTGGCCTCCGCGCAGGTTCAGCATGAGTTGGCAGACCTCGGGATCGGACCGCCGGATCAGCTTCGCGGGTCGGTGCGTCTCCAGCGGCGGATACCTCAGCGCGGAGATCTGCACCAAGCCGAGGTCCAGCAGCCTCAGCTCCGCCTCGAAATCCGAGGCGTGATCACTGCCCAGTGTATTGGGGATCAGCGTGTCGGCCGTCAGACCGCACCAGTGGTCGAATCGTTCCGCCGCAGGCAAGTAGCTCGTAGAGAACTCTGTGACCAGCACGTCGGCTCCTTCTCAGTCAGCATCCCGAACACCATTGTCGCCAGCATCGGATCCCGTCTCGTCCCTCAAGGCCGCCGTCGCCAACCTCACCCGTTCCCTCGCCCCTGCCGGCACAACCCACTCGATGCCCTCGTCAAGGTTCTCCAGCAGACCGGGAACATCTCCGCGGCCGAGCCTGTCGTAGAGCGCCGCCACGACCTTGCTGCCGGGGAGATCTCCCGAGGCAAGGCGGTTCGTGTCGTTGTCGATGGTCCGACCGGAAATCGCGAGCTGCGCGCCGATCTCCTTGTTGCTCAGCCCTCGAGCGGCCAACCTGAGCACATCAACCTCGCGTTCGGTCAGTCCTGCGGGGAACCCGAGCTGTGGCCGCGGCAGCCCCGCCGCCTCCAGCACGAGCGCGCAGGCCTGACGGTCCAGCGCGCCCGCCTCGGCCTGCTGTCTCAGCAGTTCGGCCGCGGCGTCCACCTTCGCGACGGCGACCTGGGACCGGCGAATGCGGTCTCGCCGTCCTCATGTCCCACAGCGAGTTCCGCAACAGCCGCCCCAGGGTCCAGCCGGTCGCACGCCGGCGGTCCAGGTCGAGGACCTCGGTCAGCAGGTCGAAGCGGCGCCGCACCACGCGCAGGGGGTCGCCCTTCGCGACGAAGTCGTCGCACCGGCTGTCCAGGGCGGGCCACAGATCGAAGCCGGGATCCCCGGCGAGCGGCTCGGGGTCGATGGCGAGCCACGGCTCGCGCTCCGCGGCGAGGACGTTGTCGTCGTTCAGATCCCAGTGCAGCATCCGGTCGCCGGGCTCGCCGACCAGCTCGGCCACCGGCGACGCCCGGCCACGCAGGAGCGGCTGATCGGCGGGGTGGGCCAGGGCCGTCACCGCCTGCGGCACCTGCTCCGGCATCTCGGTGGCGATGTCACCGAGGCTCCGCAGCCGTTGCTCAGAGCCTCAGCGGCTCTCAGCATTCCGGGCATTTCGACCGGGAAAGTCCGTCACGTCACCAAAGCGTGAGGGCTTCGGCTTGA
>NZ_JBEXFG010000011.1:0-155062 GCF_040606675.1 Streptomyces sp. NPDC005393 | reverse complement strand
GTAGCGGTCCTTGTACAGGTCCGGATCGTGACCGACTGGGCGGCCGCCGCGAGAACCCTTCTTCTTGCGGTTGGCGGCCTGGTCGACCTTCTCCGCTCGTCCTGGCAGGCGGCGAGCAGCTTTGCGCGAGTGCCGCCGGCGGCGAGGTCGGCGACCTGTGCACCAGCGGCTGGTCGACCAGCCCGAGGCGTTTGCCGGCCATCGACCATGCCTGACAGGGCGGACTGGCAATGCATCACGGGTCTTACCGACGAAGGGCCGGACGGGATACATCGCCACATTGGTCTGGATGGTCAACTGGCCAGCTGCGGCACGGGCCTTGCAGGCCCATTCGTCCCATTCCAGGCCGATGTCCCGCGCGCCGAGCACCGACAGCGCGTGGCTCCAGCCGCCCGGTCCCGCGAACAGGTCCGGAACGGTCAAGTGGCCAGCCCGAAGTCGTCCTGCACCGGCTCACTTTGCCCGCGGCAGGCCCAGGGGGAGCAGCCGTTGACCACGCCGTTCTCCAGCTCCTCCACCGCGGCAGCACGGTCGTCGAGTTCCTGCTGGCGCGCAGCCCACTCGGCGGACGTGACGTGATCGATGGGGGCCTGGTAGAGCGGCACACGGGAGCGGTGCAGGAACGCCTGCCCCAGCAGCCGGTTCCCGGAGGCGTTCGCGCGGGCGTTGTCCCGGCGGATGGCCGCGTCGAACGCGACCACGTCCGCCCATTCCTCCGGACTGCTGTCCCGGATATTCCGCCACTTCGCGTTTCCGTGAAATGGACAACCGAGGCAGCTCGATTTCGGAGTGCCCGCCAGGCCGATGGAGGTCAGATAACGGACGCAGTCTGCGCGGGACCATCCGAGGTCGATGTACCGCCCGGAGTTCAGCGGAACTGAAACTTCTTTGTGTTGAACTTCGATGGACAGGGCGGCTCTGCGCGCAATGAGGGTGGAAGTTTCCGGAAGCCCGGTTTGGGGAGTTGGATTCTTTGACGGGCGGGGGGTGCGGTGCATGCGGGGCTTAGATGTGAGTTTGTGCAATGTGCCTTATTCGTCGTGACGTGGGTGGTCAAAGCGGTTGTTGTTCGGGGTCCGGTTCGAGGATTCAGCGGGCGGCGTTCGCGTAGCGGATGGCGGATCCCGCTGCCGCCTCCCCTCTCGGGTGAAGCCCGGCGGCGGTCCGGCGTACCGCCGCGCATGCCCGCCGCGGCGGCGGGTACGACCCCTCCCGTACAGCGGCGTCGCGGAAGCGGCCGAGGAGCGAGGGGTGTCGGAAGTGATTCGAAAGCTGCAGGCGGTCGCGCTGGACTGCGCCGATCCGGTACGGCTCGCGGAGTTCTACGCGGATCTGCTCGGCGGCCGGGTGGTCGCGGATCCGGAGGATCCCGACTGGGTCGAGGTGCACGGGTTCGAGGGGACGCCGCTGGCCTGCCAGCGGGTGGACGGATACCGACCGCCCGAATGGCCCGGCCAGCAACGCCCGCAGCAGCTCCACCTGGACTTCGACGTGGACGACCTCGACGGGGAGGAGAAGCGGGCGCTCACCCTCGGCGCGACCGTGCTGGAGCGGACGGACCAGCTCCGCCCGGAGGCCAACTGGCGGGTCTACGCGGACCCGGCCGGCCATCCGTTCTGCCTCTGCCTCCACTGAGTCCACCGGGCCACAACAGCCACTGAGGCGGCGTCAGGATCTGCCGCCGGGAGGGGATCTCGACCCCGCGTTCGATCAGCCAGATGCATCCCAGCGCCACGGCCAGCACCAGCGCGTCGAAGACGGTGTGGTGGGTTTGCGCCGTGGGTTTGCGCCGTGGGTTTGTGCAATATGCTTCACAGGCCATCTCATTTTGCTGGTTCGATAACTTGTCGGGGTGGGGATCGTTGAATGAGATGACGTGGTAAGGGAGTTGCACGGTTCGTGGCTCTTGCAAGCGGTCACCGGTGTTGGGCGGCGGCTCCGTCCCCTTAGGTTTCACCCTATGGCCTCATCCGTCGATCCTGAACACCGAGCTGCCGAGGCGCGGCCGCGCCTGGTGACCCGCCCGCTCCTGTTGCGCTTTGTGACGGTCGTCGGCTCCTCGGCGAGCTTCTATCTGCTGCTGTCGGTCGTCCCGGCGTACGCGCAGAGCGCGCCGGGCGGGGGCAGCGACAAGGCGGGCCTGGTCACCGGTGCGCTGATGCTGGCCACGGTGGCCGGCGAGCTGATAGCTCCATGGCTGGCCGCACGCTGTGGCTATCGCGTGATGCTGGGGGCGGGGTTGTTGTTGCTGGGTGCTCCGGCACTGGCCCTGACCGTGTGGCAGAGTCTGGCGTGCATCGTGGCGGTGTGCCTTGTTCGGGGGCTCGGCTTCGCGTTCACCCTGGTGGCGGGTGGGGCGCTGACGGCGTCGCTGATCCCGCCCGAACGCCGCGGGGAGGGGCTGGCCCTGATCGGCATCATGGCCGGTGTGCCGTCGCTGGTGGGCCTGCCGCTCGGGGCCTGGCTGGCATTGCACACGGGTACGGGCCCGTCTGCTCGGTGGCGGCACTGATCGCCCTGGTCGCCATCGCCGCCGTCCCGGGCCTGCCTGGCCGGGAAGCGGCGTCGGGGCCGTCCCTGGGGATCTTCGCTGGGGCCCGTTCCGGCACGCTCGGCCGCCCCACGGCCGTGTTCGCGGTGACGGCAGTGGGCGCGGGGATCGTCGTCACCTTTCTGCCACTGGCCGTGGCGCCGGGCTATTCCGGCGTGGTCGCCGCGGCTCTCTTCGTGCAACCGGCCGCCGCGACCGCATCCCGCTGGTTCGCCGGTCGGCACGCCGACCGGCGCGGAGCCGCCGGGCTGGTCGTGCCGGGGCTGGTCGCCTCAGCCGCCGGCATCCTCGTCGTTGCCTCACGGGCGTCCCCGTCGCGGTAGTCGTGGGTGCGGCCGTGTTCGGGGTCGGCTTCGGCATCACCCAGAGCGCAACCATCACGCTGATGTACTCCCGGGTCCCGGCCTCCGGGTATGGGACGGTGAGCGCCCTGTGGAATGTCGCCTACGACGCGGGTATGGGCATCGGTGCGGTCGGCTTCGGCGCGGTGGCCGGCTTGACCGGCTACCCCTGGGCATTCGTCCTGACCGCGCTCCTGATGCTGGCAGCCCTCGTCCCGGCCTGGTGGGACCGAACGGCAGCGCGCAAACAACGTGCGACGACCAGGGATGATCGGGCGGTGACGGCGGAGGGGCAACGGTGAGCGATTGCCTGCACCCTCATCCCCTACCGCAGACTCGCCGAATGAGATGACTTGTTATTCGTCGTGACGTGGGTGGTCAGGGCGGTTGTTGTTCGGGGTCCGGTTCGAGGATTGAGCGGGCGGCGTTCGCGTAGCGGATGGCGGTGGCCGTGCTGATGTCGAAGACGGCGGCCAGGTGGAGTGGGTCGGGCCCGCGGTCGAGAGCTTCGTCGAGCCAGCGGTCTGCTCGCAAGCGGTCGAGGGTGGCGTTGTGGCCGCTGAACAGGTTGGAGAGGAAATAGTCCGTCACGAACACCAGCTGATGGCAGTCGATCTGCTGGAGGAACGGGGCCAGGGGCCCGCAGTGCGGGATGCCCGCCCCTGTGGTGATCCGGTCGATATTCACGCGGCGGTGCGCTTCGCGCCAGCACAGGCGGCAGTAACGCTGCTTGACGGCGATGTGCCGCCGGCAGCTGCCGCACTTGCCCTCGTAATGGAGCCGGCGGAAGGCGTAGCAGGCCGTGCACCGTCCGTACCACCACAACGGTCCCCATGCGAAGCAGTCCAGGCACGAGCCGACCGGTCTCGTGTCGTACCGAGCGCTGGTCATAGCGGTGGTTTGCTGCGGCCTCGCGGACTACGTGGCCGGATCACGGGAGACGACTGGCAGATCGCCTCGGACGTCTCCGACTCGGAGGGTGCGGCGGCGGCTACGGATTCTGGCTCACGGATCAGCAGTTCCTCGGGGCCGCAGTCCAACGCGGCGCAGAAGACTTCGAGTTCGTCGAGCTTGATGCTGTTCGGCTGGCCCGACCACAGCCCGGAGAGTTTGCCCGCGCTCATCGGTAGCCCGCGTTCGGCGAGCATTCGCTGCAGTTCGCTGGCCTTCCAGATTCCGCGGTTCGCTGCCGCGAGTCGCAGGTTCCACTTCATGGGATCAGTCCTTCCAGACGCTGGGCGGCTCATTGCTGTCCTCGCAGCCAGGCGTCCTCGATGTGGGTGCGCCGGACGTGCACGTACCGCATGGTGGTGGCGATCCAGCTGTGGCCGAGCAGTTCCTGGATGGCCAGCAGATCCATGCCTGCCAGGTACATCTGGCTGGCGCAGAAATGTCGCAGGACGTGCGGGGTCAGCCGGGCGGCCCAGTAGGGAAGGTGCCGCTCGACGGCTTCGTTCAGGCCGTCACGCAGGGATTGCGAGCTGACCTGCTTCGACGTGCCGTCTGCGTTTCTGCGCTCCGATCTCCTGGGCTAGGAGCGTGTCTCAGTAACGGGTAACCCGCCTGCGGTTCGTGATCATTCGTGCGGGATGATCTCGGTATGCATGGTGGGGATGGGCTGTTCGAGAGCCGGTCGAGAAGGAGCAGCCGCAGGTTCGTCCGACGGGGGTGGACAAGACGTTCCGGGCGTTCGATCCACACCAGGTGTTGCTGCTGCCCCCGTCGCTGGACGACTGGCTGCCGGAGGATCATCTGGCCCGGTTCGTCGCCGATCTGGTTGACGAGGTGCTCGATCGCGGGCCGGTCCTGGCTGACTACACCGAAAAGCGCGGCTACCCGCCCTACGACCCGCGGCTGATGGTGCGGCTGCTGATCTACGGCTACACCACGTCCGCTCCTCGCGCGCGATCGAGCGCAAGTGTGCCGACGATGTCGCCTTCCGGTTCCTCGCCGCCGACCAGGCCCCCGACTTCCGCTCGATCGCCCGGTTCCGCCGCCGCCACCTGGACGCGCTGATGAGGGTCAGGTGGCGCCGGGATGAGGCTCAGCGCCGTCGTTCCGGATGCTACGACGACGGGTGAGCCGGGAGCTCGCATACCGCTATGCCCCGCTCCAGCAGACTGCCAAGCACCAGATGGCGGCCGTGTTCGCACACGCTCGTGGCCATCCGGTACGGGGACCGGCGGCGCAGCAGATGGCGGGCGACCTGGCCGTCGGGGCGGATCGCCAGCACGCGCACGGTGGGCCGGGGGCGGGGGTGGAGCCTCTTGACGGCGGTCCATGCCGCCCTTCTGAGCGCGGGGGAGGCGTGGTGCAGTACGTCCACGGCGTGCTCCCGCGGCCCGGCCAGGGCGACCCAGAAGACCCCGTCGGCACCGCGGGAGAGGTTGTCGGGGTAGCCCGGCAGGTCGCGTATGAGCGTGTCGTCCTTCCCCGCCCGCGGGCCGGTGAGCCAGTAGCGGCTGATGCGGCGGGCGCCGCTCTCCGCCACGGCGACGAACGACTCGTCCGGTGCCAGCGCGACTCCATTGGCGAACTGCAGCCCGTCCCTCAGCACCTCCGGCTCGCCGTCGGGCCGCAGCCGCAGGAGTTGCCCGGTGCCGGTGCGCTCCAGGATGTCGCCCAGCCAGTCCTCCAGGGCGTAGCGGCGGCTGGAGACGGTGAAGTAGACCGTGCCGTCCGCCGCCGTGGCGACATTGCTGCAGAACCGCAGCGGGACGCCGTCCACCTCGTCGGCGAGGACGCGCACCGCCCCGCCGCGCGGGTCGACGCGCAGCAGGCCGCGCCGGGCGTCGCATACCAGCAGCTCGCCGTCGGGGGAGGGGACGAGGCCCAGCGGCCTTCCGCCGGTGTTGGCGATCACCTCGGACCTGGCGAGCTCCGCGGTTTTCGACAGGGTCAGCCGCCAGATCGCCCCGTCCGCCGTACCGGTCAGGATCCGGCCGTCGGCGTCGAGCGCCACGTGTTCCGGTCCTCGTGTGTCACGGGCGACGATGCGCGGGTGAGGCAGCGGCTCGACCGTTCCGGTCGCCCCGGCTGCCCCAGCCGCTCGCGAGCGGTGTTGTCGCACCATGGGCTCACGCCGTCTTACGGGCCCTGGCCGCCTTGACGCACCGCGTCATCTCCTCGGCGTAGGGCAGGGCGACGAAGGCGCCGATGGCTGCCCCGATCGCCGCCAGATAGCGGGCGGGCAGCGGGTTCTCCTTGGGCAGCAGCTTCCAGTCCTCCGCCGTGTCGCCCCCGCGCAGGGCGGCCCGGACCTGGTCCCAGTGCAGACACGATGTGAATGCCAGCGCCGACAGCGGCAGGACCTCCAGGAAGCTGTGGATGTGCTGTTCCACCGGGCGCACTTCACGCTCGCCGGTGGCCAGACTGACGTCCCACAGGGCAGTCGCGCCGTGGACCACGGCAGCACCGCCCATGACCGACAGTACGAGCGGATTGACCCGGGCGAGGAGCCCCATCGCGACCGGAACCCCCGCCTCCGTCATCATCAGCGCGTGCAGCGCCGACTCGCGCGTGCCGGAGGTCTCCTCGATCCGGGTCCGGCGGTGCATGGCCCAGTCCACCACGGCCGGTACGAACCACAGCGGCAGTGCCCCGTACATCAGAAAACGCCGGTTGGCGTCCTCGACATCCATGGGTTCCCGCGGCACAAACAGGTCGCGTGGCCGCCGCCAACGCCGCCATGCGCGGGCCACCGGACTACGGGGAAGAGTCATACCGCCTCCAGAGCGAAAACCGTGTGAGCCGGGTGCCCTGGTCGCATCCGGGACAAACTGTCGTGGAGGACTCTTCGCCCGTTCGGGGCCCCGCTGATTGAGCCCCCCGTGGAGAGGCGGCTCCCGGGCGCACAGGGCTCCACGCGCCCGGCGTGTACGCGCGTCAGGGCCGGAAGGGTCTGTGGGGGCCGACGGCACGAGGATCCGGTGTCCGTGGTGTCCGGTGCAGGACGGGGCTACCTGGTGACTCATAGCGATTGGTGCACTATGGGTGTGGCTGACCGGGAACCTCGCCGTGGGGCGCCCGGAAGGTCCGGCCGCTCCGCCCCAGGAAGGTGGTACCTCGATGGCTCCGCCCCGTGGCTACGCACAAGGCACCGTGACGCAGCGACTGATCGGCGATCACCTGTTGTCCGGCCGTATGGAGCCGGGGGAAGAGATCGGGCTGCGTGTGGACCAGACGCTCACCCAGGACGCTACCGGCACGCTGGTGATGCAGGAGCTGGAAGCACTGGCCCTGGACCGGGTCCGGACACAGGTCAGCGTTCAGTACGTTGACCACAACATTCTTCAGTCCGACGAGCGTAATGCCGAGGACCATCTCTTTCTGCGTTCGGCGGCCCGCCGCTTCGGCCTGTGGTTCTCCAAACCCGGCAATGGTGTCTCACACCCGACCCATATGCAGCACTTCGGTGCTCCTGGCAAAACTCTGGCCGGCTCCGACTCGCACACCTGTGCGGGCGGTTCACTCGGAATGCTGGCGATCGGCACCGGCGGCCTGGAAGTGGCACTCGCCATGGCCGGGCGGCCCCTCCATCTCACCATGCCGAAAGTCTGGGGCGTTCGGCTGACAGGTGAACTGCCGCCGTGGGTCAGCGCCAAGGATGTGATTTTGGAGATGCTGCGCCGTCATGGGGTGCAAGGAGGTGTCCAGCGCGTGCTGGAGTACTACGGACCCGGTCTGGCCTCCCTCACCGCCATGGACCGGCACGTCATCGCGAACATGGGGGCGGAACTCGGCGCCACCACGACCGTCTTCCCCTCGGATGAGGCGGTGCGCGCCTTCCTCGACGGAGTGGGGCGTGCTGATGACTTCGTCGAGATCGTCGCGGAGCGGGATGCGTCCTATGACTTCGACGAGGAGATCGACCTGTCGTCATTGGAGCCGCTCATCGCACGGCCGACGTCCCCGGGAAATGTCGCCCCGGTCAGGGAAGTCGCCGGAGAGCCCATCAGCCAGGCGGTCATCGGCTCGTCCGCCAACCCCGGATTCCGCGACTTCGCCGTCCCTGCCGCCATGGTGGCGGGGCGTCAGACCGCAGCCGGGGTGAGCTTGGACATCAACCCGACATCCCGCGAGATCCTCCAGGACCTGACGCGCACCGGTGCGACGTTCGACCTGATCGCTGCCGGTGCCCGAATCCACCAGTCAGGCTGCCTCGGCTGCATCGGCATGGGACAGGCGCCGGCCTCAGGACGCAATTCCCTTCGGACCTTCCCGCGCAACTTCCCCGGTCGCTCCGGCACCGAGGACGACGCGGTGTGGCTGTGCTCACCGGAGACCGCCGCCGCCTCCGCGTTGACCGGCGCCATCACGGATCCGCGTGACTGGGCCGACCGCCTCTCAGTGACCACTCCCGCGCCGGACGCACCCAAGCCCCCATCGGTCAACAACGCCATGCTGGAACCGCCGTTGCCGCCGGACCAGGCAAGGGGGGTTCAGCTGGAACGCGGCCCCAATATCTCCGCACTACCCGATCTCGATCCTCTGCCCGACAGCATCGGAGGCCCGGTCCTCTTGAAGGCCGGTGATGACGTCTCGACCGACGAGATCTCCCCGGCCGGGGCGAAAGCCCTGCCCTACAGGTCCAATATCCCGAAGCTGGCGGAATTCACCCTCACCCGGCTGGATCCCGACTACCCCCGGCGCGCCGAGGCGGTCCGACAGGACACGGGACACCTCATTGTCGCCGGCGAGAACTACGGACAGGGTTCTTCCCGCGAACACGCTGCCATCGCCCCGCGCTACCTCGGACTGCGAGCTGTCATCGCGAAATCCTACGCCCGCATTCACTGGCAGAACCTCATCAACTTCGGTGTTCTGCCCCTCCAGTTCGACGATCCCGACGACTACGCGGGCATCAAGGTCAACGACCGGCTGCACCTGTCCGGTCTGCACGAGGCCCTCTCCCCGACGAGCGACCCGACACTCCGCATCCGTAACGCGACCCGGGATGAGGAGTACCTCGTCCGCCACCGTCTCTCCTCCCGGCAGCGTGAGGCGATTCTCGCGGGCGGCATCATCCCCGCGCTCGCACGCTGACCGGCCAGGGCCGGAAGTGACGAGCCGAGGTTCCGGTCCCCACGGCCACGGCCCGGGGCCGTCACCTTCACCTCCGGCAGTGACTCGGCCGACTCGCGGTCGGCCCGCCGGCCCTTCGAAGATGACCCGCGACGACGTCGAGACGGCCCTGGCCGGATCCACCGGACTTCGCCGCGAGGCGGGCTCAGGCGCTGAAGGTGGAGTCGTCCTCGACGACAAGGCCCTGACCAGCAGCGATAGCGAGTACTAGCCGCGGCGCTGCAGGCCGGCGAGCACGTGCGCCTGGTCCCTCGTGGCCGGGTAGAGCTGCCGGTAGACGTCGTGCAACTCGTCATAGACCTCCCGCCCCTCGGCCCGGGGCTGCACGGTGCGGCTGGTGCGCGCCCAGGTGGCGCCCTCCTCGGGTACCAGACCCGCGGCGACGGCGGCGAGCAGGGCGTCGCCGTAGCTGGCGCCGATCCGCTGCTCGGGCAGGTCCTGGGGGCGGCCGGTGACGTCGGAGACGATCTGGGTCCACAGGTCGCCGGTCGTGCCGCCGCCAACGGCGACCAGTCGGGCCGGTTCGGCGCCCGCCTGCGCCATCACCTCCAGGTGGTGCCGCACCGCGTACGCGGTCGCCTCCAGCGCCGCCCGGTACAGGTGCCCCCGGCCGTGCCGCAGCGTGAGGCCGAGAACCGCGCCGCGGGCGTCCGGATCGAACAGCGGGCTCCGCTCGCCCGCGAAGTAGGGCAGCATGACCAGGCCGTGCGACCCCGCCGGGATCTGGGCAGCCTCGGCTGTGAGGTCCCCGAACGACCCCCCCACCAGCCGGCGCAGCCAGTCGGTGACCGCCCCGGAGGTGGCCATCCCTCCGGCCAGGTTGGCCGTGCCGGGAACGATGCCGCGGGTGGCCCACAACCGCCGGTCCACCACGGGTCGGTCGAGTACCTGGACGAGGAACATCGTGGTCCCGTACATCAGCATGCAGTCGCCGGGGTCCCGTACGCCCACGCTGAGCGCTTCGGCCCAGGCGTCGATGGTGCCCGCCGCGACCGGCGTGCCTGCGGGGATGCCGGTGGCCTCGGCCGCCGCCGCAGTGACGTGGCCGGCGACCTCGCCCGGCCACAGCAGCCGGGGCAGCCGGACTCCGGGAGCGATCTCGGCGGCGATCTCCTCGATCCAGCTCGCGGTGTGCAGGTCGTACAGCGGGTCGCACTGGCTGGCCGAGTGGTGGTCAAGGACGTATTCGCCGGCCAGCCGTTCGACCACGTAGGACGACGCCATGAGGAACCGCTTGGTCCGGGCGTAGACCTCCGGTTCGTTGCGGCGCAGCCAGGCCAGCTTGGGTCCGACGGCCTGCGAGGTGAGGACCGAGCCGCTGCGGGCCAGGATCCGCTCCTCGCCATAGCGCTCGGTGAGCTCTGTTATCTCCCGGGTCGCGCGGGTGTCGATGCCGTACAGGATGGCCGGGCGCAGGGGGCGGCCGGAGGCGTCGACGGGCAGCAGGCACGGTCCGATGCCGCTGGTGCACACGGCGGCCAGGGGGCCGTCGGCGTGCGGCAGCAGGCGCCGGCACAGCTCAACGACATCCGCCCACCAGGTCTGCTCGGCGTCGTGCTCGGCCCAGCCCGGGCGTGGCAGGGACACCGTGTGGGGTATCTCGGCTTGTGCGACCACGGTGCCATCTGCCCGGGCCAGTACCCCCTTGGAACTGGACGTGCCGATGTCGATGCCGAGGACGAGTGCGCTCATCGGTCGCTCTGGCGCCGTGGTGGCGCGGGCGTAAACCGACAGACGGGGGGTCATCCGCCGCTCCCGAAGACGCGTTGGGCCACCGAGTTGAGCAGCGCGGCCAGCAGCAGTACGAACCCCAGGGTGCCGACCTGCCAGATCGCCGGGTAGTTGGCGACGCTGATGGCGTTGTTGATGACGGTGACCGTGAGGGTGGCCAGCACCACTCCGGAGACCCGGCCCACGCCGCCGGTGATGGCGACGCCGCCCAGCACGGCGACGGTGATCGCCATGAGCTCCATGTTGACGCCCGCGTCAGGGCGAGCGCTGGCGAAGCGGGCGGTGGTGACGACGGCGGCCAGTCCGGAAAGCAGGCCCGAGAGGGCGTAGGCCCAAAAGCGGGTGCGGGCCACGTCGAGGCCTGCGAAGCGGGCCGCGACGTCGTTGGTCCCCACGCCGTACAACCGGCGTCCGAATCCGGTGCGGTTGAGGAGGAACCAGACGACCACGATGACGGGCACGTAGATGAAGAAGACCTGTGTCGGGATGCCGGAGAGGTACTGGGTCAGCTTGAACAGCTCGGGCGGCAGGTTCGAGATCGGGACGGTGCCGGTGAGCACCAGGGGGATGGCGCTGAAGGCGTAGAGAGTGGCGAGGGTGACGATGATGGCGGGGAAGCGCAGATAGGCGATGAGGAAGCCGTTGATCGCGCCCAGGGCGAGGCCGCAGAGCAGGGTGGCCGCCACGCCGCCGGCCAGGCCGAGGTGCCATTGGGTCGCCGCCAGGCCAAAGATCATGCTCGTCAGGCTGACCATCGAGCCGACGGACAGGTCGATGGCGCCGCGGCCGCTGACGACGACGATGAGTTCGGCGAGGGCGAGCAGGCCGACCTCGACGGCGTAGCCCATGCTGCCCGCGAGGTTGGTGTAGGTGAGGAAGTAGGGCACCCGCGCGCCGAAGAACAGCACGACCGCGATGAGCACGACCGCCAGCAGCAGGGTGCGGTCGGTGAGGACCCGGCGCACCACCGCGGTCACCGGGTGGGTGCCGCGGTCGGCCGCGGGGGTGGGGGTGGGGGTGGGGGTGGGGGTGGTGACGGTGCTCATGCGGCGGTCCTCCTTCGCTGGCGCAGGATGTCGACGCCCACCGCGGCGACGATGAGCAGGCCCAGGAACAGGCCCTCCAACAGGGCGGGCGCGCCGGTGATGGTCAGCGCGTTGGCGACGGTGCCGACCAGCAAGGCTCCGAGCAAGGTGCCGAGGACGGTGCCCTTGCCACCGAGGATGCTGGTGCCGCCGAGGACGACCGCGGCGATGACCTGCAGTTCGAAGCCGGTGCCGACGTTGGTCTGGACGCCGCCGTTGCGGCCGACGAACACCAGCGCGGCAATGCCCACGAGGAGACCGGTCAGCGTGTAGACGGCGATGTGCCGGCGGGGGATGTTCACCCCTGACAGCCGTGCCGTCTCCGAGTTGCTGCCCAGCGCGTACAGGTGCCTGCCGGTGGGCCGGTGGCGCAGGTAGAGGCCGCCGAGGACGGCGAGCAGCATGGTCAGCCACCAGGAGACCGGAACGCCGAGGAGGGTCCCCACACCGAGGTCGTGCAGGCTCGAGCGCAGCCCGGTGACCCAGTTGCCACCGGTGAGCTGGTAAGAGACGAACCGGAACAGGTTCAGGGTGCCGAAGGTGACGATGATCGGGTGGATCCGGCCGTAGGCGACCAGCAGTCCGTTGAACAGCCCGAGGAGCGCGCCGGCGGCCACGCCGATCAGCACGGCCACCGCGGTCGGCTGACCGGCGTGCAGGCTCTGGCCGATGAGGACGGAGCAGACCGCCAGTGCGGATCCGGCGGACACGTCGATGCCGCCGGTGATGATCACCATGGTCATGCCGACGCCGACGATCCCGATCAGCGAGATGTCACGCAGAATGTTGGCCATGTTGTGGCCGGTGAAGAAGGGGTCGTAGGTGACGCCCAGGACCAGCCACAGGACGACGAGGACGCCGATGAGGCTGGCTTCGTTGCTTCGCAGAAACCGGCCGAGCGCGGCGGGGAGCTGCCGTCGGCCGCCGGCCGCCGTGGGTGTGTCAAGGGTGCTCATGCGGTGGTGTCCTCCTCGCGCACGGTGCCGATGGCGGCCTGCAGCACGTCGGCGCTCTGCGCTCCACGGTCGAAGGTGCGGCGCACGGCGCCGTCCTGCATCACCACGACGTGGTCGGCCAGTGCCATGACCTCGGGAAGGTCGGTGCTGACGACGATGACCGCGGTTCCCTCGGCGGCCAGCTCGAGGATGATGCGGTGGATCTCCTCCTTGGCGGCCACGTCCACGCCCTGGGTGGGCTCTTCGAGCAGCAGCAGCTCCGGGCGCCGGACCAGTTGGCGCGCGAGCACGACCTTCTGCGCGTTACCGCCGGACAGCGCGCTGGTGGGGGTGGAGACGTCCGGAGCCTTGATGGCGAGCCGCCGCAGGAAGTCCGCGGCGATCGACTTCTCCCGGCTCCGGTCCACCACGACACCGAGGCGGCGCAGTTCGCCGAGGTGGGCGATGGAGATGTTGTAGGCGATGCTCTGCGGACCGAAGATGCCCTGTGCCTTGCGGTCCCTGGGGAGCAGAGCGATGCCGCGCTTGGCGGCGTCCGCCGTGGACCGCACGGTGATGCGCTCTCCGTGCAGGTGGACCTCACCCGTGTCCGCGGGCGCGATGCCGTACAAGCACTGGGCGAGCTCGTCCGCGCCGGATCCGATCAGGCCGTACAGGCCGAGGATCTCCCCGGCGCGGACCGTGATGTCCACATCGCGGAACGCGCCGGCTCGTCCGAGCCGGTTTGTCCGCAGGACCGGCTTTCCGGGAGCGGGCCGGGGCTCCTGGGAGAGCCCGGCCAGCGCCCGGCCGGCCATCAGACGCGCGATCTCACTCTCGGTCAGCTCGCTGACCGGGGCGGACGCGACGACCTGCCCGTCGCGCATCACGGTCGCCCGGTCGGCGATGGTGAAGACTTCTCCGAGCCGGTGGCTGATGTAGACGATGCCGACGCCGTCGGCCCGCAGGCGTGTGATGACCTCGAAGAGGTCCTGGGTCTCCTGGTCCGACAGGATCGCGGAGGGTTCGTCGAAGATGAGGATCTGGGCCTCGTGGACGAGCGCCTTGGCGATGGACACCAGTTGCTGCCGGCCGACTGTCAGGTCGCTCATCCGCGCGTCCGCCAGGTCCGGGTCCATCCGCAGGCCGTCCAGCAGCTCCCGGACCCGGCTTCGCTGCCCGGTCCAGTCGACGCCGCCGAAGCGGGTGCGCAGCTCGCGCCCGGCGAACACGTTCTCCAGGACCGACAGTTCGGCGAAGACGTGGGGTTCCTGATAGACGGTGGCGATGCCGAGCTTGAAGGCCGCCTGGGCTCCGGTGATGCGGACCGGCTCGTCCAGGCGCCGGATGTCGCCGCCGTCGGGCTGGACCGCCCCGGCGATCACCTTGATCAGGGTGGACTTGCCGGCGCCGTTGGAACCGAGCAGGGCGTGCACCTCCCCGGGGCGGATCTCGAAGTCGACTCCGCGCAGGGCGTAGACCCCCTGGTAGTGCTTCTCGATGCCGCGGAGGGCGAGCAGCGGCACTGTGTGCCCGCCCTCCGCTTCACCGGTGGTGGAAACCGGCGCCATGTCAGAACTTCCCGGCGTACTGGGCCACGTTGCCCTTGTCGAAGACCAGCGGCTCGCCCAGCAGGAGCGTCTTGTCCGCCCCGTTGTAGCTGACGCCCTTGATCTTCCCGACAGTGGAGGCGTCCAGGGTCTTGCCCTCAACGAGCTGCTTGCCCGCCCAGACTGTGAGGTAGCCCAGGTCGCTTGGGTTCCACAGCACGACCTTGGCCATGGCACCGCTCTTGATGTGGTTCTTCATCGCGCTCGGCGTGGCGACGCCGGTGGAGAAGACCTTGCCTATCTTGCCGGCGTCGGTGATGGCCTGGGCGACACCGGGGGCGGAGGTGGTGCACTCGCCGACCAGGCCCTTCAGGTCCGGGTTGGCGCTCATCAGGTCCTTGGCGATGCTGGCGGCCTTGTCCTGGTCCTCGCCGGCGTACTTGACGCCCACCAGCTGCATGTCCGGGTACTTGCTGCGGGTGTAGGACTTCTGCTCGGCTATCCACGAGTTGAGGTTCTTCGCGGTGGGTCCGCAGGAGACGATCCCCCACTTGCCCTTGCCGCCCATCTGCGAGGCCAGGGAGTCCACCAGGGCCTTGCCGATGGCCTCGTCGGTGGCCTGCTGGACGAACGCCTGGCGAACGCTGCCGGGGGCGTCCGTGTCGGAGGTGAAAACCTTGATGCCGGCGGCCTTGGCCCGCTGAAGCACGGGGGCGATGGCGGCCGGGTCGTCGGGGGCGACGGCGATGGCATCGACGTGCTGAGAGATCAGACCGTCGATGGTCTGGATCTGCGAGGCCGAGTCCGCAGTCGAGGGCCCCTGGTAGGTGAAGTCCACCCCGAGGTCCTTGGCCGCTTGCTGACCGCCCTTCTGCATGGCGGTGAAGTACGGAATGCCCACGAGCTTCGGCACGAAAGCCACCCGGACCTTCTTGCCGGCGTTGCCCGCGCCGGAGCCGCCGTTCGGCGTCGTACTGCAACCGCAGGCGGTCACGGCCAGGGTGGCCGCAACACCGGCGGCAGCGATCCACTTACGCATGTGCACCATCGGGGTGTTCCTTTCGGTCCGCTCGCGCCGAGCGGTTTCGGGTGGGGGTTTCCGGGCCGCCTCCGGTACGGCTGCGGCCCGAGGGGGTGGGGGTGTGTCAGGTGGCCAGGACCGCCGAGTACCGCTCGTAGGCGTCCTGCCACTCCTTCGGGTCCCGGGGTTCGTAGGAGGTGAGGGCCGTGGAGGCCCGGGAGAGCTCCCGTGCCTGGTCCAGGGAGTCGATCCAGCCGAGTGCCTGTGCCTGGACCAGCAGGTTGCCCATGCTGGCGGCCTCCACCGGTCCGGCCAGCACACGGCGTCCGGTGGCATTCGCGGTCCACTGGCACAGCAGGGCGTTGCGCACCCCGCCGCCGACGATGTGAACGGTGCCGATGGGACACCCGGTGATGCCCTCGATGTCGTCCAGGGTGGCCCGGAACCGCATGGCCAGGCTCTCCAGGACGCAGCAGACCACCTCGGCCGGGCTGTTGGGAGCGGGCTGCCCGGTGCGTGTGCAGAAGCCGCGGACCCGGGCGGGCATGTGCTCGTCGGGCCGGAGGAACTCGGTGGCGTCGGTGTCGATGAAGCAGCGGTGCGGGCGGGCGGTGGCAGCCATGGTGACCAGTTCCTGGTAGGACCAGTCGGCGCCCTGCCGTACCCAGGAGCGCAGGCACTCCTGCAGCAACCAGAGCCCCATCACGTTGCGCAGCAGCCGCACCGTGCCGAAGGGGCCACCCTCGTTGGACAGTCCCGCGGCGAAAGTCCGGTCGTCCACGATCGGGGCGCCGAGCTCCACACCGACCACGGCCCAGGTGCCGCAGCTTACGAAGGCCGAGCCGTCGGGGGCGCTTGGGAGGGGGACCGCGACCACGGCGCTGGCCGTGTCGTGGGACGCGGGTACGACCACACGAGTCCCGGAGAGCCCGGTCTCCTCGGCGATCTCCGCGGTCAGCGGCCCCAGGTCGGTACCGGGCGCGACCGTCTCCCGCAGCAGGCGGCTGGGCACCCCGAACCGCTCCACCAGGTCCTTGTCCCATAGTCCGCCGCGTATGTCGAAGCACTCGCTTGTCGTGGCGACGGTGTACTCACTGGCCGCCTCGCCCGACAGCCAGAAGTGGAACAGGTCGGGGACGAACAGCAGCCGGTCGGCGGCTTGCAGGGCCGGGTCCTCGGCCATGGCCATCGCGTAGAGCTGGTAGAGGGTGTTGATGGACATCGTTCGCGTCCCGGTGCGCTGGTACACCTCGAAGGCGTCGGCGATCGCGGCAGCGGAAACGGTGGCCCCCTCGGTGCGGGGGTCGCGGTAGTGCACGGGACCGGACAGCAGCCGCCCGGCCCGGTCCACCAAGCCGAAGTCGATGCCCCAGGTGTCCACCCCGACCGAGTGGATCCGCCCGCCGGTCCGGGCCCGCGCCTCGGCGAGACTGCGCCGCACCTTCCCGAACAGCGACAGGACGTTCCAGTGCATCCTTCCGTGGATACGGACGGGCACATTGGGGAAGCGCGCCACATCCTCGAGGCGCAGCCGCTCCCCGTCGAAGTGGCCGACAGTGGCGCGCCCGGTTTCCGCGCCCAGATCCACCGCGAGCATCGCCGTCATCGCCGGCCCCCGCCCGCGATCCTGTGACTCTCCGGGCCCGCGGTGCCGGCCCGAGGAGACAGGAGCGGTGTCGGCGCGGCACTCACCGGCTGGAACAGGACGGTACAGGGCACAGCGCTCTCCCTCCTTGGACGGCGGCCCGACAGATGGGACGCTCACCGACGACCAATGTCACCAAGCTCAGGAAATTTAACGTTGCCTGCGCTAGGACGGCAAGATTTAACGTTAGATTCTCAACCTGAATGTGACACGAGAGGGGGCGGGATGGATCGCGAGGTTGTCGCCGCAGGCCCAGCGCCGCGCGCGGGCATCATGACGACAGGGGCCGGAGCGGGCAGCGAGCCGGGGGCGCCGGAGCCGATCGAACTCGTCATGCTCGACGTCGGCGGACCCGTCTACGACGACGCCTGCTACGCCCGAGCCCTGCTGCGCGCCGTGCGGGAGCTGGGCGGAGAGGTCGAGGAAGCAGCCTTCCACCGGGTGTGCGAGCAGCACCGCCGGGAGCAGCGCGGCTCCCTGCGCACCCGGCTGGCGCAGAGGTTCGTCCCCGGGGCCGACCGTGAGCGGCTCTCCGCCCTGGCGTCCCGGTACTGGCACCATCCACCGGACGCGCTCTATCCGGACGTTTTGCCCACGCTTCGGGCGCTGGCGGGCAGGTACCGGATCGCCCTGGTCGCCAACCAGCACCCACGGGTCTCCGAGGCCCTGCACCGGGACGGAGTCGCGGCCTACGTGGATGTCTGGGCCCTCTCCGGGGTGGTGGGGGCGGAGAAGCCCGACCCGGCCATCTTCCGGCACGCCTTGGCGGAAGCGGGGGTGCCGGCGCAGCGGGCCGCACACGTCGGCAACCGTCTGGACAACGACGTGCGGGCGGCACGGGCCGTGGGCGTGCGAACGGTGTGGGTCCTGCGGGGCGAGGCACCGTCGGCACCCACGGCCGAGCAGCTCCGGGAGGCCGACGCGGCCGTCTCCTCCCTCACCGAACTCCCCGGCGTGCTGGACGCCCTGCAGCGCTCCGGCAAACGGCGGGCGGCAGTGCCGTAAGGTCCGCGTCTGGAGGTACGGGTGAGGACCGCGCATCAGGAAGTACGGGTCAGGAGGTACGGGTCATGAGGTCCGGGTCGGCCGATCCGCTGTTCGTCGGTGTGGACGTCTCCACCGGGCAGGTACGGGCCCTGTGCTGCGGGCCGGACGGTACCGTCCACGCCCGGGCCGTCGCCGAACTGCCGTCACCCGTGCGCCCGCAGCCGGGTGCCGCCGAACAGGACGCGCGGTCCTGGTGGCCGGCGACCGTCACGGCGCTGATGCGGGTCACCACTTCCCTCGGGCCCCGCCGCAAACACATCCGGGCACTCGCCATCACCTCCACCTCCGGCACCGTGGTCGCCGTCGACCGGCGCGGACGGCCGCTGGGGCCCGCGGTGATGTACGACGACGCCCGCGCGCGGAGCGAGGCCGCGACCGCGGCATTCGCCGGCCGCGACCGCTGGGCCAGGCTCGGGGTCCGGGTCGGTCCCACCTTCGGTCCCGGCCGGATCGCCCGGCTGCTCTCCGAACACCGCGGGCAGGAGGTCTTCCGGGTGTGCCACACCGCCGACCTGCTCGCCTGGCGGCTGGTGGGGGCACCCACCGCACTGGACTGGAGCCATGCGCTGCGCAGTGGCTACGACGTGCTGGCCGGTGAGTGGGCGCTGGAGGCATTCGACGCCTTGGGCGCGGATCTCGGCCTGCTGCCGACGGTCCTGCCACCGACTACGCCGGTCGGGGCGATCGGAGCGTCCGCGGCGGCCCGGACCGGGCTGCCGCGGGGATGCGAGATCCGGCTCGGCATGACCGACGGCTGCACCGGGCAGCTGGCCGGCGGTGGCACCCTCCCCGGGTCTTTCGTCTCGGTGCTCGGAACCACACTGGTCGTCAAGGGCATTTCGCGGACGCTGATCCGCGACCCCGGCGGCCCCGTCTACAGCCATCGGCTGCCGGACGGCCACTGGATGCCGGGGGGCGCCTCCAACACCGGCGGCGAAGCGCTGGCAACGTGGCCGGCCGCGCGCCGTCCGGTGCTGGACGCCGCCGCGCAGGCACGCGGTCCGGCGAGCGTCGTGTGCTACCCCCTGGCCCGTACGGGAGAGCGGTTCCCCTTCGCCGTGCCCGAGGCGCGGGGGTTCACCACGGGGATGCCCGACGGGGAGGTCGACGCCTACCGGGCGGCGCTGGAGGGCGTGGCCTTCGTCGAGCGGCTCGCCTACGACTGCCTTGGGGGCCTCGGCGCTCCGGTCAACCGGGTGTTCACCGCGGGCGGGGGCAACCGCAGTGAGGCATGGCTGCGCATCCGGGCCACGGTGCTGGGTCGGCCGATCGAGCCCGTGGCCCAGGCGGAGAGCGCCTTCGGCGCGGCGATGCTCGCCTCCGTCGGCAGCGCCCACCGCGGCCTGCCGGAGGCCACGGCGGCGATGGTTCGCACCGGCCCGGTCATCGAGCCCTGCGCCGCCGAGCAAGCGGCCTTGGAGGACCGCTACGGGAGGTTCGTCGCCGAGCTGGCGCAGCGGGGGTGGTGGAGCGGCAGCGTGCGGCCGGAGGCCCGCTCCGCGACCGGCGTCGGGTGAGGCATCTCCCCTGGGCGGGCGACCGGCGTGTGGAGACCACCGCTCGGCGGGTGACGGCCGAACGCCGCGGTGGGGGGCCCCGAGGTCCCCGAGGTCCCCGAGGGTGCGGTCCCGCCGGGAAACTGTCAGGGCGTCGGCGGCGCGACCTCGACCGGGACCCCCCAGCCCCGCAGCTCCGCCAGATCCTCAGGGCCAATGGCCGCATCGACGATCACGATGTCGAACGCCGTCAGCGGTGCCAGTTGGCGCAGGGCGCGCTTGCCCAACTTGGTGTGGTCCAGCAACAGGACGCGTCTCTCGGCGGCCTCCATGAGCGCCCGCTTGATCATGATGGTGTCCTGCGACTTGTGGAAGCACGAACCATCGCTGATCGCCGTGGTCGACATGAACAGCACATCCGCCCGCAGCGGGCGGATGGCCTCCCTGGTCTGGAGGCCCAAGAAGGCGTCGTAGGCCGGGTAATAGGCACCGCCGAGCGCGATCAGTTCGATACCCGCCTCGCCGGCCAGCGCGTTCACCACCGCCAGGTAGTTCGAGATCACCGTCATCGGGCCCTGTGCGGGGAGCAGCTGCGCCAGCTGCAAGGCGGTCGTGCTGTCGTCGATGATGACGGTCTGGCCACGGGAGACATGACCGAGGGCCGCCCGGGCGATCTGCTGCTTCTCGGCCACCATCGCCGACAGCCGGGACCGGGCGCTGGTGTCCAGCAGCGCCGACGGATGCGCGGTGGCACCTCCGCGGATCTTGCGGAGCCAGCCCTGCTCTGCCAGGACGTCGAGGTCCCGATGGATGGTCATCACACTCACCGAGAACTCTTCGGCAAGATTCTCGATCCGGGCGAAGCCCGTAGCCAGTACCTGTTCCCGGATCCGCTCCCGGCGTTGCACGTTCGGCTGGACGCCGACGCCTGAAGCCTGGCGGGAACCCTTTCTAGAGCTGGACATTCGACCCCCAGGATGAATTCGGATCAGCTGGCGCGCTCAGCGCGGCCAGCTAGTATCTCACCTCATGACTGTTTCATTTCACATTCCGCACGTAACAATGGGAGGTGATTGTCACAACCCCGGCGGACCGGCGAGCCCGTGTGCCGCTGCGGTGCACGCACGCTGGTGGAGTCCGCTGCGATGTCCCAGTCGATCTCGGCTGCGGCGTCGTCCGCGGCCTGGACCTGCCGCAGCAGACGTTCCCCGGTGCCGTCGGCCGACCACAGCCGATGGTGCTCATACGCCGTCTTCCACGGCCCGTATCTCTCGGGCAGGTGGCGCCACTGCCCCCGTCGGCACCCGATGCGGGATCCCTTCGATCACCTGTCGGTGATCCGCCACCGACCACAACGGCCATTGCTCACTGGCAGAAACGCCCGAAGCCGCTCCACTTCGGGTCCGTCACATCGCGCCGCCCCATGCCCGCATCAACGGTCCGGGCCCGGAGCAGTCACATCAAGTCCTTGATGAAGGCCCGGGCAGAGTCGGGGCCGGGCGTGTCGGCCTCGGCCGCGTCCGCGTCGGTGACCGGCGTGGCGCCCGCGGTGAACTGCTCAGGATCCCCGGCCATGAGCCGATCCACCCCGTTCGGCAGACCCGGCCCGGGTCCTCGTACCTTTTCCCGATGTTCGATGGGTGTTCGATATGTGTATGTTCTAATCTCCATGACCAGCGTAATGGGGTGATGACCGCGCTGGCGTGGTGGTCGGCTGTGGTGTGCGGGAAGCCCGGCCGACTGTCCTTTGCCGCGTTGTAGATGTCTCGGTGCTGCGCGTCAGCCGAGCGGTCAGCGCGCCAAGAGAGCGGCCCCGATGTGAATGCGAGACCTGCCCATGACCGAGCACGCAAACCGCCCCACCGACACGATCAGGAGAAGAACCGTCCTGCGCGGTGGTGGCGGCCTGCTGGCCGCGGCAGCCGCGGGCCTGCTCTCGGGGTGCTCCGGGTCCGGCGGCGACTCCTCGGGAGCCAAGCCCGTGAACAAGGGCGGTCTCCTGCGCATCGGCTGTACCGGCGGCAGCGCCAAGGACACCCTCGACCCTCACAACCCCGTCATCTGGCCCGATCACGCGCGGGCGGTGAATCTGTTCGAGCGGCTGTTCGTGCATGACGAGAGATACCGTGTCAAGCCCCTGCTTGCGGAGTCGATGGAGCCGTCCAAGGACGGCACGATCTGGACGCTGAGGCTGCGTTCCGGGGTGGAGTTCCACAACGGCAAGACCCTGGACGCCGACGACGTCATCGCCTCCCTGCGCAGGATCGCGGACCCCAAGGTGCCCACCGCCGGGGCGACCAGCCTCTCCGTGGTCGACGTCGCGGACCTCAAGAGGCTCGACTCCCTGACCGTGCGGATCCCGCTGAAGGCTCCGTATGCCCTGCTGGAGGACCTGCTCGCGCAGACTGTCATGGCTATCGTCCCGGCCGACTTCGACCTCAGGAAACCCGTCGGCACCGGCCCGTTTGTGTACAAGTCCTTCACCCCCGGGGACCAAAGCGTCTTCACCAGGTTCGACGACTACTGGCGCCGCCCGGCCTACGTCGACCAACTGCACATCATCGATTTCCCCGACGACACGGCCAGGGTCAACGCGCTGCTCAGGCACGAGATCGACGCCATGGACAACCTGCCGCTCGAGCAGATCAAGCTGGTCGAAGCCCAGGGCTGCAAGGTGCTGATCTCGGAGCCCGGTGCCTGGACCCCGCTGACCATGCGCGTGAATGCCGGTCCCTTCGAGGACGACCGGGTCCGCCAGGCGATGCGGCTGATCGTCGACCGGCCTCAGATGGTCCGCCAGGTACTCAGAGGACAGGGACGCATCGGCAACGACCTGTACTCACCCTTCGACCCGGCGTACAACCACGATCTGCCGCAGCGCGTCCAGGACCTCGACAAGGCCAAATTCCTGCTGAAGGCCGCCGGGTACGAGGGGCTCAACGTGGAGCTGGTCACCTCCAACGGCATCGGCATCGGCGCGGTCGAGACCGCGCAGCTCTTCGCCCAGCAGGCCAGGGGCGCCGGGGTGACGGTGCGGGTCCGTAAGACGGACTCCGGGACCTTCTACGGTGACAAGTACTTGAGGTGGCCGTTCGCCATGGACTACTGGTTCACGCGGAACTACCTGGCTCAGGTGGAACAGGGTTCGATGAAGGGCGCCCCGTACAACGAGACGCACTGGAACGACCCGGAGTTCGTCTCCCTCATCAACCAGGCCCGCGGCCAGTTCGACGAGGGCAAGCGCAACGAACTGCTCAAGGCGGCCCAGAAGATCGAGCACGAGCGCGGCGGCTACATCGTCTGGGGCTTCAAGAACCAGGTCGACGCGTACGCGGCCGGGGTCAGCGGACTGGTCCCGACCCCCAGCCACCCCTTGTCCGACTACCGGTTCCGCGACTTCTCCGTCGGCGGCTGAGGCCGAAGCCGGGCAGGGGCGCCGCCCAGCAGGGCACAGTCCGCCGCTCGAACGCCGGGCTCCTCGGAGGCACGGCCCGGGACCGACCGGCATGCCGATCGTCACAGTTCTCTATGCACGACGCTTGAACCGCACGGGCCAAAAAGCTGTAGTCTCCGCCTGTTCGGACAAGCGGTACAGATGAAGCAGGGGCAACAGAGCAGCTTGCCCGTACGAAATCGTTCCGGAGGCTCGGTGTCCCCGCACAAGGTGGAAGCAGCGGAACAGGCACGTCGGGGAGCCCGGGTTCGGCGAAGGGCCGATGTTCTCCTCGACCGCTGGCCGTTCCAGCGCAAGCTCAATGTGCTGGTGATCATCCCCGTTGCGGTCGTCGCCGCCATCCTCGTCTACGTCGTCGCGGGCCAGGTCGCACAGGCCCAGTCAGCGGCGCGCACCGCGGCCCTCGTCCGCAACAGCGAACAGGTCGCCTCCCTCGTCGACGACCTGCAGAGGGAGCATCAGCAGGCGATTCTGCTCTCGGTGCACTACCAGGCCGCCGAGCCCGGTGGGCCCGCGCCGTCGCCCCGGGACTACCGCCGGGCCCAGCGCGCCGTCGACCGCCAGGTCGCCGAGGTCCGCTCCGCGTTCGGATCCCGCCTTCCCGCGGCGGAGGGCAGGGCGCTGCAGGGCGTCGCCGGGCTGACCGGGCTGCGCAAGACAGTCGAAGGCGCCTACCTCCCGGCCGAGAGCATCGATCCGGCCTACGGCCCCGTGGTCTCCAACCTCATCGACGGGCTCGGCCTCGGCGGATCTGCGGGCGGTGTGGTGTCGTCGCCCGAGAACGTGCTCGACACCCTGCTGCGCGCGGACGCCGCGCACGCCACGTTCGAGACGGGCGTCTTCTCCGCCCAGACCGGCGACTCCAGCGCGTTTACGGAATTCACCGGAGCGGTGGGCAGTCTCCAGCTCTACAACCACCACGCCCAGCGCTTCACCCGGATCGCCTCGGCGGCGCAGAGCAGCCAGCTGACCCGGATCGAGCGCAACGCGCACCAGAACGCCATCCGGTCGGAGTTCGCGTCCCTCCAGTTCAATCCCTCCTCCCTGGAGGCCGAGAACCTCGACGAGGTGCGGGCGGCCGTTGACAAGGCCATCGCGGCGTATCCGACGTACGAGAAGCAGGCGTCCACCCGGCTGGAGGTCACCCGGTCACTTATCCACCAGATCGCGGACGACAGCGACCGGGCCTCCTCCGAGGCCTGGTGGCGAGTGGGGTGGCTGCTCGCCGGCGTGGTGCTGATCTTCGCTTTCTGGCTGCTGCTCTCCCTCCTGGTCCGGCGCTCCGTCGTACGGCCCGTGCGGATGCTGACCGCCGCGGCCCAGCAGGTGGCCAGGGCGACGGGGCAGGAGCTCGCGCGGGTGGCGGACGACGAGGCCGAGGACGACACCCGGCTCAGGCTGAAGGCGGTCCCGGTGCCGGTACGCGACGAGATCGGCACGCTGGCGGAGGCGTTCAACGAGGTGCAGGAGACAGCCGCGGCCCTGTTGCAGCGCCAGGTGCTCAGCAGGCGCAACGTGGCGGAGATGTTCGGCAACGTCGGGCGGCGCGTCGACAACCTGACCGCCCGCCAGCTGGCGCTGATCGATGCGGTCGAGCGTGAGGAGACCGACCCGGCGCTGCTCGACCAGCTCTACCAGATCGACCACCTGGCGGTACGCCTGCAGCGCAATGCCGACAGTCTGATGCTGCTCGCGGGGGTGGCGGAGACCGCACTTGAGGCCCGGCCGACGGCGCTGACCAACGTCGTACGGGCCGCGCTCGGCGAGATCGAGGAGTACCAGCGGATCCACCTGCGCGTGTTGGACGAGGTCACCGTCGCCCCCGACATCGTCGGCGATCTGACCCTGATGCTCGCCGAGCTCATGGAGAACGCGGTGGCGTTCTCCCCTGCCGAGAGCCGTGTCGAGGTGCGGGTGCGCTCCCAGGCCGAGGGGGCGGTGGTCGAGGTCGTCGACCATGGCCTCGGCTTGAGCGCGGAGCGCCTGAAGGAGGAGAACGAGCGGCTGGTGCGCCGCGAGCGGCTCGACCTTGCCCCCACCAAGGTCCTCGGGCTCTTCGTGGTCGGCCGGATCGCCCGGCGCTGGGGCATCGGGGCCACGTTGACCCCGACCCTGGGCGGCGGGGTCACCAGCAGGGTCTTCATCTCCTCGACGCTGCTCGTGCCGCCCAGCCGCGCCCCCGCGACGTTCGCGGGCGACGACGACTCCCCCTCGTCGGCCCTCTCCACCCGGAGCGGGCCCGCGGGACCCGCCAAGTCCCCAGCGCTCACCGGGCCTGCCGAGACATCCGCCGTTCCGCCGCAGCATCCCCGGCCATCGCGGTGGGCCCCCGCAGGCACCGCACCGCAGGACAGCACCGGGAAGGGTCCCGCACCGCTTCCGCGACGCATCCCGCGGACCGCGCACGCGGCCGGACCGGCCCCCGAAACCGGGTCCGGGAACACCGCCGAAAGGGCCACCGCCGAGGCCCGGGAGCACCCGGATGGCGAGGCGCGCACCCCGGCACCGGCCACGCCGCCGCTGCGGCGCCGCGTGCGCGGAGCGACGCTCACGAACGCCTCGGCGGCACGCCAACCGACTCCGACGTCGCGGCAGCCCCTCGACGCCGAGGCGGTCCGCTCCTCCATCGAAGAGTTCGAGGAGGCGGTGGAACGGGCCGAGCGCGAGAGCGCACAGCCGGGACAACAACCGACTCAGACGCCGGCAACACCAGAACCCCCGGAGGGACCGGAAGGAGTGGGGCAGTGACCACGTCGACAGGTGGGACTGAATCCAACCCAGTGGAGCCCGTTGACCTGCGTGCCGCCGCAGAGGACTTCACTTGGCTGCTCAACCGATTCGCGACGGAGACCGCAGGCGTGGTGGATGCCATTGCCGTCTCCTCCGACGGTCTGCTGATAGCCGTCTCGCGGCTGCGCGACCACGCGGACTCCGAGCGCCTTGCGGCGATCGTCTCGGGGATCACGAGCCTGGCCGTCGGCGCCTCGGGCAACTACGGCCTCGGCGCACTCAACAAGGTGATCATAGATCTGGAAGGAGGCCATCTCCTCGTCTCCGCGATCGGCAGCGGATCCGTGCTCGGCGTGGTCACCTCGAACGAGGCGAAGCTGGGGAGCGTCGCCTACGAGATGACCCTGTTCGCCAACCGCGTGGGCGCGGCCCTCAGCCCCGAGCTGGTCCTCGAGCTCAAGAACAGCGTCGGTTCCGCAACCACCGGGTGATCGGTCCGGCACAACATGGAGAAAGGAAAGAACTGGAATGGCGTCCGAGGGTGGTCAGCACCACCCGGGCTCCGGCGGTTCGGGATCCGCCGGCCGCCCCTCGGCGATCCGGCCGTTCCTGCTGACCGCGGGGAGGGTGGCGGGCAGCGACGCAGAAGCGCCGCTCCCCATCGAGACCCAGGTCGTGGCTACCTCGTTGGGCCTGTCCACCCTCGACACCCTGGCCTTCGAACACCGCGACATCGTCGCCGCGTGCCGGCAGCCGCAGTCGCTGGCTGAGGTCGCCGCGAAGCTGCGCCTGCATCTGAACGTCGTCCGTGTGCTCGCGGCCGACCTGCGCGCCGACGCGCTCCTCGCCGTGTACGTGCCCAGTGCCGATGCCTTCCGTGACGCCTCCGTTCTGCGAAAGGTGATCGATGGTCTTCGTGCCGTCGCCGAATCCGAAGGGATACACCTTGACAGCCAACGGGACTGACCCACCGTGCGTCCCGGGCGAGACCGACCAGCCGCCCCTTCCCGTGAAGATGGTGATCGCGGGTGGGTTCGGCGTCGGCAAGACCACGACGGTGGCGTCGATCTCGGAGATCGAACCGCTCACCACCGAGGCGTCGATGACTGAGGTGGCGGCGGGCGTGGACGACCTCAGCCACACCCCCCATAAGACCACCACCACGGTCGCCATGGACTTCGGCTGCATCACCCTCGACCCGACACTGAAGCTGTACCTGTTCGGGACGCCTGGCCAGGAACGTTTCGGCTTTATGTGGGACTACCTGGTGGATGGCGCGTTGGGCGGGTTGGTGATCGTCGACACCCGCCGCCTCGACGACTGCTTCGCCGCGGTCGACTACTTCGAGCACAAGGACATCCCGTTCGCGGTGGCGATCAATGCCTTCGACGGCGAGGTCGCCCACGGGCTCGATGAGGTGCGCTGGGCGCTGGACGTCAGCGACCACGTCCCGCTGTTCGTCTTTGACGCCCGCGAACGGGGCTCGGTGCTCGACGCACTGCTGGTGGTACTCGACCATGCGCTGAAGCGCGCCGAGGCGTAGGCAGCACACGCCCGTTCACGGCGGTTTCTGGGGATCGTTGCAACACGTGGACGGTTGATCAGGCAGCGAGGAGTTTGTGCAGGCGCTCGGCTGGGGTTTCCCAGCCGAGCGTTTTGCGTGGGCGAACTACGACGGCACGTCATGCCCACACCGGGGACCGTGGTTCACGAGCCGCTGTCGGGGCGGTAGTGGATGTTCGCCGCGCTCAAGGAGCCGGTGGCGTAGAAGACCTTTGCCTGCTTGTCGCCCGGGTCGGGGTCGGTTCCGGGGCCGCGCGGGTCGCCCTGGACGACCTGCCCGTCGCGGACGGCTACGTTGCCGGCCGGCAGTTGGTAGTTGCGGCCGCCGTTGTTGTCCCAGGTGCCCGAGCCGTTGTTGAACGTGGCTTGCAGGACGGTCGCCGAGCCGAGGTCGATGGTCTTCTTCACCCAGTTGGTGCAGGCGGTTTCCATGCGGGTGCCGGGTACGGTCGTCCACGTTCTCCCGGTGGGTGCCCAGTGCAGGTTGTACTGGGACCAGTTACGGGTCCCGGTGTAGTGGAAGACGGTCGTGCCGTCTGGGCGGCGAGTGGTGCAGACTCCGTCGCGGCCTCAGGCGTCGCCGCGGTGGCGGGCACGGCAGTCGCCAGCAAGGCGGCTGCCAGGCCCAGAGCGGGCACCGAGCGATGCCCGCGCAGGCGATGTCTCAACAGGGGTTTCATGTGTCAACGGCTCCTTGACTGGCCAAGGGGAAGCGGATCGAGCCGGGTTGCGCGCCTCAACCACGGCCGCCTGCATGCAAGAAGTTGCGAAACAATTTGCAGCGCCGGGAACCGTTCGCGGTGGGGACCTGCCGGGCGCCTGTCTGCTTGCACCGTCATCTACCCGCAATGAACATCCGCATCCCGGTGCGCAGCAGTGCGCCAGGAGGACGATCGGGCGTACCTGACCTCAGCCCTAGCCCGACCTCTTTACGGCTCCGTCAGGTACGGGTAACTTCCAGCTGTCGTAAGGAGTTTCTGCAAGCTTCCGCTCGTTCTTCCAGTACGGGGACTCGTACTGGAGCCCTGAGGCGCGTCAAGGGAGGCGACCGGATGGGGCGCACCCCTCGGGCGCCCGGAGTGCCGGCCGCCGCGGCCACGCCGCGGCCTTCTCTGGAGAGATGCATGAAACGCACCCGCACACGGCTGCTCAGACGGCCCTTAGCCGCCGCGGTGGCTGCCAGCGGCATCCTGGGCCTGGTGTCCGTCCTACCCGGCGACCCCTCACCCACGACCGCCCCTGCCGCCGCGGCCGACAACACGGTGACCGTCTTCTACTACAGGAAGACGAAGAGCTGGGCTCAGTACAGCCTGCGCTACGCGCCCGACGGCGGCTCCTGGACCACGGTCCCGGGCGTGAAGATGGAGACCGCCTGCACCGACTGGGTGAAGAAGACCGTCACCCTCGGCGCCGCGGAGGGCCTGCAGGTCACCTTCAACAACGGCTCAGGCACATGGGACAACAACTCCGGCAAGAACTACGACCTCGGCACGGGCAACGTCACCGTCAAGGACGGTGTCGTCGCCCACTCCGACCCCTGCGCGGGTGGCGGCGACCCGGACCCGACGCCCACACCCACGCCGGGTGACGGCAACAAGGCCACCGTCTACTACTCCACCCAGACCCTCGGCTGGACCACCGCCAACATCCACTACCAGCCCACGGGCGGCTCCTGGACCGCCGTGCCCGGCGTCGGCATGCAGGCGGCGTGCACCGGCTGGTGGAAGAAGGAAATCGATCTCGGCACGGCCACCTCGATGAAGGCCGCGTTCAACAACGGCAACGGCGTCTGGGACAACAACAAGGGCGCCGACTACGCCCTGCCCACCGGTGTCACCACCGTCAAGAACAACACCGTCACCAAGGACGCCAGTGACCCGTGTGCCGGCGAGGTGCCCGACACGAAGGCGCCGACCGTCCCGACCAAGGTCACCGCGAAGGCCGACGGCGTGTCCATCGTGCTGACCTGGGAGCCGTCCACCGACGACAAGGGCGTCACCAAGTACCAGGTGACCCGCACCGGCGGCACCAAGGGCACCGTCGTGACCGACGCCGGCTCGACCGTCTTCTCCGACGCGAACCTGGAGGAGAGGACCACCTATACGTACACCGTCAAGGCCGCGGACGCGGCCGGCAACGTCTCCGCGGCCTCTGCCGCCGCGACGGCGACGACCGGGGAGAAGCCCCCGACGCCCGCGCCCGGCAAGCCGCTGGGCACCGACCCGCGCAAGGACCCGATCTACTTCGTCCTCACCGCCCGGTTCAACGACGGCGACAGCTCCAACAACCGCGGCGGCAACCAGCACGAGAAGTCGGGCAACGCCGCCAACAACGACCCCATGTTCCGCGGCGACTTCAAGGGCCTGGTCAACAAGCTCGACTACATCAAGGGCCTCGGCTTCTCCGCTGTGTGGATCACCCCGTTGTCCTCAACCGCTCGGACTACGACTACCACGGCTACCACGGCTGGGACTTCTACAAGGTCGACCCCCGCCTGGAGTCCGCCGGCGCCTCCTACCAGGACCTCATCAACGCCGCCCACGCCAAGGGCATGAAGATCTACCAGGACGTCGTCTACAACCACTCCTCCCGCTGGGGCGCCAAGGGCCTGTTCGTCCCCACCGTCTACGGCGTGCGTGACAAGGACTGGGCCTGGTACTACGACGAGAAGCAGCCCGGCTTCGAGTACGACGGCCTGACCATCGACCCCAAGACCGGCAAGTCGTACTACAACGGCGACCTGTGGTCCACCGCCGAACCCCCCGGCAACACCTGCGTCGACTGGGGCAAGCCCACCCAGTGGACCTCGCCCGAGGGCTACCGCATCTACAACTGCCAGTGGCCGAACCCGACCTCCGGCATGTTCCCCAAGGCGCTCTACCACAACTGCTGGATCGGCAACTGGGAAGGTGAGGACTCCCGCTCCTGCTGGCTGCACGACGACCTCGCCGACTTCAACACGGAGAACGCCCAGGTGCAGAACTACCTGATCGGCGCCTACAACAAGTACATCGACATGGGCGTCGACGGCTTCCGCGTCGACACCGCCGTGCACATCCCGCGCACCACCTGGAACCGCCGCTTCCTGCCCGCCATCTACGAGCGCGTCACCCAGCAGCACGGCGCTGAGGCCGCGAAGAACTTCTTCGTCTTCGGCGAGGTCGCCGCCTTCGTCAACGACAAGTGGAACCGCGGCTCGGTCAACCACTCCGCACAGTTCTTCACCTGGAAGGAACGCAAGGAGTACAGCGCCGACGACGAGAAGGCCGCGCTCGAGATGTACAACTACGAGCAGCAGGCCGGCCCGGCGAGCCAGCCCACGTCGACGAACGCGTTCCTCAACGGCAACACGTACCACGCCCCGGACCACAGCAAGTTCTCCGGGATGAACGTCATCGACATGCGCATGCACATGAACTTCGGCAACGCCGAGAACGCCTTCAACAACGGCAAGGACTCCGACGACAGCTACAACGACGCCACCTACAACGTCGTCTATGTCGACAGCCACGACTACGGCCCCAACAAGAGCAGCGAGCGCTACTCCGGAGGCACCGACGCCTGGGCCGAGAACATGTCCCTGATGTGGACGTTCCGCGGCATCCCCACCCTCTACTACGGGTCGGAGATCGAGTTCCAGGCCGGCAAGAAGATCGACTGCGGGCCCACCTGCCCGCTCGCCACGACCGGCCGCGCCTATTACGGCGACCACGTCGCCGGTGACGTGAAAGCCTCCGACTTCTCCAAGGTCGACTCCGCCACCGGCGCCGTCGCCACCACACTGGAGAAGCCGCTGGTCAAGCACGTGCAGCGGCTCAACGAGATCCGGCGGGCGATCCCCGCCCTGCAGATGGGCCAGTACTCCACCGAGGGCATCACCGGCGAGATGGCCTTCAAACGGCGCTACACCAGCGGCACCACCGACAGCTTCGCGCTCGTCACCGTCACCCACAGCGCGACCTACACCGGCATCCCCAACGGCACCTACACCGACGCCGTCACCGGCGACACCCAGGTCGTCACCGACGGCAAGCTCACCGTCGCCGCGCCCGGCAAGGGCAACCTGCGGGTCTACGTCCTGGGCGGCACCGGCAAGATCGGAACCGCCGGTCCCTACCTGAAGTAATACGGCAAGAGTCTCGAATCGTGGGGCCGGCAGTGAACGCTGCCGGCCCCATACTCCTGCCACGACGGTCACTGTCGCGACCTCGGTAGCGCTCAGGCGCTGCCACCAAGCGGGGTTGAACTCAGCGTTCCAGTTGGCCAGTCGGGTCAACTGGAAGGCGGAGTCACACCGTGCCTCCCGGTAATAGGTGGCCATCGGCGGGCGGCGTGCTCGCCCGCCACGCGGCCGCAGGAGCTCGAACCGCAGTCGTCACGGCGACCTGGGCAGAGGACACCCAGCGCGCTAAGGAGCTGGCCGATGCGCTCCACATCCTCGGTGCCGGCAAGCCGCGGATGCTCGGCTACGCCGATGCTCGCGCACCAGTCAAGTGGATGTGTTCAGGCTGAAGCCGAGAGCTGGGTCCGAGTGCCAGCGACGCTGGGGCCAGGCACGCACCCGGTAAGCAGCCTGACCCCAACACCTCGAATGTTGGCTGGACCGCTTCGCCTCCGACGGTTGAGGCGCCATGGCTCGTGCGTTCTCGCGGGGTGCGCCGAGGGCAGTGCCCCCGGCGCAGCCTCCCTACCTGGATCTATGCGTCGTCGCCGCTGTCCTTGGCGGCGTCCGGGTCGCGCAGCGGGCGCAGGCCCCTGCCGGGGCCGCCGGCGGTGATGTTGAACGGTCATGGGATGGGGGAAGCTGGTTTCCGCGGCTCAGGCTCGGGCGGTGTCCGTCTCCTCGAACCGTTCTAGGAGCAGACGGTAAGTCTGGCGCGGTCTACCGGGCCCGGGTGTACGCAGCGGTGGCATCTGCCAGGCGAGCCCCAACTCCACCAGCGACAGCAGCAGGCGGCGGGCCGTCCGTGGTGTGACGGCGAGCAGTTCGGCCACGATGGTGGCGTCCACTACGACGGGACCGGCTTCCGTGGCACCATCGGTGTCGCGGAGCGCGTCGACCAGCCGTGCCATGGTGTCCAAGGCTTTGATACGGGTGTCGTCGTACGTGGCACGGCGGGTGCGGGAACGCCCCGACAGCTGCAGGACGTGGCCGTCGTGCCCCACGACGTAGCTCTGTTGACCGTCCTCGCCCCGCGCCCGGGACATGGCGGTCCGAGCGTTCGCCTCGGCGTCACGAGCGGTCATGCCCAGGCCGATGCCGAGCTCCACATCCAGCCCCAGCTCCCTGCGTGCCGTCTCGACGAAGGGCAGGACACTGAAGTCCCGAGTTGCCGCCACCACCGATCCGAAGGTCGCGACGACGTGGTAACTGTGATCGTCACGGGGGAGCACCGTTGCGCCCATGGCACGCGCTTCGTCGAGCAGCAACCGGTGCAAGGCGAGCCGCAGTTCCTGGTATCCGAGGTCGCCAGCCGTCCTCAGCGGTCCGCCGGCCACGGCCGGTACCTCGACAATGCCGATCGCGATCTGTGAGTCTTCCAGCCGGTTGCCGATGCCGAGCAGGGCCGCTGTGCGCAGCGCGGTCCGGATCGTCTCCGTGGTCGGCATCGTCCGCAGTACCGGGACACCGGATGCCGACAACCGGTGGGCGACTGAACGCACGCTGGTCAGCGCCACGGTCGTCGTGCCGCGCCGGTACAGCTCCTCGTGGAACGCGACGAACTCGGCCGGCGAGTCCGGGCTCTGGTACTCCAGCACATGAACGTCGTCGATCGGCAGTCCGATGTCGGTGTAGGCGTCCTCGATCTCCCGGCGCGGGATCGAGTCGACGCTGAGTCGGCGGATGTCGTGGCGGTCCTCCAGAGCCGCCCGCAGCAGGGCGCCGTACAGGGCGGAACCGGAGAGTGGTATGAAGGTGGCGGGCACGTCGATCTCGCTCGCCTTGCGTGCCAGGTCGTACGGCAGCGGACCGGCGAACAGGCAGACGTCGAGATCCGGTTCCACCCGGGCCAGCTCCCGGGCCACCTCGGTCTCGTCCTCGTATGCGACGCCGACGAGGCGCCACTCGAGCCCGTCCCCGGACAGGTCGGCACCGAGGTGCATGATCTGCTCGACCAGGTCGGTCGGCCCGACCACGCCGACGACAGGCCGGTACGGCATCGCCCCTTCGTAGGCGTCGCTCACCGTGAGCTCCCACTCTTGAGTCGGATCAGCTTGCGCAATGGCATGGCCGACGGCCGCCCGGACAGGACAGGGGCGGTGACCGTCCCTATTCCGCTCCAGGCCCTCTTCAGCACGTCATTATCGCCCATCGGCCCCCTCCTCCGGTGGGCCCGGCCGCGGGGCTCCTGCCATCTCTCGACCTTCCGGCCGGTACCGCCGCCGGGACGGACGCGGTACCGGCCGGAAGATCCATCACGCCTCACCGCCGGTTCACACCGCCGGCCGCGTGCTGCGCAAGGCCCGGTGCACCCTGTGGAACGCGGTGGCTATGTCGTCCACATCGGAGTCGGAGTAGGCCTCGTTCCAGTGCACGATCAGCCAGGTTCGGTTGATCAGCTCCTCGGCGTTCGGGCACAGGCCCTCACCGTATTCCCAGTCGCGGCGCGCGGGCGGGCACGTGAAGGGGAAGCCGGCGCCGCCGTAGAGGCGCTTGTGGGACAGCACCGGGTAGCGGTACACGGGGTGGCTCAGGTAACCGGCGGAGACCGGAATCCCCTCGGCCTCCAGCGCCTTGGCGTACTCGGCGTTGGTGCCACCGGCCACTTCGGGGTCGAGCACCAGCGGAAAGAGCCATACCGCATGCCGGTCGAGCTCGTTCGGCAGGTGCAGCCCCTCCAGTTCCCGCAGTCCCGCCACCAGCCGGGCGGCCGCGGCCCTGCGGCGGGCCACGACACCGGCCAGCTTCGTCAGCTGCACCCGGGCCACAGCGGCCTGCAACTCGGTCATCCGGTAGTTCATGCCGAAGGACAGGTGGGTCCGCTCGCCGGTGTGTCGTGGCCAGCCCTTGTCGGCGAACAGTCGCATCTGCTCAGCGAGGTGGTCGTCGCCGGTGATCGCGAGCCCCCCGTCTCCGCAGGTGACGTGCTTGTACTGCTGCAGGCTGAAGCACCCGATGTGCCCGCGGGTGCCGGCGTAGCTACCGTCGGGCAGCTCCGTGAGGTACGCCTGGGCGCAGTCCTCGATCAGGATCAGGCCGTGCCGGCGGGCGATCGCGGCCAGGTCGTCGACCGGTGCGGGCGCCCCCATCAGATGCACGGCGATGATCGCCCGGGTGCGTTCGGAGACGCACGCCTCCACGCTCGCCGGGTCGACGATGCCGGTGAGCGGGTCGACGTCGGCGAAGACCGGTACCGCGTTCTGCGCCAGGATCGGGATGATCGTGCCGAAGTCGGTGACCGGTGTGGTGATGATCTCGTCCCCGGGCGCGGGATCGACCGCTCCGACCGCCAGGTGCAGGGCCGCGGTGCCCGATGTGCAGGCCACGGCGTGCGGCACGCCGTACATGGTGCCGAACTCCTGCTCCAGCGCGGGGACTTCGGTGCCTCCGTTGGACGACAGACGCGCGGAGTCGATAACCCGCGCCAGAGCCTCTGCCTCCGCGGGACCGAGCGTCCGGCCCTGCGGATCCATGGCGGTGGGGAACGGCGTGCTCCGTACGGGGGTTCCGCCATCGCGTGCCAGACGGTCGCTCACGCCGGCTCGCCTCCTTCCTGATCGGGGGTGGTCGTGCGGGCCGGCTCGCCGGGAGGGCCCGCAGCCGGCCCGCGCGGGGACGCGTGGTCGAAGACGACGCGGTTGCGCAGAACGCCGAGGTCTCCCACACGTACCTCGACCGTCGACCCGTCCGGTACCGGGCCGATGCCGTCGGGGGTGCCGGTGGCGATGACGTCGCCGGGTTCCAACGTCACGGCGGACGAGATGTAGGTGAGCAGCTCGCGTACGCCGAAGATCATCCGGCCGGTGGTGGACTTTTGCCGCAGTTCACCGTCGACTCGGAGTTCCAGGTCCAGCACCTGCGGGTCGGGCACCTCGTCCGGCGTCACCAGCCACGGGCCGATCGGACCGTAGCCGTCGATGCTCTTGGAGAAGTCCCAGGGGTGCCGCGCCTCGATGTCGGCCAACTGCAGGTCCCGCGCGGTGAGATCGTTCATCACCGCGTATCCGGCCACCGCCTCCTGCCAGTTCTCGTCGGTGAGGCCCTTGCAGCGGCGGCCGATGACCACGGCGAGCTCGCCCTCGTGGTCGATGCGGCGGGTGATCGGCGGCACAGCGATGTCCGCGCCGTGCCCGGTGAGGCTGTTCGGCCCTTTGAAGAAGATCACCGGTCGCTTCGGGGCCACGAAGCCGCCTTCCGCGGCATGGGCCCGGTAGTTGAGGGCGAGGCAGATCACCTTCGGCGACGGCTGGACGGGCGGACCGAGCGGGGTCTCCTCCAAGGCCGTGACCGCCGGGTGCCCGGATCGGCCGGCGGCCTCGGCAGCCAGCCGGGCGTAGCGGCGCTGCTCTTCGCCCGGCAGCGAGAGGAGGTCGAGGACGGTTTCGGGAGCTGCCGGATCCAGCAGGTCGACACGGACCACCGACCAGCCGTCGGCGGCGGCCACGCCGATTCCAGGCCGCAGTCCGCCGGGGACGCGGATGCTGGCGAGTCTCACAGGGGCACCTCGTTGGGTTGTGAAGCGGTGGGGGTCAGCAGGGAGCGGATGGTGCCGCCGAGGACCGCGGCCCGCTCCAGCGGGTCGAGGTCGGCGAAGATCACCCGCCCTATGGAGTGGCGCAGATCGATGAAGGGGAAGTCCGAGCCGTAGACGACTCGGTGGGCGCCCAGTTCGGCGACCATGCGGGTCAGCCAGGGCCCGGTGAAGTACGAGCCGCAGATCTCCGGATACAGGTTCGGGTGGCGTCCGGCCAGTTCGATGACGCGTGCGTAGCCGTGGGGCAGGGCGCCGCAGTGACCGAGCAGGATGCGCGCCGTCGGGTGCCGTTCGGCCACCTCCGCCACCATGCCGGGATCGTCGAAGGCCGAGCCGGTCCAGGTGTGGGTGAGCACCGGCCGTCCCGTGCGTTCGGCCAGTTCCCACACGGGCGCGTACCGGGGTCCGGTGATCGGGTACTCGTGCAGGTCCGGATGGAGCTTGACGCCCACCATGCCGGGATGGTCCGCGAACCGGGTGATCTCCTCCTCGGGGTCCTGGAAGGGGTTGACGGTGAGGTAGCCGGCCAGTCGGTCCGGATGGCGGGCGATCGCGGTGGCGGTCTCGTCGTTTCCGGCGCGGGCGTCCAGCTCGATGGCGAGGGTGGCGGACAGGATGGCCTGGCGTACTCCGCAGCGGTCCATCACCCGGATCATCGCCTCGGCGCCGGGGTCGGGGGTGAAGAACCGGCTGTACGGGCCGAGGTGGGCATGGGCGTCGACGACGTCGATCCCGGTGATCGGGCGGCGCGCGAAGACATCGGCGGCCGGGTCGCAGGCCGCCGATCCGGATGTGTTCCCGGGCGCACCGCTCGCGCGGTGGGGTGGGCGCGTCATACAGCCTCCTGACGCCGCAGCAGCCGACGCAGGTTGCCCCCGCCCACCGCCGCCACTTGGACGTCGTCCAGCTCCGACCACAGCAGCCCGGTCACCGCGTCGGCGGGATCCCGGACCGGCAGTCCCGTACCGAAGATCAGCCGTTCGGGGCCGAACCGCTCGGCAAGCCAATCCAGCCCCAGGTGGCTGGACAGTCCGGAGAGGTCGACGTGAACGTTGACGGTTCGCGCGAGCACGCCGGCGAGTTCCCGCAGCGCCCGATAGCCGGTGCGGCAGACCACGATCGGCAGGTCGGGGTGAGCGGTCGCGGTCTGCTCCACCTCCGTCCAGGTCAGCTGCTCCGCGTCCACGAACAGCGGCAGTCGGGCCGCGGCCAGGGCCTCGAGCAGCCCGGCGGCCGAGCGACCACCGAGGTGGTAACCGTGGTCGGCCGGGTACGCCCGGACGGCCACCACACCGCCCCGCTCCGCATCGGCGAGGAACCGCTCCGGCGGGCCCGTCTCCCCGCAGGTGTCCGGCAGCACCACCCAGCACGGCAGCAGCCGCGGCTGATCCGCGGTCTCCCGCAGCAGCATCCGGTTGCCGGTGGGCGCGTCGTGCCGCCACGCCGCGGTGTGGGTCACCACGGCTTCGCGGATGCCCATGCGGTCCATCGTCTTGGTCAGCTCCGCCGTGCTGCCCCCACCCACGTCGGTGGTCGGCAGCCGGCCGAGCATCGCGTTCGCGTCGATCAACTCGACGCCGGGCCCGGACGTCACGACGCCAGCCGCCTCCTCCGCACCACGTCCACAGCCTCCACGACGTCGCTCATCTCCTCCGGCGGCGCGAGTAGTACGTGGTGCGGCAGCCACACCGTCTCGCGGCACGCCCGCTCGGACACGGGGAGGTCGAGCCGGTCGAACCGGGTCGGCGGATACTCCGGGCGCCATCCCGTGGCGCGCTGGTCGAACCGCCGCTCCGCGAAGAGCGGCTGCCGGTTGAGCGGTCGCGGATAGCCGGGCATCGCGGGGATCCCCTCGTGTCGCAGCGCCGCGGTGAACGCGTCCAGAGGCAGTCCGCCGAACGCCTCCGGCTCGTAGCGGAAGAGGTAGAGGTGGTGCGCGTGCGTCGTGGCGCGGGGGTCGCGGCGCAGCGGGCGGATGCCCTCGATGCGCGCCAACTCCGCGTCCAGGCGGGCGGCGCACTCCTCGCGCCGTTCCACCTGGCCCGGCAGCTGTTCCAGGCCGGCCGAGAGCAGCGCCGCTTGGAAGGCCGTGAGCCGCCAGTTCCCGCCGAATCGGTAGTGCTCGTACCAGGGGCCGCCCTCGGCCCGCCCGCAATTGCGGATCTCCCGGGCCGCGACGGCGAGCGCGTCGTCGTCGGTGGTCAGCGCGCCGCCCTCACCGGCGGTGAGGTTCTTCGACCCCTGGAACGACCACGATCCGTACTGCCCGAACGTCCCCACCGGCCGATCACGCCACCGTGCCCCGTGCGCGTGGGCGGCGTCCTCGATGAGGGCGACGCCGTGCCGTTCGCAGATCTCGGTGAGCCGGTCCAGGTCGGCGGGGTGGCCACCGAGGTGCACGCAGATCACCGCGGCGGTCCGCGGACCGATGGCCGCTTCGAGCGCCTCGGGGTCGAGGCAGTACGTCTCGGGATCGATGTCGGCGAAAACCGGCAGGGCGTTGACCCCGAGCACGGCCGTGGCGGTGGCGAGGAAGGTGTACGGCGGGACGACCACCTCGTCGCCGGATCCGACGCCCAGTGCGGACAAGGCGATCTCCAGGCTCACCGTGCCGTTGACGCAGGTGGTGGCGTGCCGGGCGTTCAGATAGCGGCCGAACGCCGCTTCGAAGTCCAGGACCGCGGGGGCGGTGACGCCGTTCCACTCGCCGCCGTCGAACACGTCGGCAAGCCGGGCGCGTCCGCTCGCGTCGGGTATCGGCCACTCGGGCCATGGACGGGTGCGAACCGGTGTCGGTGGGACGGAGGCCCCTGTACGGGTCGGCTGCATCGGTCACCGGCTCCTTTCGATCTCGACGGTCCAACGGCCCGCGGCGGGCAGCACGACGCGGACCGGACCGCCGCCGGCGCCGTGGGTGGTCTCGGGCAGGATGACGCCGCTCAGCCGGACCTGCCGCGCCGAGGTCTCGCCCACCGTGAGGGTCGTCCGTGCGCGGCACTCGGCGGTGACGGTCAGCCGGTCGGCGGTCCGGGTGAGGCCGGCCGCGGTGATGCCACGGCCGGCGAGCAGCACCCGACCCTCGTGCTCCAGCCGATCGCCCTGCCACAGCGCGGCGACGCGCACGCCGTCCGCGCCGACCCGTACCAGCCGGCCGGGTCCGATCCGGTCGGTCGTCGGCCCGGTATGCACCAGGACGTCCTGGCCTTCGGCGGTCACCTCCACCGGGGGCGGGGTCTCGCGGAACGGTGCGAGCACGACGGCGGCCGGTCCGGCGTCGTAGCCGAAGGCCAGGCCGTGCAGCGTGCCGGGGGCCGAGCCGCGGGCCGCGGGGTCCGGGACGGTGCAGGGTCCCTCGCTGGTCCGCACCTCGTGCACGCGGTGCGGCTCGGTGGGGAGGACGAGCAGGCCCGGTCCCCGGGCGGTGCGGTAACCGTGCCGGTGCGTGCCCGACGGCATCCACGGGCGGGGCGAGTGCAGCAGCCACTGGAAGGCGCCAGCCTCCGCCAACTCGTCGTGGACCAGCCAGTATCCGGGGCCGGCCGCACCGGGCCGGACGAAGATCACCGTGCGGCGGTGGGGGGTGCCGTGTCCGGTGTGCACGGCGGCCAGCACGTCAGCCTCCGGGAGCGTGGCGAAGAACCCGACCTCGGCATCGTGGTCCTCGGCCATGTCCTCGCCCGGCAGCGTCACCGTGTTGTGCGCGCAGGCTGAGCGGTACCACGAGTGGTAGCGAGGGTCGTCGTAGCTGTCCGGGCCGCCGGCCTCCCAGGCCAGGGGCTCGCCGTACCCGCACAGCAGCAGATCGACCGCGGTCAGATGGCTGTGGCTCTCCAGCTCGTGCTCGATGAGCGGGCCGCAGTTGACCGCGGCGTACAGGCCGTCGGCACCGGTGGCGTCCCCGCCCTCCGCCCGCAGCACCGCGAACTTGCTCTGCGGGAGCAACGCCGATCCAGCCGGGGGGCGCGCGCCCGGCGCCGCGGCGAACTCGTCCGCCGGAGCGCCGCGGCCGGGCCGTGCGGGCAGCCAGGCGAGGACCTCGCGGATCCGCTCCGCGGACAGCGTGTGCTCCGCGAGCTCCTTGTACGCGGGGCGGCCGAGGAGGTAGTGGCCGCGCAGCAGGTGCTCGCCGCTCCACACGAGGTGCGAGTCGTTGAACGGCGGCACCCAGCCGGGCGGTGCGGTCAGGGACAGCAGCCAGTCGTGCATGGCCGCGAACCGCGGGTGCGCCGCGAGATCCCAGCCGAGGTACTGCTCGCCCACGACGGCCGCGATCTGGAGGGAGCCCAGGCACATCGTGTGGTACGACGGCGTGCGCTCGTAGTGCCCGCCGTCGGCGTAGACGTCCAGCTCCAAGTGGTCGTCCAGCCGGGCGCGCGCGACCTCCGCCCAGCCGGCCGACTCGGAGAACTCCGGCAGGAACGCCGCGATCTGGGCGAGCACGGAGCAGCCGGTGAGCTGCCAGTTGCCATGCCGGAACGTGTCGTGCTCCTCGGTCAGCCAGCGCGCGCCGCCCAGCAGCGTCTTGACGATCGACAGCCAGGTGCCGTCCGGCAGCGCCACCGAGGTTCCCAGCACGCGGAGCGCCTGGATCAGGACCTGGGACCGGCCGGCGACACCGAGGGTGTACCAGACGGGGTGCAGGCCCGGCCACTCACCGCGGACGTGGTCCCGGCTCGCGTACCACGCGTCGAGGATCCCGGCGAACCGGCGGACGTACCGCTCGTCGCCCGTGAGGGCCGCGGCGTGCACCAGTGGCTGAGCCCAGTACAGGTAGTGGTACGCGTACAGGCCGGACTTGCCGTGCGCCGGGTCGGTGAAGTCCGTGCGCCCGGTGAGCAGCCCGTCGGCGGCGGCGATCACCCTCGCTGCCGCATCGGTGCCGGCGACGTGGCCGGCCCAGCGGAGCGTGTCGAGGGCCGGTGCGGGGTCCTCGCGGCCGGCGAGATGCCCGCGCAGCGCGGCGAGCGCGGCGGATAGGTCACCCGTGGCGGCCGCGGCCGTGACGGCCCTGAGCTGCGGCTTGTCCGCGTCGAGGCCGGCGAGGAGGGCGGCGTCGGTAATCTGCCGCATCCTCCTTTCGTCGACGTGCGGTGGCTTCTCGACCGGCATTCAGTCCGCCTCTGTCCGGTGCGCCACCGTCGACCCCGCCACCGGCGCGGGCGCACCGGTCTCGATGGAACGGTGGATGGCTTCCAGTACCGCCGTGACGTGCCGTGAGCTCTCCAGGCTCACGACCGGTTCGGTGTCGCCGGCGATGCAGTCGACGAGGTGCCACACGGCCTCGGCCACGGCTCCGGCGGGACGTCCGTGCACGGTGCGCTGCAGCAGGTTGCGGGGGTATTCGTGAGCCGTGGCGGTGGCGATCTCGATCTGCTCGACCTTGCGGTCGAGGTGGATGACTCCGTCGCTGCCGACGATCTCGACGAACGAGTCGGTCATCGTGGGAAAGGTGTCCGGGTAGATCCAGCAGGCCTCGAACGTCGCCACGCCGCCGCCGCGGAAGCGTGCCTGGGCCTGGATGGCGTCCGGGGTGTCGACACCGAGCCCGGTCAGCCGTCCGTTGACCGCGTTGGCGTAGACCTCTTCGACCTGGTCGTCGAAGAGCCAGCACACGAGGTCGATGTCATGGCTGGAGAGAAACCACGAGACCGTGGTGTCGGCGGCCCATGGAATCATCCGCGTGGGCACGTGGATGCGGTCGTTCTTGCGGGCGTAGCCGAGGACCGGAGTGCCGATGTCGCCGGCCGCGATCCGGTCCTTGGCCTGTGCGTAGGACGGCACCCACCGGTGGTTGAACACCGTCATCGCCTTGACGCCCGCCCGCCGGACCGCGGCCAGCGCCCGGTCGGCGTCCGCGGCGGAGGTGGTGAAGGGCTTCTCGACCAGCACGTGCCGTCCGGCCTCCGCGGCGGCCACGACGACATCGGCGTGCAGGTGGTCAGGGGTCGCGACGACCACCAGGTCGACGGCGTCGTCGGCGACCAGTTCCTGGTAGCCGGCGTGGACGCGGGCGCCGCCCGCGTGGGCCGCGAGCTCCTCGGCCGGCCCACGGCGGCGGCTGCTGACCGCGGTCACCACGGCCCCCGGGTGTCCGCGCAGCACGTCGGCGTGCGCACGACCCATGATGCCGGCGCCGACGATGCCCACTCGTACCTGATCCATCCCTGATCTCCTGTGTCGATGTACGTGCCGCGCGGCGGCCGGCCGGCACACGCGGGTCAGCTCTTGCTGGCGAGGATGTCGTTCCACTCCTTCTCGGTCTCGCCCAGCGTCTGCTTCGCGGACTTCGAGCCGGTGAGGAAGGCCCTGATGTGCTCTCTGAACCGCTCGTTGAGCTCGTCGTCCTTGCCGGTGCCGTAGAACCCGAGCTTCAGCTTGGGCAGTTCCTCGGCGATCACCTTGCGCGCCTGGTCCATGAGGTTGCCCTGCTTGAACGTGCTGAAGAAGGGGTCCTTCAACGACTCCTTGGTGGAGGGGTAGATCGGTACCAGCTTGCAGAAGGCCGTCTGGTTGGCCGCGTTGGTGAAGTACAGCGTGAAGTCGGCAGCCACTTTCCGGTGCTTGGACGCGGCCGGGACGACGAACGTCTGCTGGTCGGGCAGCACGTAGCGGCCGCTCCCACCGACAGCGGCCGGCCCGACCCTGAGCTTGCGGTAGACGTCCGGGCTGTTCTTTTGGATGTTCAGCAGGTTGAACGGCAGGGTGCTCGCGCTGAAGGCGACCTGCTCGTTGTCCAGCGTCTGCGGATACTGCCGGTCGTCTTTGACGGTGGTGCCGGGAGCGATGGCTCCGTTCTTGAAGCCGGCGCGCCACTTGTCGAGGACGGCGGCTGCCTCGGGAGTGTTGAACGCCGCCTTCTTGCGGTCCGCGGACAGGACGTCGATGCCTTCCATCTGCAGGATGGTTGCGTCCGGGATGCCGTTCATGCCGTACGTCTTCGCATCGGCCTTGTGGACCTTCGCACCCCAACTCAGCGCCTCGTCGAAGGTCTTGGGTGACTCGTCCGGGTTCAGTCCGGCCTTGCGCACCAGAGCGGGGTTGACGATGGAGATCGGCGCGCCGCCGTTGTACCAGGGGATCCCAATGAGTTTGCCGTCCCGCTGCAGCGGTGCCATCAGCGACGGGATGTACTGCTTGCGCTGCTCGGGCGTCACGTATTCGCCGAGGTCGGCCAGTGATGGCACGAACTGCTCGAGGTCGATGTTGGTGAGGTTCACGACGTCGGGCGTGTCACCGCTCGCGATCGCCGACAGCAGTTTCTGCTTGACGTTGGTGCCGGGGATGTCGACCCAGCGGATCGTGACGTCCGGGTGGTCCTTGTGGTAGCGGTCGATCAGCCCCTGGATGTAGTCGTTGTAATTCTTCTTCAGATTGATCGTCCAGAACTCGATCTTGGCTGGACCGGAGTCCTGGTCGTCGTCGGACGACTTCTGCGCCCCCGGGGCGCAGGCGGTGACAAGGCCGGCTACCGCCAAGGCAATGGCGGTTTGTCGGCGCAGCGAGCCCGTTCTCACAGCAGACCTCCAGGTGTGTGCAGACCGCCGGAGGCTGCATCAACCGACGGCTTCCAACGGGTGAGGTGACGGGCCGTAGGAACCCTTGACAGCCCGTACGCGCGGGGCTACTTTCCCCCCACTTTCCAATTTCGGCTGTCCCAAATCTTTGTTTCGGACACAGGCTATTCATCGCTGTCGCGCTGTCAAGAGGTTGCGGCGAACGGCGATCGAGAAGCGCGCAGGGCTGCCGGCCGCCCCGGTCCGGCCCCGACGAAGGGTGAGGCATGACGAGGACTCACACGTTGCAACACGCGCCGCTGGAGCGGCGCGGCGCCGGCCCGCCGGAACCGGCACCGCACAAGCGCCGGGTGCCGCGGCATCGGCGGACGACTCCCTACCTGTTCCTGACACCGGCGCTCGGGCTGCTCGGGGTCTTCTTCGCCTGGCCGGCCGTAACGGCGATCCAACTGTCCTTCTACGACTACCGCGTGGTGTCGCCCGCCACGTGGGTGGGGCTGGGCAACTTCGAACACCTCTGGCACGACCCCCGGTTCTGGACCGCGCTCGGCAACTCGTTCCTGTTCATGCTGGGGATGCTGCCGATCCTCGTGGTCGTGCCGATGCTGCTGGCCGTCCTGGTCAACCTGCCGCTGCGGGGCATCAAGGCATACCGGCTGCTGTACTACCTGCCCGTCGTCACCTCGATGGTGGCCGTGGCCATCGCCTGGAACTACGTGTTCCACCAGCGCGGCATACTGAACTGGGTGCTGACCTCGCTCGGCATCCTCGACCAGCCGGTGCAGTACCTGCTCGAACCCGGTTGGGCCCTGCCCGCGCTCGTCGTCGTCGAGAGCTGGAAGTCAATCGGCTACTACATGATGATCTATCTCGCCGGGCTGCAGTCGATCCCGCGTGAGCTGTACGAGGCGGCGCACGTGGACGGCGCGGGGCCGGTGCAGCGGCTCCGGTACGTGACGATCCCGCTGATCCGCCCGTACGTCGCGGTCGTGGTCGTACTCGCGTCCTTGGACTCCATGCAGGTCTTCACCTCGGTGTTCGTGATGACCCAGGGCGGGCCGCAGGACTCGACGATGACCCTCGGCTACTACATCTACGACGAGGCGTTCCGCCGGTTCGACGTGGGCTACGCCAACAGCATGGGCCTGGTGCTGTGGGCGATCCTCGTCGTCCTGTCGGTGATCAGCTACAAGGTCACACGCGGGAGGACGGTGACCGACACATGAAGACTCGCACGAAGATCTTCTTCTACGCGCTGCTCTCTCTCGTCTCACTCCTGTTCATCGGGCCGTTCCTGATCCTGGTGTCCTCGGCGCTGAAGTCACCGGACCAGCCGGTCTACTCCTTCCCACCGCAGATCCTCCCCCTCCCTCCCGTCCTGCACTGGTTCGCCGAGGCCTGGACCAAGATCCCCTTTCCCCGTTATCTGTTCAACTCGCTGCTCCTGGAGCTGCTGACGGTGCCGGCGTATCTGGCCGTATCCGCCCTGGCGGCGTACCCGCTCGCCCGGATGCGGTTCCGCGGCCGGCAGTTCATGTTCTTCCTGATCCTGTCCACCATGTTCCTGCCGGGCGAGGTGATGCTCGTCCCCCGATTCCTCGTCATCTCCCAACTCGGGATGGTCGACAGCTTCGCCGGAGTGGTCCTGCCCGGCCTGCTCAGCGCGTTCGGCGTCTTCCTGCTGCGCCAGGCCTTCGAGCAGGTGCCCCGTGAACTCTCCGACGCCGCCCGCATCGATGGCTGCAACGAGTTCCAGATCTTCTGGCGAGTGGTGCTGCCCCAGGTGCGTCCCACCCTGGCGACGCTGGCGATCTTCGGATTCCTCAACGTCTGGAACAACTTCATCTGGCCGCTGGTGGTGCTCAAGAGCGACGACAAGTACCCCATCTCCCTCGGCCTGGCGTACCTGCAGGGAATCTTCGGCGACGACGTGCGCAGCCTGGCCGCCGGCACCGTCATGGCGATCCTGCCGGTCATCGTCTTCTTCATCGCCATGCAGAAGCACTTCATCGACGGCATGAAGGGCGCAGTCAAGGGCTGACGGCCCCACCGGGCGCCTCGGCACGGCCGCCGACCGCGGGAGGCCGCCGCCGCCCTGGGCCGGCCCTGCCCGCGCTGCCGTACACCCCCGACCCGAAAGGACACACCATGCGCATCGGGCTGGTCGACCTCGACACCTCGCACCCGGAGGCATTTCTGCCGCTGATCCGGGCCGCAGGCCATGAAGTCGTCGGCGTTCACGACAGTGGCGACGTCCACCCCCATGGCTACGCACGGGGGTTCGCCGACCGCCACGGCATCGCACAGGTCTTCACTTCCCTGCCGCACATGGCCGCCGAGGTGGACGCCGCCTTCCTGCACGGCTGCGACTGGGACCGGCGCGTCGAACGGGCGGCTCCGTTCGCCGAGGCGGGGGTCGCCCTGTTCGTCGACAAACCCTTCGGTGGGCGAGCGGCCGACCTGCGGCAGATGTGCACGTGGGCCGAGGCAGGAGTGCGGATCGCCGGCGGCTCGTCGCTGCGCTGGTGTGCCGAGGCCGCCGCATGGCACGAGCGCCACCCCGCGGACCCGGCGGAATTCGCGCTGGTCGGCTGCTCGGGCGACCCGTTCGACTACGGCGTCCACGCCTACTCACTGCTGCACGGGCTGCTGGGGCCGGGCGTGTCGGCCGCACGGCATCTGGGGGGACACGTCCAGCACAGGGTGGAACTGGCCTGGCACGACGGGCGTACCGGCATGGTCAGTCTCGGCCCCACGGCCGCGCGGCACCCGTTCCACGCCACCGTCCTGACCGAGACGGACGTCGAGCACCTGATCTGCGAGCCCGGCCGGCTCTACGAAAGCCTCCTCACCGCCGTACTCCCCTTCCTCGCCGGGCAGGCCCCCGCACCGCTGCCGCTCACCGCACTGATGGAGCCGGAGCTGGCCGCGCTCGCCGCACGCGCCTCGCAACGCGAAGGCGGGCGCTGGGTGGCACTCGACGACCCCGCCGTGGACGGCGTCTCCTACGACGGCGCCGCGTTCGCGGCCAGATACCGGGACGCGCGGTACCCGGGGGCCGCGGGGCGATCCGGTGCGGCGCGGTGACCCCCACCGCACGCCCGAGCGACGTACGCGTCGAACATGCCGAAGTCCGGTACCGGGCCGTACCCTTCCGCACCCCCCTGGTGCTCAGCTCAGGACCCATCACCGGCCTGACCGAGGCGCAGGTCACCCTCGGCGTGCGCAATCGGAAGGGCGCCAGGGCGAGCGGGCACGGCACGGTGCTGCTCTCCCACCCCTGGGCGTACGGCGGCACACCGTGCCAGGGCGAGGACCGGGACGCGGTCATGCGCACCGTCGTCGAGCTGGCACGCGACGCCGTCCTCGCGGCGGACGGGTACCACGACCCGCTCCGCCTCGGCGTCGGACTTGCCCGCGCACTCGGCGACTTGCCCGGGCACGCCCGTACCGCCCGCCGGCTGCCGCACCCGATACCGCGGCTGGCCGGGCTGCTCTGCCTGGCGCCCGTGGACACCGCGCTGCACGACGCCTGGGCGCGCGCCGCCGGCGCCAGTGCCTACCGGCTCTACGACGCCGACCACCTGGGCGCGGACCTGGCCGACTACCTCGGCCCGGCCTTCGCCGGGCGCCACCCCGCCGACTGTCTCGCCGGGAAGCCGGCCACCAGGCTGCCCGTGCAGCACGTCGTCGGCGTGGACGAACCGCTGACGCCCGCCGAATCGGGCGGCCCGGACCGCCCTGCCACCGCCGACGGCCCGCCCCGGGACCTCGCTACCTGGGTACGCCGCGATGGAGTGCGGTGGCTGAAGCTCAAGGTGCACGGCACCGCCCCGGACCACGACGCCGCACGGGTGCGCGAGGTGTACCGGGTGGCCACCGAGGCGCTGGCCGCCCGCGGCGGCGGACCGGCGCGGCCGCGCCTGTCGCTGGACCCCAACGAGGCATACGGCGGTCCGGAAGAACTGCTCACCGTGCTCCGCCTGCTGGAGCGTGACGCCCCCGAAGTCCGCCGCGCCCTCGTCTACGCCGAGCAGCCCTTCCCACGCGATGCGTCCCATCACCCCGGAGCCCTGGCCACCCTCGGGGCCGAGCTGCCGATCGTCGCCGACGAGGGCGCCGACGACGCCACCCGCCTGGACGAGCTGGCCGCCGAGGGATGGAGCGGCGTGGCGGTCAAGACCGCCAAGGGCCAGACCCAGACCCTGCTGGCCGCTTGCTGGGCGCGCCGCCACGGCAGGTTCCTCACCCTGCAGGACCTCACCAGCGTCGGTGCCGCACTGGAGCACTCCGCCGCGTTCGCCGCGCACCTGTCGCGCAGCGTGCCGGCGCTGGAGTGCAACAGCCGGCAGTACGCCCCGGACGGCAACGCGGAACTGGCCGCCCACCGGCCCGCACTGCTGCGGGTGCGGGACGGCGAGTTGTACGTCCCCGACATCGGAAGGAACGGGATCCGCTGATGGACGCCCGGGATGTGTTCCCTCGCCCCAAGGCGGTGCACCCGCGGCCCGGCCGGTTCACCGCGCCTCCCGGCTCGGTGGTGCACTGTCCGCCGGACGCGGTCGAGGCCGGCCGCGCGGTGGCCGCGTTCACCGGACTGCGGCTGCGGCCGGATGGCGCACCCGGCCGGATCGTGGCCGGCGCCGACCGGGACGGGCGCGCCACTTCCCCGCCGGACCACACCGACGCGTACGTCGTCGAGACCCGCCCGGACCGCATCGAGCTGGTCGCCCACGATGCGCGCGGTCTGTTGTACGCGGCCGCCACGCTGGCCGCCGTCGGGCCCGGTTGCGGCCGCCTGGTGGACTTCCCCGACCTGGCGCTGCGCGGCGTGCACCTCGATCTGAAGGGCCCGATGCCGAGCCTCGACCTCCTGCGCGACGTCCTCGGCCGGCTCGGCCGGTGGAGGATCAATACGCTGCTCGTCGAGTACGAGGACAAGTTCCCCTACGGCGACACGCTGGGGATCAGTGCCCCGCACGCGCTGACGGAAGACCAACTGCGCGGCCTGCTCGACGACGCCGCGCGACTCGGCATCGACGTCGTCCCGCTCGTGCAGTGCCTGGGGCACCTTGAGTACGCGCTGTGCCGTCCGGCCCACGCCCACCTCGCCGAGGACGACCGGCGACAGCAACTGTGTCCGCTGCACCCCGGATCGCTCGGCCTGTTCACGACCATGCTCGACGAGGTGCTCGCCGCCCACCCGGACGCCTCACTCGTCCACATCGGCGGCGACGAACCGTGGTCGCTGGGAACCTGCGAACGCTGCCTCGCGTATGTCGCGGACCACGGACGCCCGCAGCTGTACAGCCAGTACGTCTCCCGGGCCGCGCGGCTGGTGGTCGAGCGGGGCCGGCGACCGGTGGTCTGGGACGACGTGCTGTACGCCGAGCGCGATCCCGCGATAATCGACGAGCTGCCCCCGGAGACGATCGTGATGGCCTGGGAGTACGCCGCCCACCGCGACCGCACCGGACATGTGCGGTGGGGCAACCCGCCGGCGATCGTGGCGAGCGCGGCACTGCGCCTCGACCCGGAGGCGCTGCCCGGGCTTCCCCCCGATGCGCGGCTGGTGGACCTGGAGTCGCTGCCTGCCGACGAGCAAAGGCTGTTGCGAGCGGTGAAGTACGACGCCGACGACCTCGGCGGGCATGCGCTGCCGTGGGCCCGCGCGATCACGGCCCGCGGTCGCCGCCTGATCGGGGCCTCGGGCGTGCGCGGCTGCGACGGCGAAAACGTCTGCTTTCCCCTGTGGGGGCGCCGCATCGCCAACGCCGCGGTATGGGCCCGGCAGGCACGGGCATTGGGCGCCGCCGGCGTCGTGAGCACGGCATGGGCTGCTTACAGCACGGTCTCGCCGCCCACCGAGCCGCTGGCGTCCGCTTGGCCGTCCCTGGCCGCCTCCGGGGAGCTGTACTGGAACGCCGATGCCACCAGGGACGACATCGACCGGCTGCTCGGACCGCCGGCAGCCGGGCTACGCCAGGCGGAAGCCGGCGTAACCCGCCGCGAACCGCACTACCTGCGCTCCGCCGAGGCGCTGTTCATCGAGCACGGCGAGGAGGTGCTCGCGCTGTGCGCCCGCCACGCACTGCTGGAACTCGAGACCGAGACAGCCTGCCGCACCGCCGCGTGGCACGCCGACGCACATGCCGACGGACGTACCCAGGCCGATCCGGCACTGGACGCCGCACATCGCCGCTCGGAGCGGGAGGTCGGGCGGTTGCTGGACGCATGGGCCCGATGGCGAGAGGCCTTCACCGCGGCCCTGTCCGACCAGTACGCCGGGAAGGGCGCCGAGGCAGTCGCCGCCGCCAAGACCGCGGACCCCTTGCGTCGACTGCGGGCACTGGCAGCGGATCCGACGGCAGATCCGACCGAGGATTGGGCGGCGGATCCGGCGGAGGAGGCGGCCCCGGATCCGCCTGCAGGTGCTGCTCACACAGAAGGCGACGCGCGGTGAATCCGGCCCCCGCGTACGTGATCGGCGTGGACGTCGGAGGTACCTCGGTCAAGGCCGTGGTCGCCGACCGGAACTTGCGCACACTGGCACGCTGGACCTTCCGGACCGGTGCCGACGGCGGACCGGAGGCGGCCACACGGCGCATCCTCGGAGCGGTCGACGAGGTCCTCGCGTACGCCTCCCGCATGTCCGGCCGGATCGCCTCGATGGGCATCGGAATCCCCGGCCAGGTCGACGAGGACGCCGGCATCGGTCTCTTCTCCGAGAACATCGGCTGGCACGACTGGCCCGTCGGCGAGCTTGCCGCCGCGCGCACCGGACTGCCCACCCGCGTCGGACACGACGTGCGGCTCGCCGCGCTCGCCGAGTCCCGCGCGGGGGCGGGCCGCGGGCTGCGCGATCTTGTCGTCGTCACGGTCGGCACCGGTGTCGGCGCGGCGATCGTTCTCGACGGCCGGGTCCGCCCCGGTCGGCGTGGCAGTGCCGGCGAGATCGGGCACCTGATCGCAGACCCCGCCGGTCCGCGCTGCGTGTGCGGCAAGTCCGGATGCGTGGAGGCGATCGGCTCCGCCGCGGCGCTGGAGCGCCGCTACCGGGCGGAAAGCCAGGTGCCCCAACGGGTCACGGCACAGGAGGTCGCCCAACGAGCCCACGCCGGAGAGGCCGTCGCCGCCCGGCTGTGGTGCGAAGCCGTGCACGCCCTGGCCCACGGCATCGCCGCGGCCTCCGCCGTCATCGATCCCGACGCGCTGATCGTCGGAGGTGGCCTCGCCGCTGCGGGACCCGCGCTGTTCAGCCCGCTGCACGCCGCCCTGGGCACACGGCTCGCCGGCATCCATCAAGTGCCCCTGCTGCCCGCCGGCCTCGGTCCGTGGGCGGGTGCGATCGGCGCCGCCGCGCTCGCCTGGGACGGGCTCGGCACCGCCCGCGACCCTTCCACCTCACCCCAGAAGGAGGACCCTTGCACATCCCAAGGCTCCTGACGACCACGCGTGCCCTCATCGCGCTCCTTGCCCTGGTCGCGACGGCCCTCACCACCATGCCGGCGGCGGCCGGGCCGCCGTCCGCGCCCCACTCCGACGGGATGCTCGCGTCGTACGGCGGCGAGATCCGGGAGGCGGACCCGCGGGCGGACGGCTACCGACACGTCGACACCCCCGCGACCCTGCGCAAGCTCGACCACCTGCACAACGACACCTTCATCTACCTGATCTGGGACGCCCCCAGTGACTGGGACGATCTGCGTGCCGAGTTCCTCCCCGCGGCGCAGCGGCACGGGCTCGATGTGTGGGTCTATCTGGTCCCGCCGACCGAGTGCTCACCGTCGCGGTGCTCCTATCCCTTCACCACCGACTACCTCAGGTGGGCGAAGGAGATCGCGACGCTCTCGACGCGCTATCCGGCGTTGAAGGGCTATGCGATCGACGACTTCAACCACAACCTCGGCCTGTTCACCCCGGACTACGTCCAGCGGATGCGGCAGACCTCCAAGTCGGTCAACCCGTCGCTGCGATTCATGCCGCAGGTCTACAACGGCACGATCACCCAGCAGTTCGCGGACGCGTACGCCCCCGTGACCGACGGGCTGATCATGGCCTACCGGGACGACCCGTACCGCAACACCCAGCGCACGGACTCACTGCGCGCACAGCTCGACGCCGCGTCGGCCAAACTCGTGCCGTACGGCAAGCAGCTGTACCTGATGAACTACACCAGCGCACTGTCGGGGACCCCGATGCCACCGACACCGCAGTACGTGCGCGAGACGACCCAAGTGGGAGCCGAGTACACCGCGGCGGGCAAGCTGGGCGGCACCATGACCTACATCCTGCCGCTGGACCCGGCCGACGACTGGCGCAACGACAACCACGCCCGCACCGGCGACGGCCGGCTCAGCCTCTTCGTCCCGGCCGGCGTTCCCACCCAACCCGGCGGCTACGCCGAGGCCGCCCAGACAGTGACGGTGGATCCGGACGGGCCGCACCGCATCCGCTTCCAGCAGGACGACACGTACTACAACGGCGGTGTGTCGGCGGGCTACCACCTCAAGCAGCTCCTCGTCGACGGGCAGGTCGCCTGGCAGCAGGACGCCGCACTGGACGAGGCGGGACGCTACAAGACCGTCGAGGTCGATCTCGCTCCGTACCTGGCGGGCAAGACCAGTGCGACGATCGCCTTCCGGCTGTACGAGGCCAAGGGCGTGACGAACTTCTGGGTGGACACGCTGATCGACGACGTCGAGACCACGGGCCTCGGCGTCGCGAACGGTGGATTCGAGACGCGGGCCGGCTGGAACCTGTCCGCCAACTCCCGTGCGCTCCTGCCGGACTTCGACATACACGACCCGGAGCGGGCGACGAAGGCGTACCACGAGGTGCAGCAGGTGTACGGGGTGTACCAGCTGCTGTTCGGGGCGAGGTCGGCACCGGTGTCGGATGACGCCCGCAGGTCGCTCACCGCCATGGCCGACCTCGTGGTCAGGGACTACCGCGCGGGCAGCCCGGAGCCCGCGGCCCGTCGGGCCGCGGCACTGGGCCGTGCGGCAAAGGCTCAGGGTCTGGCCGACCTCGCCCAACTGGCCGGGGAGGTTTCGCAGCAGCTGGCGTCCTGACCCGAGTGGCCCGCACCCGGCCGCCGCGCGCGGAGACGCAGCATGCGGCGGCCGGGTCTGTGGGAGCCGTCAGGTTCCCGTGGCCGGGCGTCAGCGAAGCCAGCCGTCGATGCGGTCGGCGACGAACTCGTCATCGGTCAGCCACGGGTAGGCCCGACGGACCCGCCCGATCTCCTCGGCCTGACCGGGCGAGAGGCCCTCGGCCGGATCCCGGCACCAGCGGCCCGCCAGCAGCCCCTGCCCGCGCAGCACCTCATGGATACCGGGTATGCAACCGCTGAAGCCGTTCGCCACGTCGAAGACGGCACCGTTGGCGTCGGTGAGCTGCGGCCCCAGCCGCAGCACCCGCGACGCTGCCGCCTGGTCCCCGCGCGCGGCCGCGTGCGCCTGCTCCAGCATGTGCACCGCGCTGTGCGTCCAGACGGCCCACTGCCCGAGCAGCCCGCCGACGATCCACTTCTCCACGATCTCCTCGCCGGCACGGAAGCGGAACGGAGTCACCAGGTCGGCAAGGATGTTGTCGTCGTTCCCCGTGTAGAGGGCGACCTCGTCCCTGCGCTCGCTCGCACAGACAGCACGTACCACGTCCGCCGTCGCGTAGCGGTCGAACGGCGCGATCTTGATCGCCACGACGCCCGGGGTGTCGGCGAGGGCTCTCCAGAACGCCGCCGACAGCGCCCGCCCGCCGACCGCCGGCTGGAGGTAGAAGCCGATGACCGGCAGCACCGCCGCCACGCGCCGCGCACGGTCGAGCAGTTCCTCCTCGCTCCTGTGCTTCAGACCGCCCGGACTGAGCAGCACCGCCGAGTAGCCGTACGACGCTGCCAGTTCCGCCTCCGCGACCGCCTGAGCGGTCTCCCCGCAGGCGCCGGCCACCAGCAGCACCGTACGGTCGGCGTGTTCGCGGGCCGTCTCGGCGGCAAGCTCCAGCACCGGCCGCAGCAGTCCCACGTCGGGCCGACGGATCTCGAACTGCGTGGTGTGCACCCCGACGGCGATGCCGCCGGCACCGGCGTCGAGGTAGTAGCGGGTGAGTGCGCGCTGGCGGCGCTCGTCGAGTCGGCGGTGCTCGTCCAGAGCAAGCGGGTGAGCGGGGATGACGCAGCCCTTGTGCAGCATCGCGGACAACTCCGCGGGGAGCTCGGCGGGCGGTTCCACGGATGGTGGGGGGATGGTCACGTCAGAAACTCCCGTCGCGTCGCTCGAACTTCGTCGGCTTGTCCCAGACCGGGGCTCCGCTCAGCAGCCACTCCGCGGTCCAGCCGATGAGCCGGCCCAGCGCAACAGTGGGGTAACCGAACAGCCGGTGCGCCTCGGTGGCGTCCGTCAGCAGCGCGGTCCCCGACTCCTCGCCGACGATCAGCGGCTCGACACCGAGCCGGGCCCCGAACGCCTCGGCGATGCGGCGCACCGACACCGTCTCCGGCCCGGTGACGTTGAGCGGCACCGCCGGAATCGCCGCCAGGTGCAGCGCCCGCAGGGCCACCTCGTTCGCCCAGCCCTGCCAGCAGACGTTGACGCAGCCCATCGACACGTCGATGGGCTCGCCGTCGCGGACGCGCCTGGCGATGTCGAGCAGCACGCCGTACCGCAGGTCGATGGCGTAGTTCAGGCGCAGCAGCACGACCCGGGTGCCAAAGGTGACCGAGGCGTGCTCCAGTAGCCGCTCCCGGCCAAGACAGGACATCGCGTACTCGCCGATCGGTCCGGTGCGTGTGGCCTCCGTGGCGCCGCCGGAGTGCACGGGTAGGAGCGGGTAGACGTTCCCGGTGGAGAAGGCGGCGATCCGCGCGCCGCGGTACCGCTCGGCGATGCGCCCGGGCAGATAGCTGTTGGCGTGCCAGGTGCGGTGCTCGTTGCCGGTCGTGCCGAACTTGGCTCCGGCCATGTAGACGACGTTCGCGGCCTCCGGCAGCCGGTCGAGGTCCCGCTCGTCGCCGAGGTCGGCCCGGATCACCTTCACACCGTCCGCGCTCAGCCGCTCGGCCGTGTCGCCGGAGCCGAAACGGGAGACGGCGATCACTTTGGTGGCGAGACCGCCCTCGACGATGGCACGCCGGGCCAGACGGACGAGGCTCGGTCCCATCTTGCCCCCGGCACCGAGGACGACGAGGTCGCCGTCGAGGCCGGACAATGACTCGATGAGAGCTTGAGAGGGCCTGGTCAGCGCCTCGTCGAGCTCGGCTTCGGTACGCACACAACCTCCCGGTCGGGCTTTCGGCCCGTCGTCGGCGTTTTCTGTTGGTTTACGCAGGAAGGGCCCGCCGGTCCGCGGCCGCCCCGCACCGTGCCGACGGACGGATGCCATGGCGCCTGGCGGGGCCGGACATGGGGAGTCGGAGTCATGGAGTCGGGAGCGCGAAGAGCTCTGCCGCGTTACGCCACATCACGCGTTCCATGACGTCCTTGGGCAACCTGGCCGCCGCCACAGCGCCCAGCGCCACCGCCGGGTCGATGAGCGTCGAATCCGTGCCGAACAGCAGCCGGTGCGGGTTGACGTGCTCGGCGACCTGCCCGATCCGGCCGGCGGGGGCGTGCGAGCAGGAGGGTTCCAGGTACAACCGTGGACACACACGCGTCGCCTCGACCGCCCAGTGCGAGCCGAGCCCGCCCATGTGCCCGGCGATGGCGCGAAGCCGCGGCAGTTCGGCACAGACCTGCGCCAGCTCCAGCACCGCCCGGTCCCAGGTGTGCACGAGAACCGGCAGGTCCAACTCGTCGAGAAGCGTGAGCGCGTCCCGCATCTGGGGTGAGCCGACGGGGCTGTCGGTGTAGTCGGTGTGGATCTTCGCGCCGACAAAACGCCCGGTGGGCAGCAGTTCGGCGATGTCGTGCTCGGCTGCCGCGAGATCGCGGGGGTTGATGGCGAGATAGCCGAGGAGCCGGTCGGTGCGGGTGAGGACGTCGGCGAGACGGCGGTTGCCCGTCCGCGGGTCGTAGACGACCGCCTCGGTCGCGGAGACGATCTGCAGGTCGATGCCGTAACGGTCCATCACTTGCACGTTGTCCACTACGTCGGAGACGTCCATGGCGAAGAACCAGGGGCCCCAGTGGGCGTGTACGTCGATGATCACGCCTTCCCCTCCGGTCCACCGTCGGCTATTTCGGCCCCCGCGGTCCGGGGGCCCGCGTCCCCGTCGGCACGTACGCACGCCGGCGCGAGCAGCCGGCGTGCGTTGCCGCCCGCGACCATGGCCCGCGCTTCGTCGTTCAGGCCGGACCGGGCCAGCCGCAGCAGAGGTACCACCGGCTCGTACAGCGGTGTTCGCGAGCCGAACAGGAGGCGCTCCGGCCCCACTTCGGCAGCTACGGTCTCCAAGGCGTCCGGCGAATTCAGCAATCTGGTCGAGGTATGGAAGCCGGGCTCGTCCCGGGCCACCAGGATGAAGTCGGCCAAGGCGTAGAAGTGCGTGTCGAGGAACACCACCTGCGCGTCGAGGCCGGCAAGCGGTCTCCACACTCGCCGTATGTCACCTCCCGCCAGTACGACCAGGCCGTGGGCGACCGCGCGCTTGGCGATGTGCCGGAAGGCAGGGAAGTCCGGGTCGGCGTGCTGCTCGTCCGGGAACAGTCTGACGGCCCGTACGCCTGACCGCGCGAGCTGCTCGATCACCCGGTCGGCGCACAGGGCATCGCGGAAGTCGACGACGCCGGCGGGCAAGAGGTCCGGGTGCCGGGCCGCGGTTGACAGCAGGTCGGCGTTGCCCGCCGCGGTGTCCCACAGCGCGCCACGCAGCGAGCTGACGACCGCGCGGGCGATGCCGTGGGCGCGCAGTGTCTCGCGGATGCCCTCCGGATCGCCGGCCGGGTCGCCGGCCGGGCCGGGCCGGTCGGGGTACCGCCCGAGGAGTGTGTCGATGTCGAGGTCGATGCACAGATCGATACCGAGTGCGTCGCGTGGATGTGGTGCTTCGCCGCTTGCGTCAGTGATGTGCGGTCCGGTCACCCCGGCCTCCCCGAAGCCTATTTAGGACGTCCGAAAATATATCTTAGAGAGCGCCGATAATGAAGATGCATGGGATCCCCAATCCCTCGAGGACCCTTCGGCGTTCCTGTCGGCGTGTCCCGCTCGAAAACACGATTCGGCGCTGTGGCCTGCATGTTGCTGATCCTGGCGACTCGGCCTCGACAGGTCTGACAGGTCTGGGACGATCTGTGGATGTCGCTGTCGGTCGTCTGCGCGCTGGTTCGGAATCTGATCGAGATGCCCGCTGCCGTGTTGCGCGGTCGCATGGCCAAGGATGCGGAGGTGTTGGCGCTGCGGCATGTGAACGCGGTGCTGCGCCGTCAGATCGCCCGGGTCCGGTACGAGCCGGCCGATCGGCTCTGGCTCGCCGTCCTCTCCCGGTTGGTCCCGCGCGGGCGCTGGTGCCAGGTCTTCGCGGTCACCCCCACAACTCCGCTGGTCTGGCACCGGCAACATCGCCCGGAAGTGGACGTTCCCACCGCGCCGTCGCCCTGGTAGACCTCCACCGCGCCTATCGTCAAGCAACTCATCCTGCGCTTGGCCCGGGAGAACCGCACGTGGGGCCACAGGCGGATACAGGGCGAACTCGCTCGGCTCGGCTACCCGATGGCCTCCCACCGTGTGGGGAATCCTGCAGGCCGCCGGCCTCGACCCCGCACCGCAGCGCTCCGGCCCGACCCGGGCAAGTTCCTCACCGCCCGGGCCCAGGGCATCATCGCCGCCGACTTCGTGCACCTCGACACCGTGTCACTCAGGCGCCTGTACGCCCTGGTCTTCATCGAGCACGGCACCAGGCGCGTCCACCTCGCCGGTGTCACCGCCCACCCCACGGCCCAGTGGACCGCCCAGCAGGCGAGGAATCTCGCCATTACCATGGGGTGCCGCATGGACTCGCTGCGCTTCCTCATCCGGGACCGGGATACCAAGTACACCCGTTCCTTCGACGCCGTCTTCGCAGCCGACGAGGTGGAAGTCCTGCTCAGCCCGCCCCGGGCACCGAAAGCGAATGCGATCTGCGAAAGAGCCGTGGGCCCCTACGCCGCGAGATTCTCGACCGGATCCTGATCTACAACGAGGCCCAGGCCCACGCCGTGCTCGCCGAGTACGTCCGGCACTACAACCAACACCGCCCACCTCAGTCCCGTCAACAACTACCCCCGCAAAGCGCCGAACCGCCCACCCCAGCCACCGTCACCGACCTTCAAGCCAACCGACTCCGACGACATCCCATCCTGGGTGGTTTGAGCAACGAGCACCACCACGCCGCCTGACCGAGCTGCATCGCCACCACCCACGACACGGAATCGTGTTTTCGAGCGGCACAGGTAGGGAGTCGCGGACCTCGACGCGCCGACGGTGGCCGCGCTGGACGCCCAGGAAGACACCTGGCGTACGAGCGGCACCCATGCGCTGATCCGGGTACGGCGGTGAGTGCCGCGTTCCCCTCAACCCGGGAGGGGCTGAGGGGAACGCCCTGGCTCAGTGACGGTGGTCGCCGAAGCCGCTCCAGGTGTTAGCCGGGAGTGTTGAAACAGCTGACGCTGATGACGACCGCGTTGTTACCGAAGGGGGAGTTCTCCCCGACGTCCCCGGCCTTGGTGTCACCTGAGGTGAAGGAGATGTCGCCGGTGTTGACGCTGCACGTCTGGACAGTGCTGGGAGTCGCAACTTCCTCTTCGCCACCGTGGGCGGCCGCGGTGCCGGCCCCGAGGAGCACCAGGGTGCCGGCGGTTGCGGCGAGAAAGGCCGCCTTCTTCTTGATCTGCATAATTCCTCCGAATGAGTGGCAGTCGGAAAATCAACTGGCAATTAGATCTAACAAGAAAAACCGCGAAGAAGTCGTATAGGAACGCTGAAATTGGTCCGCTCGGCCCAATGGCGGTCGCTCGATCCCCTCCAATGGCGCAGTCGCGTGAGGCGGTGCGGGATGCCGAAGACGGTCACCGGGGCGGACGCTCGCGGTCCGCCTTGTCGAACTTCGGCGGGCGGCCACCACGGCAGCTGAGCTGGATGTTTTCTCTGGATCACGGGGCGGTCACTCCCCGAGCAGCTCCAGCCGTTGCAGGTGGGTTCGACGCGAGCCCATCGCGCCGATGTAGGCGATCGGTAGCCGCAAAGCCCGCTGCAAAAGCGGGACGTCGAACTTGGCGTCGTGGGTGAGCACGCAGATCACGCTGCGTCCGTCCAACGCCTGCGACTCCAGGTAGCGGTGCGGCCAGTCGACGACCACCGCATCCGCTCTCATCGAGGTCGGCGTCGTCGATCTCGTGGCCGCCGGCGGCGTTCACTGACTGCTGCGACGGCGGCCGTGATCCGTCCGGCCTGGCCGCCGCACCGTGCGACGCCGCACGCCAGGCCTGCTCGGGCGCAGGGCCTTGCCGACTGTGAGGGAGGCCCTTGATGGTCCGCCAGTACATATGCACGTCTGCCCGCGAAGCTGGCGCAGGTGCGCGTCTTGCCCTGTGCGGCGCGCACTCGGGGCAGGGGCGGGTCACATGTTCGCAGCGCCCGCCTTGATCGCCTCCCGGATGCGGTTGTATGTACCGCAGCGGCAGATGTTCCGGATCTCGTCGAGATCGGAGTCGCCGATCTCATGACCGGCAGCCCGTGCTTGCTTGACCTTGGCCACCGCCGCCATGATCTGCCCGGGCTGGCAGTAGCCGCACTGCGCCACGTCGTACTCCAGCCAGGCCTCCTGCATGGGGTGCAGGTCTGCGCCGACCGGGGCGGGCAGGCCTTCGATGGTGGTGATCTCGTCGTCCGGCCCCACGTCCTCGACCTTCACAGAGCAAGGGTTGAAGGCCTTGCCGTTGAAGTGGGACGTGCAGGCCTTGCAGACGTTGATGCCACAGCCGTACTTCGGTCCGGTGACGCCCAGTACGTCACGCAGGACCCACAGCAACCGAACGTTGTTATCGACGTCGACGGTGACGCGCTTGCCGTTGAGGATGAAGGTGTGCGTGCTCATGGTGCGCTCCTCAGTAGGTGTGGCTCAGGCCGTCGGACGGCGACTCGGGAACGGGTGGGATGAAGGACTTGACCTCGAAGGACAGCGTGTCGTGGTTGATCGGGAACCGTGTGGGCATCGTGCCGGTCGCACGGGCGTAGGCGCACGCGACCGCGGCCACGGATGCGGCCACCCCGGCTTCGCCCGCACCACCGGGTTGCTCGGAGTCAGAAGGCATCACGATGCACTCGAAGTCAAAGGGGACGTTCCACTGCCGGGTGTAGAAGTAGTTGTCCCAGCTGGCTTCGAGGAAGCGCCCGTCGCGCAGGTGGAGGCTGCTGGTGAGGGCGAGTGCGATCCCGTCCGCGACACCACCCAGCATCTGGGCCTCGAGGCCCTTGGGGTTGATCACCAGTCCGGCGTCCACGGCGATCACCGCCTTGGTCACCCGGGGCCCGGTCACCGCGTTGTTGATCTTGCGGTTCACGGTCTCGGGTCGACAGTCGATCTCGACGAGCACCGCGGTCGCTCCCTTGTATTCGCTGTGGATCGCGATGCCCTGCGCCGTCCCGGCGGGCATCGACCTGCCCCACTTCCCCACGTCAGCGACCTTCTGGAGCACCGCCTTGACCCGGTCGTTCTTGAGGACGGCAAGCCGGAATGCCAGCGGATCCTTGCCCATCTTCCGGGCGAGCTGGTCGACCACCAGTTCATTGGCACACGCCACATCCGGCGAGTAGATGTTGCGCATGCTTCCGGTGTTGAAGCGCGTGTCGGTCTCGTTGAGCAGCTGGGTGACGGCGCCGAAGTTGTAGGGAAGTTCCTGGGTCAGCGTGAAGATGCTCTCGGAGAACCCCAGTCCGCCGAGCCCGGTGGGCAGCCTGTCGGCCATCGCCGTGACCATCTCGCCGAGTCCGTGGCTGAAGTCGGTGACTACACTGGTATGCCGCTGTTCGAAGGTCAGCACCTCCCCGGCCAGGTACGTAGCCCGGATCCGCGACCTCGCCATGGGGTGCACCCGCCCTTGCCGAGGCTCGTCGGCACGATGCCACATCAGCTTGACCGGCTTGCCCATCACCTTGGAGATCTTGGCGGCCTCGATGGCGGCGTCACCGAAGAGCTTGTGTCCGAACGACCCTCCGCCGGTCACAACGTTGACGGTGACCGCGTTCTGCGGCAGCCCGACGGCCTTGGCGATGTCACCTTGCGCGACGATCGGCGACTTCAGTCCCGCCCACACCGTCGCACGGTCCGACCGGACGTCGGCGATCGCACAGTTCGGCTCGAGCGCGGCGCTGCTGCGGAACATGAAGGTGAAGTCCGCCTCTACCTTGCCCGCCAGCAGCGGGACTTTCGGGACCGCCAGCGGCAGCTCGGCCTTGCTCAGCCGGGCCAGGATCGTCTTGTCGGACTCGCCCTCCACCGGGCCCGGTTCCCACTCCACGTCGAGCGCACGCACCGCGTCGATGCACTGCCCGAACGTCTCCGCACGTACGGCGACTCCTGTGTCGACCTTCGCCACATCCGTTACGCCCGGCATGGCAAGCACCGTGGCGCTGTTGCGCACCGACTTCGGCGATCCGTTCAGTGTGGGCGGACGGCAGACCATGGTCGGCAGCGCCTCTGGCACCTGAAGGTCCATCGTGAACTGCTTCCGCCCGGTGACCGCACGTCGGGCGTCCTCCCGCCCGTAGGGCTTGCCGATCACCGAGAAGCTCGAAGCGGGCTTCAGCTCGACCTCCACCGCCTTGACGGTGCGGCTGGCCGCTTTGGTGGCCAGCGAGCCATAAGTCAGTGACGACCCGTCAGGCGCGACGATCACTCCTTCCTTGGACTTCAGCAGCGCCACTGCCGACCCGAGCTCGATCGCCGCGGCTTCCAGCAGCGCTTTCCTGGCGATCGCCGCGGCGACACGTACAGGGGTAAAGGTTGAGACCGTGGTGTTTGATCCGCCGGTAAGCTGGTTGAACACCAACTCGGGGCGGGCCGGCGCCAACGTCACGTGCACCTTGTCGACCGGCAGGTCGAGCTCCTCAGCGATGATCATCGCTGTCGAGGTGGTGATTCCCTGGCCAACTTCCATCCGCGGAAGCTCGAACGATGCGGTGCCGTCCTCGTTGAGTACGATCTTGATCAGCGCGGATGTGGGGCGCGCGGCGTCGGTCTGCAGATCCTCAAGGTCGTACAGCTCCGGGGTCTGGGGCGCCGAGGGCACCACGGCGTAGGCAGGTGTGCCCAGCCGGAGGTCGGCGGCCACGGCAAGCGTGGCTCCGCCCAGCACATAGCCAATGAACGCGCGGCGGCCGAGCTGCGCGCGCTCCCCGCGTCCAGTGGTGCGGCCACCCCTGGCAGGGACGTCGGTCATTGCGCATTCCTTTCCTTAGCCCAGTCGTCCGCTCTCGAGATCGGCAGACAGGTGATTCCCGGGACAAGCGCGGCAGGGAGCACTGGGCACAACCAGTTGTCGGGCTCCCCATCGGCGAGCGGACCAGAGCCTAGAACCGCATACATTCCCGGTCTTTGGGCCGAGCACCAGCGAAGAGGGCAGCAGATTGTGCGCGATCACAAACGGAATCCGGCATTCGAATGAGGAGACACGGACAGGCATGCTGACGCCCGTGCCCCCTCGGCCGGTACCGTGCCGGAACACCAGCTCCTCCACGTCCTGGACCGAGGCCGGCTGATCTGCGAGTGCCGCGTCGGCCAGTTCCCCGCCCACCAGAAGATTGCGCCGCGCCGGCCTTCGGTGTGATCGCCGGAGCGCGTCCGCTTGGCCTGCGCTCCGGGAGGACCTCAGCGTCGTACTGGGTGGACGACACCGCGCTCGCCAGGGCTTCCCTGTCTGTGCAGCATCGCGGTGCCATGATCGCCTGCGCCGGCTCCCTCGGCCTGGAGCTGTTACCCAATGCCATCACAGGCGACCGCCAGTGCCTCCGCACGCTGCGGCTGCCTACCCAGCGCGTCGTCCGTGCGCCGACCGGCCGGGCCGCGCCGCTCGCTGCTCCGCATTCAGCCGGGAGCCCGCACAAAGCACCTCGCTCGGGGCGGGACTGGCGTGTCGGGGTGGGCTGCGCGTACCGGTGTCCATGCCGGTCGAGGCCTCATCCCGGGATGGTGCCCAGACGCGCGGCCTGCAGGGCAACGTACAGCTCCGCGGAGGAGTCCGCATCGCTGGTTCGCCGGCCGGTCAGTTCGGTGATCCTGTTGAGCCGGTACAGGACGGTGTTGCGGTGGCAGTGCAGGTGCTCGGCGGCCCGTGTGGTCGAGCCGCCGGCGGTGAACCAGATGTCCAAGGTGTCCAGCAGGACGGCTCGTTCCGCCGTCGGCAGGGTGAGCAGCGGCCCGAAGACCGTATGGGCCACCTCGGAAGCGGCGTCGGGTGAGGTCGCCGCGAGCAGGGCTATCGGTGAGCTGCCGTAGATGTGTGTGCCGGGGGCCCCTGGGGGCAGGCACTTGGCCGCCAGTTGGGCCTCCCGCCGAGCGTTCGGCGCGTCTATGGGTGAAGTGAAGGACCGGCTGATGCCGACGCGGGAGAGCGCGATGCCGTCGAGCCGTTCCTCCACCGCCACGGCCATGTGCTCGTTCGGGAGGGCGAGGAGGCCGAGCAGGCTGCCTGCCCCGTGGATCCACTCGGAATTGATGTCGACCGCCCGCAGCTGTCCCTCGACCGCCGGCAGGGGATCGGCGCCGTCGTTGATCTCGGCGCATACCACCAGGAAGGGTCCTTTGCGGTCCAGCCGCAGGACCCGCATGACCTCCCAGGCGCTGGAGCTGTTCCCCGCGGTGCCGTCGAGCAGCGTTGTGAGCATGACGCTGCGTGCGGAGGCATCGCGGCGTGCCTGTTCCTCCACCGCGGTGCGGTAGGCATCGGCAGCGGCGCTGGAGCACTCGTCGATGATCACCCAGACGTCCGAGGCTCTGTGCAGCAGCCAGGTGGCGCTGTCCTGGTCGAGGGCCATGGCCAGCAGCCGGTCCCAGATGAACCGCCCGCCGAGGCGGAAGGCATGCAGCAGGGCGGCCAGGGGGATGCCTCGTTCGGCCTTGAGGCGGCCTGCCGCCCGCGGGGCGTCCATGTTGGTGGGCACACCCCCGTTTTTCAAGGCCATGAGCAGTGTGCACAGGTTGTCGTGCACAGCGGTCCGCAGCTGCTCATGGCTCAGCAGCGTGCTCTCGGCGTACGAGTGCTCGCCGTTGAGGATCTCTGCGGTCAGTTCGTCGGTCAGCGAGTCCACCGGGCCCAGGAGCCGGTCGAGCAGATCGGTCATGCGCGTCTCAGCGCTGGGCGGCATGGTCATGCGCAGATGGTAGACCCCGCAATTGTGCACGGGCACGAAGAGTGCGGTGTTATTGTCGGCCACTGCCCATGGCCCCGGTCGCGTCGGCGGCGCAAACATCCGGGTCTGCGTATTTCACCGCGGATTGGGCCTGGAGCGTTCGCTCAGTCCGTGTCCTCGTCGGTCACCGGAGACTGGATGACTGCATACGCCTATGTCATCGTCGGTGCCGGGTCCGCGGGCTGTGTGCCGGCGGCGCGGCTGTCCGAAGATCCCGGCGTCCAAGTGGCGCTGATCGAGGCGGGCGGTCCCGACACCGCCCAGGAAGCGAGGCGAGGACGAGTGGCACGGGGTGGGTGGGCCGCTGACGGTCAGCGACGGCCGGTCCGACCACCCGCTCGCCACGGCGTTCGTCGAGGCTGCCGAGCAGGCCGGACACAAGCGCAACGAGGACTGCAACGGCCAGACGCGGTTCGGGGTCCGGCGGTATCAGCTGACTGAGCGCGGTGGCATGCGCTGCAGCACGGCCGTCGCCTGTCTAACCCTGTGGGACTGTGTTGCCTAATGGTTCGTCAGGTGGCCAGGGTGAGGCCCAGGCGTGTCAGGTGGCTTGTCGTCCGTGGTCAGCACCCACTCCTCCGGTGCCTGCAAGGGAGCACGGGTGCTCGTCGGCGGGGTCAATTACTTCAGTCCTCCTGCGGTGAGTCCGTCCGCGATGCGGCGCTGGAAGAACAGCACCGCGAGCACCAGCGGCAGCGTCACCACGACGCCGGCCGCCATCTGTGTCCCGAACGGCTGGTCGTACTTGTACTGTCCGGTGAAGAGGGAAACGATCACGTTGGCGTTCATCATCTGCTTGTCGTTCACCACGCTGACGGCGATGAGGAATTCGTTCCAGGCACAGATGAAAACGAGGATCGCCGTGGTGAAGATGCCGGGCGCGGCGAGCGGGACGACGACCTTGCGGAAGGCCTGTGCGGGCGTGCACCCGTCGACCTGGCGGCCTTCTCCAGCTCCGTCGGCATCTGCCGGAAGAACGCGGTGAGATTCCAGACGGCCAGCGGCACCCGACGGGGCCGCCCCTCACCACCGAGTGGGCGTCGCTCATCCCATACACCTTTCCGCTGCTCGACGAGCGCTCCGGCTACCCCGCCGACGTCCGCCACGGGGTCGCAACTCAGCCGTGCCAGGTGACGTTGCAGACGTAGATGCGGTGGTGGCGTGCTACTGCGAGGAAGTTGATGAAGCCGCGTCCGCCGAGAATGTCGAATTCTCGGAGTCCGCCTTCCCTGTCGAAGGGGCGACCTACCTTTGCCGCGTCGACCCCAAGCGCGGCGAGTTCGGTTGCCAGCCGCTCGACCTCTGCCACGACGCCCGGCCCAAGTCCGCCGGCGACGTGCTCCTCGCTCGGGTTGTATTCCCACGTCCAGTCGGTCGCAGCCCGGCCTCGGCCTCCGCCGCCTTGCGGATCTGCTGAATTTCGTCGATGGCAGCCGTTGGGTCCTGTTCGGCCATATCCACAATCTGTTCGAGTTCACGGAGGCGGGCGGCACGTGCCGGATGTCGCTCGATGGCGATGAACACAGCCCATGAGTGGACGAAAGCGCGCAGGGGGGCGAGGCTCTGTGTCTCCTGTGCGTTTGTCGTTGCTTCGAACAGGTGCTGAGTGAGCGCGGGGATCCTGCTGGGAGCGATACGAGCAACAGCCGCACGCAGGGCATCCGGCGTGAGGTCGGGCATGGGGATCAGTGGTCCATACGGGCCGTCTGGCTGCGCACTCACGATGACCTCCGGTGCGGGGGATTGCTCGACGTACGATACCGTGCGGGCGTCGAGTGGCGTGGACGTACGGACAGGCGGGTGCGTGCAGGGCGCCATCGGCACGGGAACTCGCGATCTCAGACGCATTGGACGATGCCTTGGCCTTCCCCGGGACGCTTGTGCTCACAGAGCCTTGTACGGCCGCCGCACTTGACCGAGCAAGCAGTGCAAGCCATCGCAAGAGCTGACAGGCGTACTGACACGACCCATCATGCTTCCTGACGAAAGCTGCAGCGATGACTTTCCGAGCCCCATAAGGGCCGGCTCCGGCACGTTGGGACCCCGGAAGGGGGGCGCGGCCCAGCGCGGGCTACCGCCACGCGCTCGTCTTCGTCCGCGCCTTCTACCGGGACATCGCTCGCTGGGCGGCAGACGATCCGACGCGCTGGGGTCTCCGGGGTGCCCCCTCGGAGTGAGGTGGCACGAGGTTTGTCAGCGTCTGGGAGGGCTCCAGGCCCAGCTCGTCGAGCAGGACGCGGCGGCATTGTTCGTATTGCCGCAGTGCCGCGCCTCTGTTGCCGGCGGCGAGATGCGCGTTCATAAGTACGCGATGAGCGCTTTCCCGCAAGGGTTCCGCGCGTACGGCGGCGAGCCCGGCAGCGACGGCCTCGCCGTGGCGGCCCGCCGCTGTCAGCCGTTCGGTCATCGCCTCCAAGGCATACAGCCGGAGTTCATGGTATTGCTCCTGCTCGATCAGCACCCACTCGTTCTCCGACCACTCGGGTAACAGGTCGGCCGAGAGGTCCGCCCGCGTCTGCGCGGTGAGGATGTCGTCGCACGGGCGTGACATGTCGAGCAGCCGGTGCGCGCGCGTCGCCGCCGCGTGTATGTCCACGTTGATTTGCTTGGCGATCGCCAGTTCCTGCGTGGACGCGTCGATGACCTGATGTCCCGTTCGCGTCGAGCGCCACAAAGACGACCTGAGGTTGGCGTTGGCGCGGGACGCCGTGACGTCCGGCCACAGCATTCCGGCCACGTAGGTTCGGGTTCGTGGCATGTCCTGCAGGGCGAGGAACGCGAGGAGGCGTTGGGCGCTGGAAGAAATCGGAACGCGTTTGTGATCGACCGATAGCGCGAAGCTTTTGAGCAGTCTCAACGTTATGACGTGGCCTTCTGCGCTCATCGGCCCCCCGGGACGATATTGGCTTCAGCGACCCATCCCATGCTGGCAATCGGGATGCTCAGAAGCCATGTTATGAGCAAATCATGATCGTGTGTTCGGCCTTTGGGGTAAAGGACGTTATATGGCCAGGCATCACCGGAACGTCGCGGGAACGTCACCTGTCCGGCTCGAGTAACTGGTCGAGCCAGGCGTGCACGGCGGTGAGCACGTCGTCGACCGCGCTCACCGCGGTTGGGGGCGCCTGGTGCCGGCCGCCCGTCCGCAAGATGCGTGCACGGAACCCGTCCGGCCTGCCGTCTTCCACCCACACCCGGAGGATCAGGACGCCGGTCCGCTCTGAGGGGATTTCCATGAAAGGAAAATATGCCTGGTCCGTGTCACCCCGGCGTTGTCGGTGCGTGTCCGGCTACGTCATCGCCGGCTGCGAAAACGGGCTGGTGACGCTCGTGTGATGCGCGAATCGCGGTCCGGCCACGCCGGGACCGGCATCCTCTCGGTACACGCTTTCGAGCGCGGAGCGGGGGAGGATTCGAATGGGTGACTTCGGCGTCGTCGCCGACGTCTCGACGGTCGTCGTGGAGACCTTGACCCAGGCCCTGCGCGGGCTCAGCCAGGTGGAACCGCCGATCGCGGAACTCAACGACCTCTCCGAGACGGTACAGACACCGCCGCCGAAACTCACGGTGTTCCTTTACGAGATCGCCGAGGACCCGACGTCGCGCAACCGGCCGCCGGTGCGCTCCCAGCCACCCGACGCACCGACCTCCCGCAAGCCGCCGATGGCTCTGCTGCTGCGGTACCTGGTCACCCCCTGGGGCGGTGACCAGGCGACCCAGCACCGGATGCTCGGACGGGCCCTGCAGACGTTCTACGACGACGCGATCCTGGACGGCGCACAGCTGTCCGGCAGCCTGGCGGCGAGCACCGACTCGCTGCACCTCAGCCTGACCCCGCTCACCTTGGACCAGAAGTCCTGGGTTTGGTACGCGATTCAGAAGCCGTACCGGCTGTCGCTGAACTACGAGGTCCGCGTGGTCAACCTGGACTCCGCCGTCGAGACGGCGGTCCGCCCGGTGCACAGCCGGGTCATCAGCGGGGCGGCGATGCCATGAGCCGCTTCGTACCGCTGGAACGTTCGACGCTCTCCAGCCCGGCCTGGTTCATACCGTTCGACGACTACGCCCGGCGGGTGCGCGGCGCCGGGGTGGCGGTCCAGCTGGACCGGTTCGACGACGGCGACTGGCTGCCGCTGGACGACGTGGCGGTGCGCACACCCAGCGCTGCCTTCGCCTATCCGGGGCTGGGCAGGTGCGGCGAGCCGTGGGCGGCCCGGCCGCGGCGCCACCGGGCCCGCTTCGCGGCCGCCGGCTACCAGCCGCTGTACCCGGCCGACGGTCAGCCGTTCTCGGCCGGTCTGGTGGGCGTCGAGTTCCTGGTGTACCCGCATGACGACGCCCACCCGCCGGCGGTGGTGACCGAGCCGCGGCTGGTCCGGCTGCTGCCGAGCGTCTCCTTCCCCTACCCGCCGGGTCTGCGTACGGTGCACGGCGCCGTGGTCGACGCGGCCACGGGGGCGCCGATCGCCAACGTGCTGGTCGAGGCCCGGGGACGGACCAGCCTGGACCTGACGCCATGGCACGAGCGCACCCTGTCCGATGCCGCGGGCGCCTTCCGGCTCGCCCTGCGGTGGGAGGGCGAGAAGGCCGACGAGCACGCCGTCGAGGAGACATTCCGCCTGCAGGCCACCGAACGGCCGGGCCGGTCCGGATCGCTGGTCGTGCGGCTGCCCCAGGACACCGAGCGCCGACACGTCATAGAGATCCGCGAGCAGTGAGGAGCCGTCCATGGCGGAGTATCTGAGCCCCGGGGTCTACATCGAGGAGATCGATGCGGGACCACGGCCGATCGCGGGGGTGAGCACCAGTACGGCCGGCATGGCCGGGGTCACCGTGCGCGGTCCGTACACCGGCAAGCCCAAGCTGGTCACCAACTTCCTGGAGTTCCAGAACACGTTCGGCGGGTTCCTCCGCGAGCCGGACGCCCTGGTCCGGGACACGTGGGCGAACGATCCGGCGGAAGGCGGCCGCTGGTGGCTGTTCCCGCTGGCGGTCAAGGGCTTCTTCGACAACGGCGGTCAGCGGCTGTACGTCAAGCGGGTCGCCAGCAGGCAGGCGAGGCCGGCCTCGGGCGTGCTGGGCCACGGCCTGGTGAGCCCGGTCGCCCGTGATGCCGCCAAGGGCGCGACCCGCCTGGAACTCGGCCACCTGATCGGGTTCGCCGGCGTCGGGCAGCAGATCCAGATCTTCCGCGGCGACGACCAGCAGTCGATCCACACCGCCGGTGTCGCCGCCTACGACGCGCCCGCCCACCGGATCGAACTGGACGCCGCGCTGCCCGCGGAGGTCAGGACGGGCCGCAGCGACTACGTGCAGATCGGGACGCGCAGCGCGGAACAGGCACTGGAGTTCACCGCCGTCAGCCCCGGCTCGTGGGGCGGCGCGGTCCAGGTGCGGATCCAGCCGATGGCCGGAGCCGCGCTGCCGGTGCTGCCGGATCCGCAGGAGGGCGCGCTGTTCGTCACGCAGCTGGCCGCGGACGCCGCCGCGGACAGCGAGACGGTCGAGGTCGCCGCGGTGACCGGGCTCGACCCCGACGACCTGCCGCCCGACGTCTGGGTGCAGATCGGTTCCGGCCGGTTCAAGGTCCGGGTGAGCCAGCCGGCGGACGGGAAGGTCACGCTGACCCTGCCGTCCGGCACGGCACATGAGGCGTGGCGGAGTGGGCTGCTGGTGCGCCGCGTGCGCCGGGGTAACACCTCGGCGGGGCCGACGCTGCGGGTCGGCGGAGCGAGCCGGCTGTACGAGGGCGCCGTCGTCCAGCTCGACGATGGCACCAACCTGACCATCCGCACCGTCGAGGCGATCGCCGCGGACGTCGTCACCCTCGACGGGAACGTGCCCGGGACGTTGTTCGAAACCGATCGGCTGCACCTGGTCGAGGCGCAGGTCGACGCCCGGTTCACCGACCCGTCCGGGGCCGTGGTGGCGGAGACGTACCGCAACCTCCGGCTCACCGGCGACGCGCCGGCGAACCTGGTGACCACCCTGGCCGGCCGCTCGCAGCTGGTGCGGGCGAGGGCTCTGGCCGCCCTGTCCACCGACCCGACGAAGTTCCCCGTGCCCGCGGTCGGATCCTGGCTGACGCTGGCGAACGGGGACGACGCCTACGGGAGCCTGAGCGTGGCCGACTTCGTCGGCGAGGACGGCGGCAGCGGCAAGCGCACCGGGATCGCCGGGCTGGAGGACATCGACGAGGTGGCCGTCTGCGCGGTGCCGGGTGTGTGGTCCGGGACGGTCGAATCGGCCCTGGTCACCCACTGCGAGCTGCTCAGGGACCGGTTCGCGATCCTCGATCCGCAGGACGGCCTGGACATCGAGGGCGTCCAGGCGTTCCGCGAGCCGTTCGACACCAAGTACGCGGCGCTCTACCACCCGTGGCTGGTCACCCGCGACCCGTCGACCAACCGCGACGTCGAGGTGCCGCCATCGGGCCACATGGCCGGGGTCTACGCGCGCGTGGACGTGGAGCGGGGGGTGCACAAGGCACCGGCCAACGCGGTCATCCGGGGCATCCGGCTGACCGACGGCATCGCCCAGGACGTCACCAAGCGGCATCAGGACCTGCTCAACCCCAAGGGCATCAACGCGCTGCGGTTCTTCCCCGGGCTGGGCCACCGGGTGTGGGGCGCGCGCACGCTCTCCTCGGACAGCTCGTGGAAGTACATCAATGTCCGGCGGCTGTTCCTCTACCTGGAGGAGTCGATCGACGAGGGCACCCAGTGGGTGGTGTTCGAGCCGAACGACGAGGCGCTGTGGGCCCTGGTCCGCCAGACGGTCACGAACTTCCTCACCACGGTCTGGCGCAGCGGCGCGCTCGCCGGCACGACCGCCGACGAGGCGTTCTTCGTCGCCTGCGACCGCACCACGATGACGGAGGACGACCTCGCCAACGGCCGGCTCATCTGCGTCATCGGCGTCGCGCCGGTCTTCCCGGCGGAGTTCGTGATCTTCCGGATCCAGCAGAAGACCCGCGAGACCCAACTCGCCTGAGTGCCCGAGGAGAGGCCACCATGCCGCCCGTTACCAGGGACGATCCGTACGCGTCCTACAACTTCCAGATCATCGTGACCAACGTCAGCGACGACGGGGTCGCGGTGAGCGGGTCCTTCACCGAGGTGAGCGGGCTGGAGCTGGAGGTTCCGCCGATCGAGTACCGCACCGGGAGCGAGGACATCACCGTCCGCAAGATCCCGGGACTGAAGAAGTTCACCAACCTCACCTTCAAGCGCGGCGTCACCGGCCACGTCGGTTTCTGGACCTGGGTGGTCGAAGCGCTCAACGGCAAGGTACGGCGCACCTCCGGCTCGATCGTGCTGCTGGACGAGAACCGCCAGGAGGCGATGCGCTGGAACTTCGACCGCGGCTGGCCGACCAAGTACACCGGTCCGACGCTGAGCGCCACCAAGAACGAGATCGCCATGGAGACGCTCGTCCTGGCGGTCGAGAAGCTGGAGATCGACGTCTGACATGGCCGCTGAAGCGCTCCCCGGGGTATCCCTTACGTTCGCGCCACGCGGCTCCGCCACGGAGCCGCTGCGCACGGACGTGGCGGCGTTCCTGGGCCGGCTCCGCCGGGGCCCGGTCGGCACTCCGGTACGAGTGGAGAGCTGGAACGACGTCGTGGGCGCCTTCGGACCGCCGGACGGCGCCTTCGCCACCCCGTACGCACTGCGCGGCTTCTTCGAGAACGGCGGCCGCACCGCCTGGGTGCTCCGCGTGTCCGGGCCGGCCACCTCGGCCCGGACACGGTGGACGGTCGGTCCGCTGAGCGGATGGGCCGCCACGCGCTACCAGGTGGTCGCCACCAGCCCCGGAGCCTGGGCCAACGGCGGGCGCGTCGCCATCCGTTACCAGGCCAGCACGGTCGCCGGACCGCCCACCGTGGGCGTACGGGTCTTGATGCCCGGCGAGGCGCCCGAGACCTTCCCCGGACTGCCGCTCGCCGACGTGGCCGACCGGCTGACCGGGTCCCGCTACATCCGGCTGGTCCCGGACGGGCCGCCACCGCCGCCGGGGCGGCCCGGCCCGATCTCGATGTCCTGGGACCTGACGCTCGCGGGCGGCGCCGACGCGGCGCCCACCCGCAGCGAGTACGCGGACGCCGTGACCGTACAGGCCGAACTGCCGGAACCGGCGCTGGTGGCGCTGCCGGACCTCGGCGCGGACCTGTCCGGCACCACGCACACCGACGTGGTGCTCGAACTGCTGCGGAGCGTACAGCCGTTGCACGACCGCCTCGCCGTCCTGGACGTACCGCCCCGGCTGTCCTCCGTGGACGAGGCGGTCGACTGGGTGGGCTCCCTGGCGGCCACGGGCGACAGCCGGCTGCTCGGCTGCGCCGCCGTCTACCACCCGCCGCTGCGCACCCCCGACGGGCACGGACTGCGGACCGTCCCGGCGTCCGGGCACGTCCTGGGCGTCATCGCCCGCCTCGACGGCGAGCGGGGGGCGCACCACACGCCCGCCAACGCCGTGATCCTGGAGGCGGTCGACCTCGTGGCCGAGTACCCCGAGCCGCAGCAGGTCCGGCTGTTCGACGCGGGCATCGACCTGATCCGGTGCACCCGCGGGCGGGGGCTGATGGTGTGGGGCGGGCGCACCCTGTCCGCCGACCCGCGCACCCGCTACATCGCGCACCGCCGGCTGGTGCACCTGCTGGTGCGCGCGATCCGGCGGGTGGCGAGCCCGCTGGTGTTCGACGTCAACTCGCCCGAACTGCGGCTGACGTTGGTGCGGGGGCTGACCTCCGTGCTCCTGTCGGCCTTCCGGTCCGGGGCGCTCGCCGGCGCCCGGCCCGAGCAGGCGTTCCGGGTGGTGTGCGACGACACGAACAACCCGCCCGAGCAGGACCCGGGGCAGCTGGTCTGCGAGATCGAGGTCGCCCCGGCCGTCCCCATGGAGTTCATCCGGCTGCGTCTCGTACTCGGCCAGGACCGAGGCCTGGAGGTGATCGAGGCATGACCCTGGATCCGCTGCCCAAATACCGCTTCCTGGTCACCCTCGACCCCGGCGACGCGTATCTGCCGCCCGCGCAGGCGCTGCTGCTGCCACTGGCCGCGTCCGGCGCGTTCCAGGAGGTCACCGGGCTCGGCGCGCAGCTGGAGGTGACGAGCTACCCGGAGGGCGGCCGCAACGACTCGGTCCACCAACTGCCGCTGCGCCACTCGTGGAACCGGATCACGCTCAAGCGCGGGGTGGTGCGCGACCCGGGGCTGTGGGCCTGGTACCAGGCCGGGCTCGCCGACTCGCTGGGCGCCCGCCGCGACGGCGCGGTGATCGTGCTCGGCCCGGACGGGGTGCCCGGCGCGGCGTGGGCCTTCCATGGCGGGCTCGCCGCCAAGTGGAGCGGCCCGGACCTGCACGCGGAGCAGAACGCGATCGCCATCGAGTCGCTGGAGATCGCGCACGAGGGGCTGACGAAGGTCCTGCAGGACGCCGCGGCGAACGCCTTGTCGCGCCAGAGCCAAGGGAGGTGACCGACGTGCCGAAGGTGACCATTCACCACCTCGAGGTCCGGTTCCAGGTGGACGGCGACGACGGTGCCGTGTTCACCCGCCTGTTCAACAAGCACATCCAGGCCTGGGCGAAGCTGTACGAGGACCAGTGCGCGCGCGCCAGGCACACCGAGACCGAACGCCGCTTCGGCGACGGGGAGGGCCACCAGTGAGCGTCGCGCGCGCGGCCGCCGGGCCGCAGCCGGGTGGGGAGCCGCGCTGTCGCCGCGCGGGCGGAGAAGGGGGTGCCCCCGGACGGAGTCCGGGGGAGAACGAGGAGGCGCCGTGAGCGTGACACCCGTGTCCTTCGCCCGCCAAGGCGCCGCCCAGGCTCGCCTGGAGATCGTCCGGCCGGTGATCGCCGACGAGCGGCAGCGGCGGATCCCGCTGCGGTTCAACCCCACCGACTACAAGCTGAGCAAGAGCAACACGTTCGCCGAGATCACCATCCCCGGCCTGGAGACACCGCCCCTGCAGTACGTCCGCGGCGGCACGGAGACCCTCACGGTCCAGGCACTGGTGGACACCTCCGACACCCTGGAGAACGTACGGAAGGCCTACGTCAACGCGGTGCGCAACCTGCTGCGGCCCGACAGCCGCGAACACGCGCCGCCGGTCGTCCGGTTCGTCTGGGACGAGGAGGTCTTCACCGGTGTCGTGGAGAAGCTGGACGTCAACTACCAGCTGTTCCGGCCGGACGGCGTGCCGCTGCGAGCCATGCTGGACCTCTCGCTCAAGGAGTTCCGCCCGGCCGCCGTGCAGGTCGCCGAGACACCGCGCTCGTCGCCCACGGTGGAGAAGAGCTACGTGGTGCGCCGCGGCGACACGCTCAGCTCCATCTCCGCCGCGCTGTACCGGCGGCCCGACGCCTGGCGGGAGCTGGCGCGCGCCAACGGCATCAGCGACCCACGGGACCTGCGACCGGGCCGGGTGCTGACCGTGCCCCGGCTGCCGTGAGGAGCGCGCGATGAGCACCCCCGTACCCGAGGTCGCATCGCCCGACCGGTACGCGCCCGAGTTCGACGTGCGCATCGAGGGCCTGGAGATGGACCCGTCCACCAAGAACGACATCATCGATATCAAGGTGAACCGGGACATCGACGAGATGTCCGGCTTCGACCTCACCCTGAACAACTGGGACGACGCCAACCTGCGGTTCAAGCACAGCGATTCGCCGCGTTTCCGGCTCGGCGGCCGGGTCTCGGTCCGGCTCGGCTACGCCGACCAGCTGCTCACCGTCGCCACCGGGACCATCTCCACGCTCAGCCCGAAGTTCACCGACGGCGCGTCGCCCACCGTCCAGGTCAGCGGCGTGGACGGGCTGCTGCGGCTCAAGGACCGCAAGCCCACCGAGAACGAGACCAAGATCTACCGCAATCTGCCCGACTGGCGCATCGCCGAGCAGATCGCCCAGCGCAACCACCTGCGCATCGAGGTCACCGGGGAAGGGCCCACGCACGACCGGGTGGTGCAGAAGAACCAGGACGACGCGACGTTCCTGCTGGAGCGGGCCAAGCGGCTCGACTTCGACTGCTACATCCTGCCGGACCCGAAGACCGGCGAGGACACGCTGTACTTCATCAAGCCGACCGACGGCCGCGACGGGCGCCCGATTCGGGTATACCGGCTGGCGTACGCACCGGGGCTGAGCACCGGCCCCACCAACCAGCCCGAGGGGCTGGTCCCCAACCTGATGGAGTTCACCCCGACGCTGACGGTGTCCCAGCAGGTCAGCAAGGTCACCGTGCGCGGCTGGGATCCCCGTACCAAACAGCCGATCGCGTTCACCGCGACCGCCGAGAACCTGCCGGCCGGGCAGAACACGGCCGATGGGCAGAGTGGGCCGCAGGTCGCCGAGTCCACCCTGCAGGGCCGCCAGGAGGTCATGGTCGACGCGCCGGTCGGCAGCGACCAGGAGGCCCGCGAACTGGCGATCAGCCTGTTGCGCGAGCGCGCCTACGAGTTCATCACCGCGACCGGCAAGGTGGCGGGCCTGCCCGAGCTGCGGCCCGGCGACAACCTGGAGATCTACGGCCTCGGCCGCCGCTTCTCGGGCACGTACTTCGTCAAACGGGTCGAGCACACCCTCAACACCAGTGGTTTCTTCACCCAGTTCACCGCACGGCGGATCCACCAGGGGGACCAGTGACCATGAGGGGCACGCCACGCGCCCGCTCCACCGACAAGCGCTACTACGGCGTCGTCGAAGCGCTCGTCGTGGAGAACGAGGGCGACGACGAAGGCCAGGTCAAGCTGAAGTTCCCCTGGTTCGACGACACCACGGTCACCGACTGGGTCCGCGTCGGCCAGCTGTACGCGGGCAACGGCTACGGCTCGGTGTTCGTCCCTGAGAAGGGCGACGAGGTGCTCGTCGCCTTCGTCCACGGGGACATGCGGTACCCGATCGTCCTGGGCGGCCTCTACAACGGCGAGGACAAGCCGCCGACCGCCCGCACCGAAGGCCGCGACCAGAAGATCATCCGGACCCGGCACGGCCACGAAGTGCTCCTCGACGACACACAGTCCAAGGCCGCCGTACGGATCAAGTCCGCCGCCGGACACGTGGTGGAGCTGGACGACCAGGGCAAGGCGATCCGGATCACCGCGGCCGAGGGCGGCAGCGTCACCGTGACCGCGCAGGGCGAGATCACCCTCAAGGCGCCGAAGGTGACGGTCGATTCCCCCTCCATCGACCTCGGCGGCGGCGCCACCGAACCGCTCGTGCTCGGCAACGCGCTGCTCCAGGCGTTCAACACGCACACCCACCCCTCCGCCGCCGGGCCGACCGGCCTGCCGACCCCGCCGCTCACCCCCGCCGTGCTGGCCAAGAAGGCGAGGACGGCATGAGCGAGGAGTTCCTCGGGACCGGCTGGCGGTTCCCGATCCTGCCCGACGCGTCCGGGCGGCTCGGGTACGCCGTCGGCGAGGAGAGCATCGAGCACTGTCTGCGGGCACTGCTGCTCACCGGCACCGGCGAGCGGGTCATGAGGCCCGAACTGGGCACCCGAGCACACGAGTTGGTGTTTGCGCCCGGCAGCGTGCAGAACCTGCGCGACCTGGAGCACTCGATCGCCGCCGCCGTCCGTGACCACGAGCCGCGGGTGGAACTGGAGGAGGTCCGCGCGGAGGCCGACCCGGCCGACGAGTCGCGGATCACCGTCTCGGTCGTCTACCGCATCCGGCGCAGCAACACCAAGGCGAACCTGGTGTTCCCGTTCTACACCGGACTCACGGGCCTCACCGGGAGCACACCATGACGCTGCCCGCGCCGAAGCTGGACGACCTCACCTGGGCCGACATGATGGCGGCCATCCGCCGGCGGATCCCCGCCGAGTCGGACGGCACCTGGACGCTGCACGCGCCCGCCGACCCCGGCGTCACCCTCCTCGAACTCTTCGCCTACCTCCTCGAGCAGCGGCTGTACTGGCTCGACCAGGTGCCGGACGCGCTCGTGGTCGCCGTACTGCGGCTGCTCGGCGTCGAACCGCCGCGCCCCGCCCGCCCCGCCGCCACCGTGCTGCGCGTCGCCGCCCGGCAGGCGGGCACCGCCGTCCCGGTCGTCCCCGCCGGGACGGCGCTGACCCGGGACCCCACGGGGCAGGTCGTCTTCACCCTCGACGACGACGTGGCCGTCCTCCCGCTCGCCGAGGGCGGTGAGGCCACCGTGTGGACCGACCGTGACCGTACAGCGGACCTGCGGGCCCGCCGCGGCATCGCGCTGCTGGCGAGCGACGGCGCCCCGGCACAGGTCCGGTTCACCCTGCCGCTCACCGGAGCGCACCCCGCGCCCGGCCCGCTCAGCCTGCTCGTCGAGCTGGACGCGCCCGCCGCGTCCGCGCCGTCGTGGCTGCCCGGGGCGGTCGCCGATGTGCCGCCTCCCGCGGAGCTGACCTGGTCCTGGTTCCGGCCGGGCACGGACGTCTCCGGCGGGTTCGAGAAGGTCGAGGACGGCACGGCCGGGCTCAGGCGGTCCGGTGTCGTCCGGCTGCACCCCCCGGCCGGCTGGTCCACGCGGGACACCGGGCTCCTGGTGTCGACCCCGGCCGCCACGTACGCGGCCCCGCCCCGCCTCCTCCAACTCGCCGTCAACGTGTCCGCCGCGCACCACCGCCGGCACCGCACCGCGCGCGGCGCCGACCTCCAGGAGCAGATCGACGCGTGGCTCAGGCTGCCCGGCCAGCATCTCGTCCTGCCGGACGCCGCCGACCGCCTCCTGGAGGCGACCCTGCGCCTGGCGGGTCAGGAGTGGCAGCCGATGCCGGACTTCACCTTCGGCGCGCCGGCCGACCGGATCTTCGTGCTCGATCGGGCCGAGGGCGCGCTGGTGTTCGGCGACGGACTCACCGGGCGCATCCCCCGCCCGGACCCGGACGGGCACGTCGCGTACGTGACCGGCGGCGGCCGAGGCGGCAACGGCGGCATGACCGGCAACTGGCTTTTGGCCGCGGACCTTCCGGCCCCGTCGGGAGCGGTCTCGGCCGCCAACCTCGTACGGGCCGAAGGCGGCGCGGACCCGGAGACGATCACCGAGGCGCGCCGGCGCGCGGCCGCGTCCCTGGGGGAGGTGACCCGCGCGGTCACCGCCAACGACTTCGTCACCCTGGCCCGTACGACACCGGGCGTCGACGTCGCCCGCGCGTACCCGTCCCTCGGCGAGCACCCCGGCTTCCCGTGCTCCACGGTGCCCGGCGCGGTGACCGTCCACATCGTCCCGGCGGCGCCCCGGGACGACCTCGCCCGCGAGGACTTCGTCGCCGCGCCGCTCCCCGACCCGGGCATGCTGTGCGCGGTCGCCGCTCGCCTGGAACAGGCGCGGCTGCTCACCTCCGAGGTCTTCGTCCGCGCGCCCCGCTACCGCGAGGTGACGCTGCGGGTCGCCCTGTCGGGCGACCCGGCCGACCGCACCCGCGTGTCCACCGTGCTCACCGCGGCGCTGCGCCGCTTCCTCGACCCGCTCGTGGGCGCTGAGGAGCAGGACGGCTGGCCGTTCGGACAGCCGCTGCGGCCCTCGGCCCTGCTGCGGGCCGCGCAGCGGGCGCTGGGGGACCTCGCGGACGTCGCCGCCGTGGCGATCGGCCTCGACGGGGTGGACCCGGACGGGACTGCCGAGGACTGCGACGAGGTGCCGCTCGGCGCCGGGGAACTTCCCGTCCTGCGGGCGGTCCGCACCCGGATCGTGCCCGCCGTCGAACCGGGGGAGGGGCTGGCATGACCGGCGACGTGTGGTGGGAGAAGGACGCCCAGGAACGGGAGAGGGCAGACGGGCGGATCGTGCCCGGTCCCCGACCGGCCGGCGTCCAGCCCGAACTGGTCGACGCGACCCGTGAGGCGGTCCGCGCCGACGTACGCGGCCGGATCGCGGGATACACCCCGGACTGGACCGACCCCGACCGCCAGGACGCCGGCGTCGCGCTCGTCCGCCTCTTCGGCACCCAGGCCGAACCCGTGCTCGGCCGCGTCAACCGGCTGCCGGAGAAGGTGCTGGCCGAACACCTGGCGACGGCGGGCGTGCGACGGCGCCCGGCCGGCGCGGCGGCAGCGCTCCTGGAGTTCACCGTGAACCCGCCGGACGGCGCCTCCGTGCTCGTCCCGGCCGGGTTCCAGAGCGCGGCCTCGACCCCGGCGGGGCAGGTCGTCTACGAGACGGACCAGGACCTGTACGCCACACCGGCCACCCTCGGCGCCCTCGCCGTCCAGGAGGCCGGAACGCTGGAGACCTTGCCGCTGGGGCCGTCCGGGCCCAGCCGTCCCTTCGCGCCCTTCGGCCGGGACCCGGAGCCCGGCAACGGGCTGTGGATCGGACTCGCCGGGCCGGCCGGCCCCTACCCGCGGCTGTCGCTGGGCTTCGTGGTCGTCGCCGCTCCCCCCGCGCCCGCGAGCGCCGGCGGGGCGGTGCCCCTGCCGCTGCCGCCCGCGCCGCTGCTGCGCTGGGACGTGCTGGACGGCACCCGGCTCGTACCCGCCGAGCTGATGCGGGACTCCACGGCCGGGCTCAGCGCCAGCGGGACCGTCGAGCTGAGGGTCCCGCGCTCGTGGGAGCCGGGCAGTCCGCTCGGCACCCGGCCCCGGCTGCGCTGGCTGCGCCTGCGGATCGCGCACGGCGCCTTCGCCGGACCGGCGCCGGTGCTGTCCGGACTGCGGCTGAACGTGGTCGCCGCCACCGCCGCCCGCACCATCCGGGACGAGCCGCTGCAGCCCGTCCAGGACCCCGCGGCGACCGGGCGGCGGCGCATGACCCTCAGTCAGGTGCCCATCCTCGCCGGCTCGGTGGTCATCGAGGTCGACGACGACGCGGGCGGCGACGTGTTCGGCACCACGGCCGGAACCTCGTCCCGGTGGCGTGAGGTGGAGAGCCTGGCCGGGTACGGCGCCGACGACCGGGTGTTCACCGTGGACCACGACAGCGGCGAAGTGACCTTCGGGGACGGCGTCAACGGCGCGGCCGTCCCGCCCGGCTTCCGCAACGTCCGCGCAGTGCGCTACCGCGTGGGCGGCGGCAGCGCCGGCGCCGTACGGGCGGGTGCCGTCAACGGGGTTGTGACCGCTCTCCCGTTCGTCACCGGCGTCAACAACCCCTTCCCGGCCTCCGGCGGAACGGACGCCGAGCCCGACGCCGGCGCTATGCGCCGCGGCGTCGGCGAACTGCGGGCCCGCGGCCGGGCCGTGGCCCCGGCCGACTACGGCCGGCTCGCCACCCGCGCGCCCGGTGCGTCGGTGGCCCGCGCCCGGGGCGTGCCCGGCCTGCACCCCGACTTCGCCGGGGTGCCGATCCCCGGCGTCGTGGGAGTCCTCGTCGTACCGCCCGTACCGTCGGGCGACGACACAAGCGAACCGCCGGTCCCCACCGCCGCGACCCTGCGGGCCGTCGCCGACTTCCTGTCGCGCGAAGCCGCCCCCGCCGGGGTCACGGTGGTCGCCGCCCCCGCGCCGTACCGCCGCGTCGGAGTGGAGTCCTGGGTCACGCTCGACCCGGACCTCGACCGGGCCGCGGCCCTGGCCCGGGCCGGCGACGCGGTGCGCACCTACCTGGATCCGCTGCGCGGAGGGGAGGACGGCGCGGGCTGGCCGTTCGGCGGCGCGCTGCTCCACACGGCGCTGGTCCGACGGCTCCTGGCGGTCGACGGGGTGCTGGCCGTCACCCGGCTCTCGCTCACCGTCGACGGAGTGCGCCGGCCGCCCTGCACCGACCACGCCCTCCCGCCCCACACCCTCGTCTGGCCGGAGCGCCCGCTGCTGATCCCGGTAGGAGACCGGCCATGACGTGCACACCACACCCCGCGACCTTCCGTCTCCTCGACGTCCACGTCGGCTGGGACGAGTCCACCGGCGGCGGCGAGCCGGGCGTGGACGGCATCGTCGGCTTCGACGACCCGGCCGGCCTCCGGCTCGCCTACCGCGGCCCCGCGCCGGAAGGACCCACCAGGGGCCGACTGCTGCCGTGGTTCCCCGACCCCCGCCTCGCGCCGGGGTGCGGGCCGTGCGCCTGGTACCTGCTCGTCCCGGGTGAGCGGCGGCTGCTGCGCCGCGACGTCTGCAGCGGCGCCTTCACCCCCGTCCGGCCGCCCGACTGCGACCCCGCCCCGCTGCGCGAGCCGGTCTCCGTCGCCGCGCGCGGACACCGGCTGGCCGTGGTGGAGTCCGACCGGGTCCTGGTGTGGCGCCGCGAGGGCGAGCAACTCGCCGGTGTGATCCAGGCCGAGCGGCCGCGGTGGGCCGCCCTGGCCCCCGGCGACGAGGTCCTGGTGGCCTGTCAGGGCAGCACGGACCTGCGGCGGTTCGCCTCGACGGGCGGCTTCCGCGGCGTGCTCCGCACCGGCGCGCGCGGCGAGGTCATCGGCCTGCGCACCGGACCGGAGCGGACCGTGTGGCTGCTCACCGACGACGGCGGACGGCTCAGGATCCACCGGGGCGGTCACCGCCGCCCCTTCCGTACCGTCACCGTGGACGAACTGGCCGCGGCCCTGCCGCCGTCCGCGCTCTCCTCGGCGGACGGGGACGGGTTCTGCCTGAGCGAGAAGGGCCCGGACGGCCCCGAGACCACCTGCTGCACCTGGCAGGGCCTGCCCCGGGATCCCGCGCCGCCGGCCACCGACGCGTACGTGACCAGCGGGTCGTACGTCACCACCCTGATCGACAGCGGCATCTCGCGGTGCCGCTGGCACCGCGTACGCGTGGACGCCGGCGTGCCCGCCGGGACGGCGGTCGCCGTCGAGATCGTGGTGAGCGAGGACGGCCGGTACGACGAGAGCGACTGGCAGGCGTCGGCTCCGGGAGCCACGGACTTCCTCGTCGACCAGCCGCCCGGCCGCTTCCTGCGGCTGCGGCTGCGGCTGTCGGGCGACGGCGGTACGACTCCGGTCGTACGCCGGATCCGGCTGGACTTCCCCCGGGTCACCAGCGCCGACCTGCTGCCGCCCGCCTTCCGCCAGGACCCCGCGGCCGACGACTTCACCGAGCGCTTCCTGTCGCTGTTCGACGCCACGCTCGCCCAGCTCGACCGGGTGATCGAGCGGTATCCGGCGCTCCTCGACCCGGCCGGCGTCCCGGACCGGGTGCTGCCGTGGCTGGCCGGTCTGCTGGGCCTGTCGTTCGAGGCGGGCTGGGACGCCCGCACCCGGCGCGCGCTGCTGGCCGCGGCCCCGGAGCTGTACCGGCGCCGGGGCACGCCGTGGGCGCTGCGGGAGGCGGTACGCATCGTGTTCGGGGTGACCCCGGTCATCGACGAGCTGGCGACGGACCGCCGCTGGGCGCACCTGCGCGAGGCCGCCGGCGGCTCCGGAGCGGGACAGGGACAGGGGCCGGGGCCGGGCCAAGGGCTCGGCGCCGGGCGGCTGTTCGGCCGGTCGGCGAGCCGGTTCCGGGTCGGCGGCTCGGCGCTGGGCGCGGCGCCGCTGCGCGCGTTCGGCGCGCCGGACAGCGACCCGTTCACCGTGCACGCGCACCGGTTCCGGGTGCTCCTGCCCGCCGGATCGGCGGACGGGACGGCGCTGCGGCGGCTGGTGGAGCGGCAGGCGCCCGCGCACACGGTGGGGTCGGTACGGACCGGCGGCGCGGGGTTCGTGGTCGGTTCGCGGTCCACGGTCGGCGTGGACACCGCGTTCGTCCCGCTGCCGGCGCCCGTGCTGGGCGGCGCGCACCCCGTGCGGCTGAACCGCGACGGGGTGCTGAGGCCGGGACCGAGAGGGTTGCGCCGAGGGGTCGGCGTGGGAGTCGTCTCCGCCGTCGGTACGCATACACAAGTGTCGTGAGAGGACGGGGCGATGACGGAGACAGAGACATCAAGGACAGAGGAGTTCGACGCGCCACCGCTGCGCCGGCTGCGCTACTTCCACGGCCAGATGCTGGGCGCGCGGGACTTCCAGCGCGAACAGGGGTACTACCGCGAGAAGTTGAGACTGCGCATGCGCTGTCTGCTCGGCTACGGCGTGGTGTGCGGCCTGCACGTGGAACCGGCGCCGCGGGACGAGGACGACTGCCCGCCGGACGCCGCCGAAGAGCCGGCACGGGCCGAACAGGCCGAGCAGGCCGGGCAGTCGGAGCAGGCTGAGCAGGCTGAGCAGGCTGAGCAGGCCGGGCAGTCGGAGCAGGCCGAACGGAGCGGTGCCGAGCCGGAGCACACCGGGCGCAGGGCCAAGGTGAAGATCACTCCCGGTCTCGCCGTGGACTGCGACGGCAACGAGGTCGTGGTGCGAGGCGGCTGCGTGATCGACCTGTGGAAGGCGCTGCCCCCGCACGAACGGGACACCGACACCGTCTGGGTCGGCATCGAGTACGCCGAGCGGCCCGTCGAACCCACCCGCGCCGTCTACAACGACGCCTGCGCGGACACCTCCGACTGCGAGTTCGGCTGGACGGAGGAGTGCTACAAGGTGCGGGTCACCGGGTGCGAGCCGCCGGTGGACGAGCGTTGTGACACGTGCTGTTCCCGCTGCGAGCACAAGGTGCTGTGGCTGGCCAGGATCGACTGCGTGGACCGGCACGAGCCGGTGCGCCGCGACCGGATCCACATGAACGTACGCCGTCCGTTCGGCCGCCACCTGCCCACGGTGATCACCGGCATCAACTGGATACACGGACACACCTACACCATCGACGAGGCCAAGGCCCTCCTCGGCACCCAGGACGAGGACGGCGGGCTCGTGGTGCGGTTCTCCGCCGACGTACGGTCCGACACGCTGCAGCCCGGCGTGGTGGAGCTCCAGGTGATCGAGGGCGGCAGCGGCCGTAACGCCTCCACCTGGTACATGGGCGGCACGTTCGCCGAACCGGACGCCGAGTGCGGCGAGTTCACCCGGCAGTTCCGCTACCGCCAGACCACGCGCGAGACGCTGCAGGACGGCGACCGCGTACTGATCACCGTCCGTGCCGCGTTCATCCTCGACCGCTGCTGCCGCCCGGTCGACGGCACCCACGTCGGCGGACGCGTACCGACCATCGACGCCGACGCGACCCTGTCGGCGGCGTACGGCGGCTGCGACCTCCCGCCCTCGGGCATCGGTCCCTGGACGTCCGGCACCGGTGCGGGCGGGGACGTCTTCGAGAGCTGGTTCTTTGTGAAGGAGCGCTGATCATGCGAACAGACCGCGGATGCGGCTGCGGTGGCGACGCCACCCGGACCTCCGCCTTCGTACGTCCCCGCTTCTTCGCAGGGCAACTGTTGACCGAGGACGATCTCAGCCTGCTGGTCGAGTACACGACGGCGAAGAGCAGACTGCGCAACCGGTCCCTGTACGGGCCGGGAGTCATCTGCGGCCTCGGCGTCACCTGCGACCCGTGCGGCGGCGGAACCGTGGCGGTCCACCCCGGACACGCGCTGGACTGCGCCGGAAACGACATCGTGGTGACCTGCGCCGAACGGGTCGACGTACGGGCACTGGTGCAGGAGCGGCGCATCAGCGCCCTCGGCGTGGACTGCGGGGAGGACTGCGCCGACAACGCCGACGACGGCGGGCGCCGCTACGGACTCTACGTGCGCTACCAGGAGCTCCCCGTCGAGCCGGTGGCACCGTACGCCACGGAGGAGCCCTGCCCCTCACCGGGATGCGTGCCCTCCAGGATCCAGGAGGGGTTCCGCTACGTCGTCAGGTGCGACGACTTCGAGGACCACCGCCACAACCCCGGCACCCGGCTCCTCGCGAGCCTCGGCGACCTCGCACGGGCCGACCGGGCCCGCACCCGCGACCGGCGGCTCGGGCACTACGCCGACGCCCTGTTCGTCGCGTCGCTCGGCACGGGCCGGACCTTCCGCTTCGACGCCGCCGACGCGCAGCGGTACGCCACCGCCTTCGCGTGGCTGCGCGAGAACGCGGGCGGAGAGGGCCCGCCGCCCCCGCCGACGGCCCGCGAGATGACCGAGCACGTACGCGCACTGGCCGCCGCCGTCGCCCGGTTCGACACCTACGACCCGGCCGGGCAGGACCAGCTCCGGAAGGACTACCCGGACCTCGCCACCGTGCAGGAGGCCCGCGGCGTACTGGGCACGGCGTGCGAGCGGCTCAGGGGCGCCGACAGGGAAGCGGCGTGGCCGGACCCGCTGCGCCGTACGATCGCCCGCGCCGTCGTCACCGAGACCGCGGCCCGGGTCGTACCGGAACGGGGCGACCCGGACGCGCCGCTGGAAGTGCGCATGCTGGCCCAGGGCACGCCGCTCGGCCACGCGTTGCGGGTGGAGTTCCGCGCGGACATCGGCCTGATCCGGGAGTGGCTGCTGTGCCGGCTGGACCAGGCCGCCGACCTCGCCGACTGCGCGCTGCGCAAGGACGTCGCCGCCGTCGACGTACCGCCGCTGCTGCCGCCCCCGCCGCCGGACAGCGCCGAGAAGGCGACCATCGCCGAGGTGCAGCAGATCGCGGAAGCGGCCGCGGCACTGGGCACCGCGGTGCGCCGGTTCCTGACCGACGCGGCGTGCGCCACGCTGAACCCGCCGTGCGGCGACCGCACCGACACCGACGTCCTGCTCGCGCATCTGGAGCTGGACGGCTGCGATGTCGTACGGGTCTGCACCGCCACCCGGGAGCAGGTGCTGCCGGGCGGATCGGCGTACGGCGAGTGGCTGCCCAAGCTCTACCGGCTGCGGGAGCTCGCCGAGCGCGTGTGCTGCCAACCCCTGCCGTGGTACCAGAAGCCGACGCTCCCGCCGCAGGGCCCGGTGGTGCGCCCGTACGCCGAGGGACTGCTCGGCGACGGGCCGCGCACCGGGGACCTGGAGGAGATGCTGTCCCTGCTGCTGACCCCCGCACCCGGCGAGACGCCGCCCAAGGCACTGCACGAACAGGTCTACACGACCCCCAGCGAAGTCACCGACAGCATGCAGGAACTCGCCCGGCTCAGGACGCAAGTCGTCGATCTCACCGCCAGCTTGGAGGGGCTGCGCGCCCAAATGGGCAGCGCGCGGGCGCAGGTGACCCACCTGGAGGAGCAGCTGCCGGAACGGCTCGCGCCCCGCCTCGCGGAGCTCGAAGGCGCACCGGAACAAGCAGCGGGCCAAGCAACGGGCCAAGCGGCGGGCCAAGCAGCGGGCCAAGCGGCGGGCCAGGCACCGGATCAAGCACCGGACCACGGGGACGAGCCCGCCAAGCCCCCGGCCAAGCGCAGCCGGTCGCCCCGTACCCAGAAGCCCGGTGAGACGTCATGACGGGCCCACTGCGCCCTGCCTTCCACGAGGGCCAGGTGCTGGCCGCCGCGGACCTGTCGGCCACGGTGGAGTACGCGCGCGGCCGGGCCGCCCGGCACGCGCGGCACCTGCACGAGTGGGGCAGCGTCGAAGGGCTCGGCCTCGTCACCGAGCCCCGTACCGACCCGCTGACCAACGTCCGCCATGTCGAGGTGAGCGTCTCGGCGGGGATCGCCGTCGACGGGACCGGCCGCGAGGTGGTCGTCACCGAGCCGGTCGTGCTGCGCGAGAGCGACTTCGAAGAGGTCAACGGCGCGGACCAGCCGACGGACGAGCCCTACCCGGTCTTCCTCACCGCGGCCGACCGGGAACCGGCCACGGCCTCCCGGCCGGACGCGTGCACCGGCACCGCCGCGAAGACCCGGGTCGAGGAGTCGTACCAGATCCTCTTCGGCCGCCTCGGCGACGAGCGGCTGGTCGCGGACCAGCGGCCGCCCGCGATCGGCGCTCCACCGGCCGACCCGCCCGCCCGCTGGCTCGTCCTGCTCGGCTACGTCCGCTGGACGGAGGGCCATTTCAGCGGCGTCGAGACCACGGCGCGCGGGGTCGCGGTGCGCTTCGCGGGCGTGCGCGCGGACACCGTCTCGGCCCGGTCGGGCTCGCTGACCTTGCGGACGGGCCCGGCGGCCCAGGAGGGCAAGCCCGCGCTCGTGCTGTCCGGCGGCGACCAGCCGAGCCTGGTCTTCGGCCTCTACCAGGGCAGTGGCACGGTCGCTCCGCTGATGACCGTGGCCGCCAACGGCAACCTGGCGATCGCGGGCACCTTCAGCGGCCGGATGCCGGCCGGCAGCACGCTGGTGACGTCCGGGGCGGCCACCGACGGGATGCTGCTCCCGCTGCCGTCCGGCGTCACCCCGGAACAGGTCGCCGACGGCCGGGTCGTGCTCCATGTCCATCTGACCCCGCGCACACCGCCGCCCGCGGGGGATTCGACGCTGTACAGCCCGGTGGAGGTCACCGTGGACAGCGACCGGCGGGTCCGCTGCCGGGTGCGCCGGTACGACCCCCTGGACGCCCCGGCCGAGGTCGTCGAACAGCCCGGGGCGGTCGACTTCCTCGTCCTGGCGACGGTCGCGGCAACGAACGGCGGTGGCTGACGATGGCTCTTTCCGTGGTGTACGCGGTCGACACCGGCCACGTCGTGGGCGCGCTGGCCCTGACCGGCGCCAGCGCCCCGGCCGATGTGGCCGCACTCCTCGGACGCGCGCTGCCGTTGCGCGTCTCCCTGGGCGGAGGCCGCGTCGCGACCCTTCCGCTGAGCGCCAGGGAGCTCGCCGTGGCGGCCGTGGACGACGAACCGGCCGCTCTCGCCGAGCCGTTGGCCTTCGGGGTCGAGGTGACGCCCGAGGGCAAACCCAAACCGGCGCTGGTGCGCCTCGCGTCGTGGACCGACGGCATCGCGCTGGCCAAGGACGGGCTCACCGTCACCGTGAAGGTCGCCGCGGCCCGCCCCACCCCCGTCGTCGCCCTGGTCTCCGACGAGCAGGACACCCATGTGCTCGCGGGGGAGATCCCCGCCCAGCAGACCCAGGTGAAACTGCCGGTGACCCTCGTCGGGGGCAGCGTGCACGGTGTGCTGGTGCTCGTGACCGGCTGGGCGGGCCACCTGGAGAAGGCGGGGGTGACGTGAGCGCGCCCACCGCGCCGACCGCCGGCGAGACCGGCGAGACCGGCGAGACCGGCGAGATCACGGTGCACCGGTGCACCGTGACCGTGGTCCGGCGCGGTGGGTGGAGCTGGGGGCCCGATCCACGCGGCCTGGTCCGCCAAGTGGTCGATGCCCTGCCGGAGTTGTTGGCGGACCACTTCGCCGAGCGGCTGGCGGCCGACGGACCCGACGTGGAGATCACCGAGCCGCTGACCGTCACCGTCCGGCCGGGCCGGCCCGGATGGCCCGGATGGTCCGCGAGCGGCGGGCCGCCCGTCGAGGTCCACTTCGCGCCGGTGCCGATGGTGGAGATCCCCGTCGACGCGCCCGCCGCCGACGCCGTGTCGTTCGAGGAGTCCTTCGCGGCGGCGCCGGACCCGTGGACCGCCGCGAGCGCCGCCGCGCTCTTCGCCGAACTCGCCGAGCGCGGCGAACTGGACGCGCTGCTCGCGCTGTTGCCGGAGGAGTCGGTGCGGGCGTACCTGCTCGCCCTGCTCGGCGTCGACGACACGGCGGCCGCACGGCTGCTCGCCGAACTCGTCGGGCGCGCCCTCGCGGCCGGGCCCGCCGAGGCGCTGCCCGAGCGTCTGCGCGCCGCGGTCGCGGGCGTCGACGCGGCGGACCTGCCCCGGCTGCTCGCCGACTTCCTGGCGTCGGCGGACCGCGAGGAGGCGGTACGGCTGGCGCGGTCCCCGGCCGGCCCGTACGACCGGGACGCCGAGGAGCCGCCTGGGGCGGCGGGCGGCACCGTCGCGGTGCGTACCACCGACGAGGTACGGGTGTGGTCCGCGCTGCCCTTCCTGCTCGCCGGGCCACTGGCACGCATCGGGTACCTCGACGCGATCGGACCCGCCCTGGCCGGCATCGAACTGGCCGAGGACGCACCGCTGTTCGCGGTGGCCCTGGCGTACAAAGTGCTGGGCGTGACCGCACGGGGCCGGCGCCGCACCGAACGGGACAGCGAGGCCGCGGCCGCCTTCGCCGGCCTCCACCCACCCGTCGCCGAGGAGCGGCTGGCCGCCTTCGCCCGCCAGGTGCGCCCCGCGCTCCCGGTCCTCGACGGCGTCCTGGCGCTCTCGGTGTGCCGCGGCCACGACCCCGCCGACCCGCTCCTGATCACGGGGGCCGACGACGGGCTGCTCCTCGTCGACGCCCAGGGCATGTTCCCGATCGCCTGGGCCGCGGAGGCCGCCGGGCTGCTGCCGCACTGGCAGGCGTGCGGGCGGCCGCCCGTGCTGCTCTGCGACGGACCCCTGCCCCCCGGCACCCTGCGCGAACTGGCCTCGGCGGGCGTGCCGTTCCTCACCGGCGTACGGCCGCTGCGCGGCGATCCGGTGGCGCGGCTGCCCTGGCGCACGCCGCTGTGGACCGCCGCGGGCGTGGCACCGGACGTGCGCCTCACCGCGGGACTGCCCGCCCACGCCGAGCGGTTCGCGGACCTGGTCACCGCCCTGGTCACCGAGCGCCGGGCGGTACCGCTCGCGCAGGACGGCGGCCTGGAGCGCACCGTCACCCTGGCCGCGGCGCTCGGCCTGTCCACGATCGCCTGGACGCTCTGGCGCGAGCGCGAGACACCGGATCCGCTGCTGGCCCTGAGCCGCTTCGCCGACCTGGAGGCCACGGTGCGGTTCGAGCCCGGGGCCGTCCGGGTACGCGTCCCGATGGGACGGCGCCACGCGGACCTCCTGCGCGGCGGCCTGCTCGCCGACGTGCCCGACGTGGTCTGGCTGGGAGGCCGGACCCTGACCTTCTCGGCCGGGTGAGACACATGGGCGAACCAGCGGTGGAGCACCTGCGGATCCGGCTGGCCGACGCGCACCGGGCGCTGCGCGCCGCTGTCGAGCGGCAGGCGCGGATCGCGGCCCGGCTCACGAGGCCGGACCTCACGCCGTACTGCGTGACCGACGAACAGGTCGACGTGCTGCTCGGCGAGGTGCACGCCTTCACCGACACCATGGCCGAGCCGTACGTACCCCGGCAGCCGGAGCCGGAAGCCGAACGGGACCTGAGGCGGCGCGTGTCCGCCGAGGGCACGACCCTGCCGCTGGACGCGCTCGCCACCCGGTTCGGCCTGACCCGCGCGGAGCAGGACGCGTTGCTCCTGGTGGCCGCGCCCGAACTGGACCGCGGTTACGAGCGGATCTACGCCTACATCGTGGACAACCTGAACCGGCGGCTGCCGAGCGTGGAGCTGCTGGTGGCGGTGGGCGCGGACAGCGCGGCGGCTCGCCTCGCCCTGCGCCGCTCCCTGGGCCCGGCCGGGCCGCTGCGCCGCTACGGCCTGCTGCGCGCGCACGGCGAGGCCGCGGTCGAGCTCGCCCAGGAGCTGGTCCTCGGCCCCGGGGTGCTGGACTTCCTGCTGGGCTGGGGCGGCGACGTCGGGTTGGTCGGCCACGACCCCGGCGAAGTCGCGCCGCCGGAACCGCGCCTGCCGTCCCCGTATCTGTCCTCGGACCGGCTCGCCCGGCTGGGCCGTGCGCTGGGCTCCGGCGAGATCAACCTGGCCGGGCTGTGGGGCTGCCCGCCCGACGGCCAGCTCGATGCCGTACAGGCGCTGGCCCGGGCCGCCGGAGCACCGCTGCGGACCCTGACCGCCGACCCCGAGGCCGACCTGCGGACGGCCGTCGTGCTGGGCGCGGTGCTGTGGATCCCCACCGACGACCTGCACGGCGAGCCGCAGCGCCTCCACGCAGACGCGGTGTCCGCCGTGCTGCTGCGCTCGCGCGTGCCGGTGTGCCTGACCGGCCTGAAGCCCTGGCGTCCGGCGGGCCTGCTGGCCGCGCGCGCCTACGCCGAACTCACCGTTCCGGTACCGGGGTTCACCGACCGTCGGGCGATGTGGTCGGCCGCGCTCCCGGACCTGAACGGAACCCTCCTCGAAGACCTCGCCGTCCGGTACCGGATGAGCGGCGGCGAACTGCGCGCCGTGGCCTCGGTCGCGGACGCCGGGGCACGCGTGGCCGGCAACGGGCATCCGGAGCCGGTCGCCGACCACGTCGAACCTGCCATCGCCACCGTCACCCGCGGACGCGGCGGCAGCGCCGTCCACTCGATCATGCCCCGGCGCACCGTCGACGACCTGGTCCTGCCCGACGTCCAGTTCCGCCAGATCCTCGAGATCGCCTCCGCCTTCCGCGCCTGGCCCCGGATCGCCGAGAGCTGGGGCTTCGCCCGCCACTCGGCGCACGGCGGGGTCAAGGCGCTCTTCACCGGAGAGCCCGGAACCGGCAAGACCATGTCCGCCGAGATCGTCACCGGCATGCTCGGCCTGGAACTGCTCAAGGTGGACCTCGCCCAGGTCGTCTCCAAATGGGTGGGGGAGACGGAGAAGAACATGGAGACCGCGTTCCGGCAGGCCGAGGAGAGCCACGCGGTCCTGCTCTTCGACGAGGCCGACGCCCTGTTCGGCAAGCGCGGCGAGGTGAAGCACGGCACCGACCGCTACGCCAATCTGGAAGTCGGCTATCTGCTGCAACGCCTGGAGGAAAGCGACGGCCTGGTGATCCTGACCAGCAATCTGAAGGACAACATCGACCCGGCGTTCACCCGGCGCTTCCACTTCGTCGTCCACTTCCCCCGCCCGGCCGCCGCCGAACGCCGCAGACTGTGGCGCCTCGTCTTCCCCGAGGAGGCACCGCTGGCGCCCGACGTGGACCTGGACGCCCTGGCCCGCCTGGACATGACGGGCGCCAGCATCACCGCGGCGGCCCGCACGGCCGCCCTCGCCGCGGCGGACGGCGGCGGCGCCGCGATCGGCATGCGCCATGTCGTACGCGGCGTGGCGCGCCAGTTCCAGCGCGAGGCCCGCCTGCTCCGCCCGGCCGAACTGGGCCCGCACGCCCATCTGCTCGACCACGCGTCCAAGGGGTGAAGCCGATGCTGCCCACCGAACCCCCGCTCTCCCTCCACCGCCTGGTGGCCCCAATCCCCCCGGCCCGAGCCCCAGAGGCCGCGGCCGCCACCCGGCAGGTGCCGACTCCGGCGCCGGTACAGGTGGTGCCGGTGCCGGTGAGCAATGCGACGCTGGCCCACGGCATGCACGCGCTGGCCAAGACACCATCGACCGCTGCCCAGGACCAGCTCGGCAACGCAGCCACAACCAAAGTGGCCGCACAGGCGGCCCCGGCTGTACCGCTGCTCGTCATGCCGATGAAGACGCGCTGCGAGGACGCGCCGAGTCGGTGAGCCGACTGACAGGCTCGCTGGCAGCAGGCGTGTGATGGCCGAGTACGGCCGACGTCACATCCGACAGGGCACTCATGCGCCGTGGTGGATCTCGCCTTCCCGTACTCCTCCTACAAAGGCGGCCCACGCATCAACCGCGATGGACAGTACGGGGCCACCAGGAGCCTTGGAGTCACGCACCCCAACTCGGCCCCGGACGGTCGCCACCTCAACGCATTCGTTGCCTTCTGCACCGCTATGGCTACTTTTGAACCAAATCGGCGCTATCGGGCCAGAGGGGGCACGCTCAGTCACGGGGACAGCTCCTGTCGGGCTTTGGCCAGCAGCCGTAGAGAAGCTGAGGGGTCGGCTGCCTGCGAACGAAGGTAGTCGAACGCCAATTTATAAGACCCGACGTCTTCTGCGTCGTCCAGATACAGGCCACGACGGCGCATCTCGATGTAGACAACAGCCATGGAATTGAGCGGATTCTGCTCATCGTCCCTGCCCAGGATCACGAAGTGTCCCGTGCCTGCTGCGTGGGCTCCAGCGGTGAACGGCAGAACCTGGATGTCGACGTTCGGAGTCTGAGCCATGTCGTGCAGATGGGCCATCTGCTCAGCCATGACAGCTTCTCCTCCGACGTCACGCCGGAGCACGGCTTCGTCGAGCACCACCCAGAGATGCAGAGCCGGGTCTCTGCGCAAGATGTGCTGTCGCTGAATCCGAGCCTCCACCATGCCCTCGATCTCGTCGCCGGAGCTGCGCATCTCCCGCGCCTGGTGGATCGCCAACGCGTAGGCACGGGTTTGGAGCAGACCAGGCACAACGGTGTTGGCATAGACGTGTTCGTACGCCGCCTCGTGCTCGAAGGAGACCAACGGGTCCATCCACTCCGGCACGGAGCTGTTGCCGACCCACCAACCATCGGTCTGCGACTTGGCCACCCCCACGAGAGCGTCCCGCTCCTCAACCGACGCGTCACAGGCGTCGGCAAGCGCCTTGACCGTGGCCCAGCGGATGCGCGCCCGGTCCTGCCACTTCTCATGCGCAGCCCAAGCTCGCCCCTTCACTGCTCCGGTCTGCGCGCTACCGCTCGATCTGAGGAGTAGTCATGCCATCTCCCGCCATGCCGGCCGACAGCTCGGCAGCACGCTGGCGATTCCCGCGACACCCACGAAGCGTGCGGCGTGCACGCCAGCGATTGCGGCAGGAACTGGCGACGGGACGGATCGCTACGGAGGTGCTGGAGACGGCTGAACTGCTCCTGTCGGAGCTGGTCACCAATGCCGTGCAACACGCACGCGTCCCACGGGGGCGAGAGATCGAGGTGCGCTACGAGCTGTCAGACAGCTATCTGCGAGTCGAAGTCGCCGACACCTCGGACGAACAGCCGGAGCAGCGCACAGCGGATGACAACGACGAGCGCGGCCGCGGACTGCTACTCGTGGACACGCTAGCGGCCAAGTGGGGTGTAAGCCCCCGGAACATCATCGGCAAGTTCGTCTGGTTCGAGCTGCCCCTCTAAGGGCTGCCCCACTAATGTTCGCCAAGGTTGCCAACGCGCTTCGGGCTTGGCCTGCCTTGTGACGGTGAGAGTCGGGCAGCGAAGCCGTTTTGACCTCAACCGGACTTGAGATTTTGGTGTGATTGCGTTCCGGTGATCGCTTGAAGGAGGGGTCCGTGGGCGTGATACTCGGGGAGTATTCGCAGGAGGAACTGGCTGCCCAACCCATCGGCGCGTGGAGTGGCGGGCGTACCGGCAGGTAGTCGGAGCCCTCCGTGCACAGTTGGCGGTGGAGGACCTCACGCAGCCGCATTGGTGGACGCTCACCTGCTCGACGGCGGAACCCCGGGGTGACCCAGATGCCGCCCACCAAACCACCATTCCCGCTGGCCCGAGCCGTTGCGCCCGCCCCACCGGCGACGGCCCAGAAGAATTGGGCGGCCGTCGCCGTCAACCAGAGTCGGACACCCCACGTCATGTCTCGACTGCGGAGGATAGCGCCATAGTGGCCCCTGCCATACCTGCAACGCCGCTGCCGTGGCCAAGACGATGATGCACACGACGCCGGTCGTTCCACTTGTGGTTATGTAGTAAATATGCCTGCCGCCGGTTGGACGCGCTTCGTGGGGGTAGTGACCGGTGGCCTGGGCTAGAGTGCGGCGCTGTCGAGGGGCTGTACCTCAGCAACGTGTGCGAGTAACTGGGCGTAGGATTCGAAAACCGGGTATAGCGAGCCGCGCACCGGACGCCCGGCGAGTTTGTTATCGCGCAGGTCAGCGCCGGAGAAGTCGAAGATGCGCTGATCTCCTGGGGCGTGGAGGTCAACCCCCAGGTAGGACTCATCGGTTCCCCACCACACTCCAATCCGGTAGATCTTGGCGTCTTCGAAGAAAAGCGTGCGCTGTTCCTCGCCGTGGTATCCGAATAGCAGTTGGTACCAAATGTCGTCCACGTCGTCGGAACGCGGCGAGTTGTACCACTGGAAGTCGTCGACTTGCAGCAGCATCGGTGGATCGACGAAAGCCAGCGTTGAGCGCACCTCGCGTAGCCATGCCGGAAGCGCCACCCTGTCGGTTTCGGCGTAGTGGTCGAGGATGGCGTCGTCTTCCTTGACGAACGTAAGTGAGGAGAAGTTGGCCACGAACTGCAGCAGGTCGGCCTTCTGGTCCTCGGGCAGGGCGGACGACTGGATCCAGGAGCGCGCGGCGTCAGCGTCGCCCTTGATCAGGTGTTGCTCGTGGTCGAACTCGGTCATATCGTCCTGTCCATCAGATGAACTTCTGGAAGAGAGCTTCGATGTTGGCCACGTTGACCGCCTGGCCAGCAGCCGTAATCTGCTTGCTGTTCTTGTCCACGCACTTGGGGTGGATGTCCGGCGATATCAGCGATCCGTCCCAGACCCACCTCTTCGCGACTGCGTGCGCTGCCTGCGCGGACGCCTTGACGGTTGACGCGCCCGTGAATGCGGTACGGAGTTCGTTGTGGAAAGTGGATGAGCCATCGGTCTTCTCCTTGCCTGACCGCCCCGGATAGTAGACCGCGCCAACGTGGCCGTGCGGGACGCTGTAGGGGCGTTTCGTGGTATCGGAAGCAACCTTGTCCTGGACGATCATGGGCGCCGCCAACGCGGGCTTGTACACAACTTGGAACGTGGCGCTGCGGAGCTCATGCTGCAGGTCGATCCATTTCGGGCCCGCGACGAGGTCTCTGGCCGCGCGCTGGGTCACCTCGAGAATGTAATCGCTCGGCAGCCATTCGTGATGTCCCTTCATCGCGCCACGGAACCTTGTCTTGAGGAAGTCGACGTTGGGCTGTTTCGTCCACGCCGCTTGGAGTTCAGGCATGCCGATTGTGCCGGTTACCGTGCCTTGAGTAACGGTCATGGGTGTACCGGAAGCGATGTTCTTGAGGAACTGCACGATGCCGACCTGCGTCACCGCGATCCGCAAAATCGCCTCATCAGTCGGTAGGCCCTTGATTTTCGCGAGCCGCACCCGCGGGTTGATCCCTCCCCAGACCTCGGCATTCTCACCCTTCTTTTCGAGCGTGACCTTCGAGACGCCGGTCTGGCCGGCGATCTGTACACCGAGTGCCGAGAGGGAACCGGTGATGCCGCCGGACAGCCTGGGCAGTATGAGTGTGCCACTGGCCTTGTTGTAGCGGGCATCGCCGTGTTGGGCCAGCAGGACCTTGGTGACCTGTTTCGGGTCGCCGCCGGTCTGGTGGAGGATCTTTCCGTCGCGGGCCTCCTGGATTTCCTTGGCGAGTTCGCGACCAACCTGGCTGATAGCGAGCTCTGTGGGTTCGGTCAGCCGCTTCGGTACTTCGACATCCTTGCCGTCGTGTTCTTTCTTCTTGTCTGGCCGGGCTCGTGGCTTTCGCGAGCCTGCGGGCCGACGTCCTGGTTTCTGGTGTCTGCTGGGCTTGCGAGATTTGCGCGGCTCCTTCTTGTCCTTCTTGTCGAACTTCGACTTGATCTTGGACCAGAGCTTCTTCACCAGGCCGACGATCTTGTCGATCACCCAGTCCACCGCCCGGTTCACCGGCTTGGACATCGCCTGGACGATCTGCTTGACGCGGGAGGCGATGCCGCCCACGCCCAGGATCGCGGCCAGGACACCCAGCAGGACCGGGATGGAGCGGGCCAGGGCGCTTTCGATCAGGCCCGGTACGCCGCCACTGCCGCCCCTCGCGATCGAGATGACCGCGTCGAGCACGGCGCCCACGAACTCGAAGATCTGGCGTGCCTGGGTGACGATGAAGCGCACGATGTCGATGATCAGCTTCACCGCCCGTACGAAGGCGGACGCGGGGTTGAGCAGCGAGATGATCCACATGATCCCGGCGACGACGATCGTGGGCGTCACGTAGGCGATGACCTTGTCCAGCAGATCCTTCTTCAGGTCGCCCACGCGTGTCTTGAGGTCCTCCCACGTCCCCGCGACGCCCCGCTTGCGGACCTCCGCGACCAGCGGCACCGCGGTCTCGGCCGCCGCGATCGCCGGTTCCATCTTCGGGACCTTGCGGACGATCCGGGAGCGGATGTTCTGCCAAGTCAGGCCGAGCAGGGAGGCGAGCATCTTCAGGACGCCCTGGGTGTCGAACTTCGACGGCAGCTCAATGCCCGCCTCGGCCGTCTTGCCCAATAGCCAGGACAGGATGCCCTGTTGCAGGTGCCGGCCGATGTTCTGCAGGAACTGCCGCAGACCGGCGCCGACGGCCGAGACCAGGTTGCGCAGGAAGCCGATCGGATCCTTGAGGATCAGCATGACCGCCTGCGCGGCCTTGGCGAGGACCGACAACAGCAGCCGCTTCAGCTCCAGGATGGTGTTGATCACGGTCTTGACCGCGTCCACGGCCTTGGCCACAAGGCCCTTGTTCTTCTCCTTCTCTGCGGCGATCTCGTCGTCGACGGACTTGAGCGCATCGGTGTACTTGGTGGCCAGCGTGTCGACGAGTTGGGTGCCCTTGTCGTCCACGGACTGCGTGAGTTCGTCGAACTTGTCGGTGAACTCGGCGGCCGCCTGCCGCCCGATGGACCGCAGGTCGGCCGGGAGCTTGCGTACCGCGGCCTGCAACTCGGTCCGGCCCTGCGCGATACGGCGCTTCGCCCGGTTCAGCTCCGTGCCGATGGTGTCGGCGACGTCGGAGATCACCTGCCGCATCCGGCGGACGTAGTTGTCGCGGGCCTCCTCGAAGATCTTGTCGGCTTCGGCGGGCAGCCCCGCGAACTTGTCCCGTACCCAGCGCAGTTTGCCCCTCACGCCCGAGTACCGGCGGTCCTTGTACTCGTCCATCTTCCGCTTGTGCTCGGCGGTGAACGCGTCCCGCGCCGCCTTCTCACCCCTGCCGAACTGGTCGTCGACCAGCTTGTCGAGGCCGTCGAGGATGGCCTCGACGTCCTTCTTCATCGTGTCGAAGACCCCTTGCAGGACCGCCGTGACCTGGGCCCGCTTCTCCTCGTCCCGGCCCTTCGTGCCGGTCTTGCCCATGTCGACCCGCTGCCCGGTCCGCACCCGCTGGGTGCCCATCGCGCCCATGGCCGCGGTGCCGAGCCGCTTCGCCTGCGCGGTGGACTGGCGCAGCTCGCCCGCCTCGTGCTTGCGCAGCTGGCCGGGGGCCGCTGCGGAGTGCCGTTCGGCGGCCTTCTTCTCGCCCAACGCCTTGTCGAACGTGGGCTCGTTGGACCGCTTCAACTGCGTCTCGCTGACGTTCGCCACCGCCATCTGCCGGTCGACCTGTGCGGGACCGGCGGACATGTCGGTGGCAGACGGCGGCAGCTTGTCCGGCACAGCGTTCGCCGGATCCGGGGCGGCGGGGGTCCCGGGCGGCCGGTCGGCGGCCATCGGGACGACCTTCTTGGGCACCGCCGCGGAGGTGTCCGGCGGCGCCTCGGTCGTCGTGGCGATCTGCTCGGCCGACTCCGCCCTGCCCTCGCCGACCTTGCCGTGCACCTCCGCCCGCACGCCGTCGGCCTTGCCGGAGTCAGCGAACTTGTCCGCCTCGTCGAGGTTCTTCGGTGCCTTCTCGGCGATCGCCTTCTCGACCGCCCTGATGAACGCGTCCTTGTCGAAGTCCTTCGGCTCGGCCTCGTTCATCTTCTCCGCGTTGGCGGTCTTGCCCTGTGCCTCCTCGTCGTCCCTGGGCGGCCGGGCGGCGTCCTGCGCGGCCCCGGCTTCCGTCCTCGGGGGTGGGTGCGAGCTCGCTACCGATCGCTTCTTGCGCTGCACGTCCTTCTTCAGCGTCGCGAACTTCGGATCCGCACCCGGGCCAGGTCGTGCCTTCACGTCCGGCGCGGCGCTGGAGGCCGCAGCCGCAGCCGCAGGCGCGGCCCCCACCGTGTCCACCGGTGCCGGTTCGGCCGCAGGCGCCTGCCGAGGGCCGAGCTCAGTACGGCGAGCCGCCGCGATCGCACCATTGCCGATCATGTCCTGCCCAGCAGGCGGCAACCGGGCTGATAAAGGTGGAAGCCGTGCCGGTCCGCGTCCGCCGGCCAAAGCGGCCGTTACCGCCGCGTTGGACGGAGGGAACTGGGGTCGTGCGGGGCTGCGTACTTCTGGCCGATCTTGTGTGGGGATAGGTACCGTCTTCGACACCATGGGCCGCAGCGCGAGAGCCTTTGGCGGTGGCATCGGACGGAACCCCTCCCACGGCATGTCGGTGCCGACAGGAACTCGGTGTCCTGTTGACACTCCCCGATGAAGGGTGGCAGCACGGGCGTGACGAGGCCGTCACCCCCATGTTTCCGAAGCGTCTCCATGAGGTTGGGGAAGCGGGATGCCGCCGGAGCACGACTGTGCCGGGAAGGTTGGTGACGGTATGGGATTCTGGCACCTGTAAGCCAGTCGCAGCGGCACGATCGATCATCCTGACGTGTCGAGTGCCGGGTGTGCGAGAGCGTCGACTTGAGCGGCCGTGGTCAGCAATCGTGAGAACCGGTGCACTCGCCCCCAATAGGGCGGATGACATTTTCGGCAGGCGCGCTGTCGCGGGCACGTCGGTGACCTGGGCGGCGCCCGCAGCCGCGGCGGGACGTCGCCGAACACGGCGACGGTCACGATCCCCGCCCCGGTCTCCTCGACGACCGGGACTCGGACGGTGTCGGCACGTGAGATCAGTACGCCGGGCCGCGGGGGCAGGTCCGGTTGGCGCATACTGATGACAATGACAAAGCCAGCTGTGACCAAGCGCTGTCTGCCCGCCAGCCCCTTCAAGGCGCAGGAACCGCCACCTGCGAAGCACTTCGCCGTCGCGGATCGGGTTACCCACGATGTGTACGGCCTCGGCCGGGTCATCGAGATCGAGGAGGGGATCGCGGTGCTCGTGGACTTCGGTTCGCGACGGGTCCGGATCACGAGTCCGTACGCCAAGTTGACCGTATTGTAAGGCTGCAGTGTCGAGGCGGAGCAGGTGATCGCCCTCTTCCCGACATCGTGCCGACCCGCTTCCGCAGGTCGACTCTGCTCGACACCCCGCCACGAAAGGGAAACCTCTCATCAGCACGAGCTCGCCATTCTCCGTCCCGGAACCGGCGCCTTACCAACCCCCGACGGAGTCGCCGCCCCCCGCGAGGGATCCCTTCCAGGCCCCGGACTTCCGGGAGGTCATGTCTGGAGACTCCACTGCCACGGCTGCGGAGCCCGCCACCCGGGAGCACCTGCGCAAGCCCTTCACCACGTCGACGTAGCCCCACCGGCTCTGTGTCAGCGAACCAGCAGGGCCGGCCGTCGGTCCTCGCGGAGGCCGGTTCGGGGCCAGGATGAGGGGTGGCCGTGGTGGGTCGGTGGGTTCATGCGGCGAACTCGGTGAGATCGATGGTGTGAACGCTCAGCGGGAAGCCCGTACGCAGGGTGCGTCGTTTCGCGTTCAGACACCATGCCGAGCTTGCGTATCACGTTCTGGGACGCGTCGTTACCCGCCCGGTCGATGCTGATGACGCGGTCGAGACCGCGATCCTGGAGCGCGAACCAGCAGTTCGACGGCGAAGAGGCCGAAGCCCTCGTCGTCCCACTCCTCCTCCCACCGTTCGATGGCCGCCGCCGTATGGTCCAGGTCGCGGACCGAGCCATCGCCGATCCAGCGCATGACCTGCGGGTCCGCGTTGCTGTCCGCCATGGGGGCGATGTCGTCGTCATGCCAGCGGCGGAGGATGAGGCCGGGGGGGGTACGGATCTCGGTCACGGCCCCCATCCCGTCGAAGGCAGGGCCGCGGCGGAAATCGGACTTCGGCCAGGGCCTCTGCTGTGGCGCTGAAGCGGGCGGCCGGGCCGAAGACCTCGCGGAGCACGGGGAGATCGCGCAGGACCAGCGGCACGCCTGCCGCCAGAGCTTCCATGGCGGCGAGCCCGAACCCCTCCTTCACGGAAGGGAAGGCGAAGGCGTCGGCGGCGGCGAGCAGGGACGGGAGGCCGTCGTCGGGGACGGGGCAGTCGCCGCCGAGGTCCGCGGTGAGCCGTACCGCCTGCCCGGGCCGCCCGCCCCCGCCCGGCACGGGGTGGTCCGTCAGGCCGAGCGCGGTCACCGACAGCGCGGCCGGTACGCCGAGGTGGGTGTGTCCGCCGAGGACCGGCACGCCGTACGCCCGCGCTGCCCGCCCCAACCCGGCGAGGATCCGCGCGGCGTGCGCCGTGTCCCGCGCGCCCACCGCGTCGAGCAGCCCGACCGGTGAGGCGCCCATCGCCGCGAGGTCGTTCACCTTGACCGGGACCGAGCACCAGTCCGCCCACTCCGGGTCCCGCTCGACCATGGACGGCACGATCGCGTCGCACGCGGCGATCACATCGGTGCCGGGCACCGGAGCCCCGTCGTCGCCGACGAAACCGGCGCCACCCAGGGCGGCCCGCGCCGCCTCGCCCGGTGCCCCGCCGGCCGGGTCCTGGCCACCGGCGCGGGAGGCCGGTCCACGCAGCGTCGTGAGCAGCGGCCCCAGGGCGGCATTGGTGGTCGCCGCCTGCCGTGGCGATCGCATCGCACGAGGTCTCGTCGGCTCCCGGTTCTCCTCAGCGACAACTTCCATGATTCGTCCTCGGCCTGTACGGACACCATGGCGCCGCTGCCGGATGTGGGCCACTTTGACGCGGTGCACTACGGCACCCTGAAGGGTGTTGAAATACCGATCCGACCGCCCGCTCTCTCCCAGCCCGATGTGGAACGATCAGCGAGCAGGAGGACGCCGTGGAGGAGGAAGTCGGATGGCCGTCCAGCGGCAGGCACAGAGCGACGAGTCCGGTACGGCCGTGGACGCGGCCACGGAGTCAGGAGCGACCGCACCGGGGGCCACGGTGGCGGAGCGGATCCGGCGCATCCAGGGAGCGCTCTCGCCGGGGGAGCGCAAGATCGCTCGGGCCCTGATGGCGCGCTACCCGGCCGCGGGCCTCGAGTCGACGTCCGGCCTGGCCAGCCGTGCCGGGGTGAGCCCGCCCACCGTCGTACGGTTCGTCGCCCGGCTCGGCTTCGACGGGTACCGGCAGTTCCAGCAGTCGCTGCGGGACGAGGTCCAAGCGCGCCGCGCCTCGCCGCTGACGCTCACGCCGCTGATCAACGACGCCTCCAGCGGCTCGGACATCGCCGCGGCGACGGAACAAGTCGGCCGTGCCGCCCTGAGCCAGACGTTCGCCGCCCTCCCGGATCAGGAATTCGACCGCGCGGTGAACCTGGTCTGCGACCCCGCCAAGCGGATCTGCAGCTTCGGCGGCCGCTTCTCCCACCTGCTGGCGCAATACCTTGACCTGCACCTGCGCCTGCTCCGCCCCGGCACCGTGGTTCACCAGCAGGGCCCCCGGCGGGACGCAGGCTTCCTGGTGGACCTCGGGCAGCGCGACGTGTGCGTGGTCTTCGACTTCCGCAGGTATCAGCGCGACACGGTCGAGCTCGCCCGGTTCGCGCACGGCCGCAAGGCCAGGATCGTGCTCGTCACCGACCCGTGGCTCTCCCCGATCGCGGAGTTCGCTGACGTCGTGCTGCCGACGCGGGTCGAGTCGCCCAGCCCCTTCGACAGCATCTTGGCGCCGACGGCGCTCGTGGAAGCGTTGGTCGCCGCCGTTCACGCCCGTCTGGGCGCCTCCGCAGCCGAGCGGATGACCGCCGCCGACGCGGCCTGGGATGATTTCACGACCGAGTGAGCTTGAAAGGTTCATTTCGTGGACGCCTATTGACGGCAAACTCAGAACGAATGTTTCATGATCTGGCTCGGGCTGCGCTGACGCGGCCCCGTGTCCTCATCGGAGCACAGCGTGTCGGATCAACTACGTACACCACGTAAACTGCGCCTGTGGGAGGCCCTGGCGCTGTCTGTCGGCCTGATGGGCCCGACCCTCGCCATGGGCTTGAACGGCGCCGGCATCGCCGCCACCGTCGGCAAGTCAGTGCCCCTGGTGTTCCTGCTCGGGCTGCTCGGCGTCGGACTGATCGGCTACGGCTTCTGGCGGCTGACGCAGCACTTCAACCATGCCGGGTCCGTGTATGCGCTCGCCGGTGCCACGATCGGGCCCCGCGCCGGGTTTTTCGGCGGCTTCGCCCTGCTGGGCACCTACCTCATGTTCCTGACCTGTACGCTCGCCGCCACCGGCGTCTTCATGCACGCCTTCCTCTCCGCCCTGGGCCTCCGGTCCGCCGGGCCGTGGGTCGCCGTCGCGCTGGTCTCGGCGGCCGGCGTGACGGCCCTCAACAACCGTGACGGGCGCGTCACCGCGCGCACCCTGCTCGTTGTCGAGGGCGTCGGCATCCTCGCGATGCTCGTGCTGGCGGCCGTCGTGATGGGGCGCACCGCGACCGGCACCGCGCCGGGCCGCCAGACCTTCGACCTGTCGGTGTTCACCATGGGCGGAACCACCGTCGGCGCCGTGATGACCGCCACCGTCTTCGCCTTCCTGTCCTGGGCGGGCTTCGAGGCCTGCGCCTCGCTGGGCGAGGAGACGGCCGACCCTCGCCGCAACATCCCGCGGGCGCTGGCGGGCAGTGTGATCCTGACCGGGATCCTGTTCGTCGTCATGATGTTCGCCCAGACCATCGGCTTCGGGACCGACCCGCGGGGCGTCGCTGCGTTCGGATCTGCGGAGTCGGCCCTGTCCACGCTGTCGACGCAGTACATCGGCACCTGGTTCGGGCTCGTCGTGGCCTTCACCGCGGTCGCCTCGGCCTTCGCCTCGGCGCTGTCCTCCTCCGCCGCAGCCGCACGCATCGTCTTCGCCCTCGCCCGGGACGGGTTCGGCCCCCGCGCGCTGGCCCGGACCGACGCCCGAACCGGCGCGCCCACCACCGCGCTACGGGCGGTAGGCGCGTTCAGCGGGGCGGTCACCCTGGTCATGTACATCGTCGGGGCGGCTGCCTTCGACACCTATTACTGGTACGCCACCATCGGTGTGCTGTGTGCACTCGTGGCGTACGCGGTCGCGGGCGTGGGCGTCATCGTCTTCACCCTGTCCGGCCGCGGCAGCATCCCGCGCCGCGAACTGGTGATCCCCGTCGCCGGCATCGGCTATCTGGCATTCGTGTTCTTCAAACAGTCGACCGGCCAGACGGCTCCCTACACCTACTTCCCGTGGATCGTCGCAGCCTGGTGCCTGATCGGCGTGGCGATCGTGCTGCTCGCCCCGTCCCTCGCCCAGCGGATCGGCGCACGGCTGACCGGGGAGCTGACGGACACCGGCTCCCTGGCCGACGAGGCCGTGAAAGCACGCTCGTGACCGTCACCATGCCGCCCACCACCTGCCCGCCCCACACGAGGCCCGGCCGTCCCACCCAGCAGGAGCAGTCCATGGACCACCCCGCCACCGTCTTCGTCGCCACCTGCGACCTGGCGGGCCAGGTGCGCGGCCGGGCCGTGCCGTTCTCGGACCACGCGTCCGTGGCGCGCACGGGAACCGGCTGGGTCCCGGCCAACCTGGCGATCTCCGCGTTCGGCCCGATCGCCCCGGACAACGTCTTCGGCTCGGTCGGCGACCTGCGGCTCATCCCCGACCCGGCGACCGGTATCGACATCCCCGCCGACGGCGTCCACCCGGGCGTCAGGCTTTACCTGGCCGACCAGACGCTTCCCGACGGCGAGCCGTGGACCTGCTGCCCCCGAACCTTCCTGCGGGACGCCCTGGAGGACCTGCGGAGGCGGACCGGCCTGGAGGTCGTCGCCTCGATCGAGCACGAATTCGCCCTCGGCGGGCTGCCGGACAGCAGGCCCTTCTCCCTGCGGCGCTTCCGGGATGCCGAGCCCTTCGGATCGGACCTGGTGCGCCTGCTCGAGCAGGCGGGACTGGAACCGGAGAACTGGCTGCCGGAGTACGGCGACGGCCAGTTCGAGATCACCCTGCGGCCCGGCACCGCACTGGAGGCGGCCGACCGCGCCGTCCTGCTCAAGGAACTCGTACGCGACCTCGCACGCCGCCGCCGGCTGCCCGTCACCTTCGCCCCGATCCTCGATCCCGCCGGGGTCGGCAACGGCGTCCACCTGCACCTGAGCCTGCGCGACGTCGATGGCCACCCCGTCCTGTTCGACCCCGTGCGACCAGGCCGGCTCTCCGCCACGGGCTCACAGTTCGCCGCCGGGATCCTGCACCACGCCCCCGCGCTGACCGCGTGGACGGCGCCGAGTCCGGTGTCCTTCCTGCGGCTGACACCGCACCGCTGGAGCGCGGGCGGCGTGTTCCTGGCCGAGGCCAACCGCGAGGCGCTGCTACGGATCTGCCCGACGACGCGGATCGGCGGCTCCGACCCGGCAGGTCAGTTCAACCTGGAGTTCCGCGCGGCGGACGCCACCGCCAATCCCTGGCTGGCCCTCGGCGTCCTGGTCCGGGCGGGACTGGAGGGCCTGACCGGCGACTACCAGAAACCCACCGTGTGGCCCGAGGACACCAAGGAGTCGGACCTCGCGGACGTGCCCACGCTGCCCGCCTCGCTGGAGGAAGCACTGGACGCCCTGGAGGCCGACGAGGTTGTCGGCTCCTGGTTCGACCCGCGGCTGCTAACCACCCAGCTGGCGGTCAAGCGGTCCGAACTGGCCCAGCTGGAGGGCCTGGACGACCTGGCCCGCATCCGGAAGGTTTCCGATGTCTACTGATCAGCTCGAGGCGGCCATCGAGGCTCTCCCTCTGGTCGACCACCACGTCCACGGCGCCCTGCGTGCCTCCGTCGACCGGGCCGCGCTGGAGCCGATGCTGACCGAGTCCGACCGGCCGATCCCGCCCTGGATGACGCAGTTCGACTCCCAGATCGGCCTTGCCGTGCGCCGCTGGTGCGCTCCTGTGCTCGGCCTGGACCCGCACGCCGACCCGGACACATATGTGGCCAGGCGTCAGGAGTTCGGCGTGCGCGAGGTGACCCGGCGGCTGCTGGCTGCGTCCGGCATCGACCACTACCTGCTGGAAACCGGCTACAAGGGAGAGGAGATCCTCGGCGTCGACGGCATGGCCGAGGTCTCCGGGCGTCGGGTGGACGAGGTCGTACGCCTGGAGTCGGTGTTGGAGCAGCTGGCCGCCGAGGGCGTGGCCGCCGCCGATCTGCCGACCCGCTACCAAGAGGCCCTCGCTGAGCGGACAGCCCAGGCCGTGGGCCTCAAGAGCATCATCGCCTACCGGTACGGCTTCGACTTCGACCCGCAGCGGCCGAGCGACGCGCAGGTCGTGCGCGCGGCAGGTCAGTGGCTCTCCCAGTGCCAGGCGACGGGAACCGTCAGGGTGTCCGACCCGGTGCTGCTGCGCTTCGCCCTGTGGACCGGGGTCGATCGCGGCCTGCCGATCCAGCTGCACACCGGATATGGCGATCCCGACGTGGAGCTGCACCGGTGCGACCCACTGCTGCTCACCCGGTTCATCAAGGAAGTCGAACCATTCGGGGTCGACCTCCTGCTGCTCCACTGCTACCCGTTCCAGCGCAACGCCGGCTACCTGGCACAGGTGTTCCCGCACGTCTACTTCGACGTCGGCCTCGGCGTGAACTACACCGGCATGCGCTCCGACGCTCTGGTGGCCGAGTCCCTGGAGCTGGCGCCGTTCGCCAAGATCCTTTTCTCGTCCGACGCCTGGGGCCCGCCCGAGCTGCACCACCTCGGTTCGCTGCTGTGGCGCCGCGGGATGCTGCGTGCACTCGCCCAGTGGGTGGAGGCGGGAGAGTGGACCGAGGACGACGCCCTCCGCATCGCCCGAATGATCGGGCGCGACAACGCCCTTCGCGTCTACGGTCTGGAAGGCCATTCGTGAACAACCGTCTACTCGCCTCGCTTTCCGCCGAGTTGGAACATGAACTCCCCGGCGCCGTGGCGCTGCGCCACCAGCTGCACGCGCAGCCCCGCGTCTCCGGAGAGGAGGGCGAGACCCGCGACCTGGTCCTGGCCGCCCTGCCGAACGGGAGCGACATGACCAAGGTCGCGGACACCGGGGCCGTGGTCCGGATAGGCGGTGACGGCCCGGCCGTCGCGCTGCGCGCAGAGTTGGACGCGCTGGCGGTGGTCGAGGCGACGGGCGTGCCATGGGCGTCTGGGCACCCCGGCGTGATGCACGCGTGCGGCCACGACGTCCACATGGCCGCCGTCGTCGCCGTGGCGCGGACCATCGCCCGGGTGGGCGGGCCGGTGCCGCTGCTGGCAGTGCTGCAGCCGCGCGAGGAGACATACCCCTCGGGAGCACGGGACATCACCGAGGACGGGCTGCTGGAACTCGAGGCGTGCCGGGCCGTCGTTGGAGCGCATGTGCAACCGCTGCTTCCGGCCGGGACGGTGTCCTGCACCCCCGGGGTCGTCAATGCCTCCTCGGACGAGTTCACCGTGACCGTCCATGGCCGAGGCGGCCACGCCGCGTACCCGCACCTCACCCGCGACCCGGTGGTCGCCCTGGCACACGTCGTAGTAGCCCTGCAAAGCCTGGTGAGCCGCGGGATCGACCCGATGTCGTCGATCGTGCTGAGCGTCACCACGCTCGAGGCAGGGACCGCCGCGAACGTCACGCCCGGCGTCGCAGTGGCCCGCGGCACCGTACGGGCGATGAGCACCGCCGACCGCGAGACTGTCCACGCACGGCTGGAGGAGGTCGCCGACCTGACCGCGCGCGCTCACGGCTGCACGGCGAAGGTCCGCTTCACCCGTGGGGAGCCCGTACTTGACAATGATCCGCGACTTGCGGCAGCAACGGGCGCGCTGCTCGCCTCGCTCGGGCTGACGGTCAGCCATGAGCTGCGGTCCGCGGGTTCGGACGACTTCTCGTTCTTCTCCGAGCGGCTTCCCGCGCTGATGATGTTCGTCGGCACCCACGGGGACGGCACCCAGCTGCACTCACCCACGTTCCTGCCCGACGACGCACGCGTCCGCGACGTGGCCCACGCGCTGCTGGCCGGCTACCTCGCAGCGGCCGAGCTGACTGCCTCGGACAACGCTGCCGCCGCGCCAACCACTGCTGAGGTTAAGGTCGTGTAACCGTCGTTTTCTGTACCAGCGCGAAACCCGCCGCTGTCGCTGCGCTTCTTCCCGCTGGAGGTGGTCGAAGGAAGAGGGCGGTGCGCGTCTGATGGTGTCCTTGCCAAAAACCTCATCCGTACAGGTCAGGCGGCATGCTGATACTCGGGGAGGATGCCGCCGAGCCGATCACGTCGGCGTATGCCGAGGCGGACGATCCGCCCCGGATCGGCGATCGGCGCGGGCAGCGAGCGAAGCGGACGGGCGTTCGCGACGACCCGGTGAGGCCGGTGTACCGCTGAGGCGGCTCACGATCCCTGGTTCCGGGCGCGGCGGACAGCCGGTGCGGGGCTGGACGGACCGATCATCGAGCGCACCTCCACTCCGGCCGGGGTTCGGTTGATGGGCGGCTATTCGTTCAACGTTGACGCCCGGGCAACGAGATGGGGACGCAGGCGCTTGGAACGCACCTGTCTTTCACTCAAGCGTTCAAGGAGGAGGTCCATCGCTGCACAGCCCATTTCGAACATGGGCGCGTGGATAGTGGTCAGGGGTACGGGCATGTCCGCAGCGACGGGGATGTCGTTGTATCCGACAACGGCAACGTCGGCGCCGGGCCGGAGCCCATGTTCCCGTAGGGCCCCTATGACGCCGATGGCTGCCGTGTCGTTCACAGCGAAGATGGCGGTGGGCCCTGGGTCGAGGTTGAGGAGTGCCGCGCCTGCGACATGGCCGCCCGCTGTGTCGAATCGCGACGTAAGTATGTAGTCCTGTTGGACGGGCAGGCCCGCTTCCGCGTAGCGGCGTACGAAACCGGTTGTTCGCTCGACGCCGGTGCTCGCGTACGGCTCTCCGGCGACGACCGCGACCCGCTTGTGGCCGAGTTCCAGGAGGTGGTCCGCAGCCAGACGGCCGCCAAGGAGATCGTCGGTTGTAACCGACAGGTGCCCCTTCAGCCGCCGCGAGACCAGGACGTAGGGGACGTTCCTGCGCGCCAGGATCTTGACCAGGTCGTCACCATCGAGCCGGGCGTCGCCCAGCACGATGCCGTCCACGCGTCGCGCCAGGAGCTCTTCGAGGCGTTCACGCCGCAGGGCCGGGTCGTCGGTGGTGTTGGCCACGAAGGTGTTGTAGCCGTGTTGTGCCGCAGCGGCATCGAGCCCCTCGTAGATGCGCGCCAGGACGAAGTCGGTCAGGCGGGGAACCAGGACGCCGAAGACCCTGCTGCGGCGGGTGCGGAGGGCGGCTGCGGCGGGGTCCCGGTGGTACCCGAGCTCGGCGGCGAGCGCGCGGATGCGTTCGGCAGTGGAGGAGCCCACGCCGGCGGCGCCAGGCGTCAGTGCCCGCGAGACGGTCGAGACATGCACCCCCGCGCGCTCGGCCAGGATGGCCAGCGTGACCGGCTCGTCGGAGTGCGAGGGGGAATGGGAAGTCACGCAATGTTTCTACCGCATGCTCACCCCCGGGCGGGAATCGGGCGACCAAAAAAACCTGAGACACCCCTTGTCGCTCCGCAATCGTTTGCGTAACCTCTGGCGCAATCGTTTGCGCGACTTGCGGCATCAAGTGTGGTTCCCGGAGGACTCCTGTGGCACGTTTCCGTTTGATCGCGACCGGCGGCACCATTGCCAGCCGCCGGTCGCCACGGGGTCTCCTGGCCGGGGCTACAGGCGAGGAGCTCTTGGCGAAGAGTGGGCTTGGCGTTCTCGACGTCGAGGTCGACGACTTCAAGACCAAGGGCAGCTACGCCTTGGAGCTCGCCGATCTTGCCGCGCTCGCACGCCGGGCCCACGAGGCGCTGGCCGAGGGTGTGGACGCGGTCGTCATCACCCATGGAACCGACACCATGGAGGAGTCCGCGTTCCTGCTCGACCTCTTCCACGACGACCAGCGGCCGGTCGTGTTCACCGGTGCGCAGCGACCCTTCGACAGTCCGGCGCCAGATGGTCCGGCCAACGTTGCCGCGGCTTTGGCGGTAGCGGGCAGTCCGCATGCCCGAGGGCTTGGTCCTGTTCTGGTCTTCGACGGACTGGCGTGGCAGGCGCGGGGTGTCCGCAAGGTGGAAACCCTGGCATCGAGCGCATTCGGCGCGCCCGGACGTGGCCCCTGTCTGCGAGTCGCCTCCGACAGCGTCATACCGCTGGGGGCACATCCACGGCCCCCTGCCTTCGAGCTCAGTCTCGTGCACGACCTGCCACGAGTCGATGTCGTCGCCGCCTACGCCGGTTGCGATGACGCGCTGTTGGACGCCGCAGTCGCCGCAGGTGCTCGCGGAGTGGTACTGCAGGCGCTGGGAGCCGGCAACACCTCTGCGGCTATGACCGAGACCGTGGGACGGCTGGTGGAACGCGGCATCCCGGTATTGGTATGCAGCCGCGTGTTCACCGGACCGGTTTCCCCCCTGTACACCGCGGGTGGCGGCGCGGACCTCGACCGTGTCGGCGCGATCTTCGCCTCGGATCTCAGTCCGTGGCAGGCGAGGCTTCTGCTGTCTGTCGCCCTCACTCTCAAGCCGGAAGACCCCGGATCTGTCGTGTCGGAGTGGCTTCACCACGCCACACCCTGAAGGGCCCACCAAGCCCGATCCTCACCTTCAGCCAAGCCGGACGCCGCTCGGCGCCCGTCTGCTCAGAGCAAGGAAAATCATGACCAAAGAAATCTTTGTGTCCTTCGGCGTTGACATCGATGCGGTGGCCGGCTGGCTCGGCTCGTACGGGGGAGAGGACTCTCCCGACGACATCTCCCGCGGCCTCTTCGCGGGCGAGGTCGGCGTGCCGCGCCTGCTGGAACTCTTCCGCCGCAACGACCTCACCCAGACCTTCTTCTGGCCGGGACACTCCATCGAGACCTTCCCCCAGCAGTTCGACGCCTGCGTCGCAGCCGGCCACGAGATCGGTGTCCACGGCTACTCGCACGAAAACCCGATCGCGATGAGCCGCGAGCAGGAGTCCGCCGTCCTCGACTACTGCGTCGACCTCATCGAGTCCCGGACCGGCCGCCGACCCACCGGCTACGTCGCCCCGTGGTGGGAATTCAGCCCCGTGACCAATGAACTGCTGCTCGAGCGCGGCATCAAGTACGACCACTCGCTGATGCACCGCGACTTCGAGCCGTACTACGTCCGCGTCGGCGACAGCTGGACCAAGATCGATTACGACGCGCCGGCCGAGTCCTGGATGAAGCCGCTCGTGCGCGGCCAGGAGACCGGCCTCATCGAGATCCCGGCCAACTGGTACCTCGATGACCTGCCTCCGATGATGTTCGTCAAGGCAAGCCCCAACAGCCACGGCTTCGTCAGCCCCCGCGACATCGAGACCATGTGGCGCGACCAGTTCGACTGGGTCTACCGCGAGAACGACTACGCCGTGTTCACCATGACCATCCACCCGGACGTGTCTGGCAGGCCCCAGGTCCTCATGGCCCTCGAGCGGCTGATCGAGCACATCAATTCCCACGAGGGCGTCAAGTGGACCACCTTCGACGCGATCGCCGACGACTTCGCCCAGCGCTTCCCCCGAAAGGCATAACCATGTCAGCTGGACCTGTCGAAACCACTCCGGACTGGAAGCGCCCGGTGACCTCGCGCACGCTGGTGCAGGTCTCGGTCGTGTGCTTCCTGGCCTGGGTGTTCTCTGTCTACGACTACACCCTCTTCGGAACGCTGCTGCCCAAGATCGCCGAGGACTTCGGCTGGTCCCCCGCGCAGGCCACCACCGTCACCACCTGGGTCACGGTCGGCACGTTCATCGTCGCTCTCAGCGTCGGACCGCTGCTGGACCGTGTCGGCCGCAAGCGCGCCCTGGTCGTCACCATCATCGGGGCCGCCCTCAGCTCCGGCTTCACCGGCCTGGCAGCCGGAGCCCTCTCCATGGTCGTCATCCGCGCCTTCTCCGGCTTCGGCTACTCCGAAGAACTGGTCAACACCGTCTATCTCAACGAGATGTACGGCAAAGCCCGCCGCCGCGGCTTCATGTACAGCTTCGTCCAGAGCGGATGGCCCGTGGGCGCGCTGGCCTCGGCCGGGCTCACCGCCCTGCTGCTGCCGGTCGTCGGGTGGCGTTGGTGCTTCGTCCTGGCCATGGTCCCCTCGATCCTGGTCGCCCTGGCTGCCACCAGGCTCCCGGAGTCCCCCGCGTTCGCGGCACTCACCGAGGTCCGTCGGCTTCGCGCCGACGGCCAGAAGGCAGAGGCCGACGCCCTCGCCGCGGAAGTGGGCCTCACCGTCTCCGGCGAGGCCAAGGCCACCCTGCGCGACGTCTTCGCCCCCGGCCTGCGGCGGCACACCGTCTGCCTGTCGTTGGCGTGGCTGTTCAACTGGATGGCCATCCAGGTGTTCTCGGTGCTCGGCACCACCGTCCTCACCCAGGGCAAGCACGTCTCCTTCGACAGCGCGCTGCTGGTCCTGGTCCTGGCCAACGCGGTCGGCTTCGCCGGCTACCTCTTCCACGGCTGGGTCGGCGACCGCTTCAACCGCCGCTCCACCATCATCGTGGGCTGGACCGTCGGGGCCGTCCTGACCGGCGTCATGCTACTCGGCCCCTCCAACAGCGCCTTCGTGATCTCCCTGTACGCCTTGTCGCTGTTCTTCTTGACCGGTCCTTACGCCGCACTGCTGTTCTACATGGGCGAGTCATTCCCGGCCCAGGTTCGTGGCCTCGGTCCGAACGTGGCGCACACGATGGGGCCGGTCGGCGCGATCGTGGGCTCCGCGCTGCTGAGCGTCCTCCTCGGGGCGGGGATGTCCATGGTCACCGCAGCCCTCATCGCCGGATCAGCCTTCATGTTGGCCTCCGGCTTGGTCATGCTCGGCACCCGCCGCGTGGATCAGAACCACGAGTCCGCAGGAGTCCACGTCCAGGCGCAAGGAGCGGCCGTATGAGCGCCCCCACCTCAGACCAGGCAACTGCCGTCAGGGATGACGGCCTCGCCGGCAAGGTCGCCGTCATCACTGGAGGCGCCAGCGGCATCGGCAAGGCTCTAGCGGTCGCCTACGCCCGCGCCGGCGCGATAAGCGTGCTGGGGCACTACCCCGGAGACCCGCACGACGTGCAGGAGGCGATCCGCGAGATCGAGGCAGCCGGCGGACAGGCCCTGGCCGTCTCGGTCGACGTCCGCGACCCGGACCAGGTCGACGCTCTGGCACAGGCAGCCGTTCAGCGATTCGGCCGTCTCGACATCGCGGTCGCCGGCGCTGGGATCCTGCGCCGCGCCGCGCTCGCCGAGCTCAGCGACCAGGCATGGGACGACATGCTCTCGGTCGACCTCACCGGCGTGCTGCGCACCTTCCGGTCCGCGGCGGGAGTGATGACCGGTGCTGGAGCGATGGTGGCGGTCTCCTCGATCGCCGGCGGCGTCTACGGCTGGGACGACCATGCCCACTACGCAGCCGCGAAATCCGGTGTCCTGGGACTGTGCCGATCGCTGGCTGTCGAGCTTGCCCCGCGCGGTATCCGCGTCAACTCCGTCATCCCCGGCCTCATCGAAAGCCCCCAGTCGCTGGACCCCGTCAACTCGCTGGGCCCGCAGGGACTGGCCCACGCCGGCCGCTTGATCCCCTGGGGACGGGTGGGTACAGCCGATGAGGCGGCGCGCGCGATCCGCTTCCTCACCAGCGACGATGCCGCTTACATCACCGGGCAGCAACTGATCGTCGACGGTGGGCTGACCGTTCGCTGGCCGAGCTGAGGAAAGAAGAGATGAGTCAGTCACTTCATCACCGCATTGCCCTGATCACCGGGGCGGCCAGCGGCATCGGCGCAGCCATCGCCGACGCCTACGCCGCCGAGGGGGCGCACCTCTTCCTTGCCGACCTCAACCTCGAGGGAGCCCAAGCGACTGCGGCACGAGCCCGGGCCGCAGGCGCCAAGGCCAGGGCCTACCAGGTCGACATCGCCGACGCGGACGCCACCCGCGCCATGGTCGGTGCAGCAGTCGAGGAGTTCGGGCGCCTGGACATCCTCGTCAACTGTGCCGGACTCTTGACCGAGGTCCCGCTTGTGGACATGCCGGTGGAGACGTGGGACGAGATGATCGCCGTCGACCTGCGCAGCGTTTTCCTCTGCTGTCGCTGGGCGGCACCCATCATGGTCGCGCAGGGCGCCGGCCGCATCATCAACGTCTCCTCCCAGCTCGCGCTGAAGGGCGGTGAGAGCCTGGTGCACTACTGCGCAGCCAAGGCCGGTGTCATCGGCCTCACCAAAGCGCTCGCCCGCGAGCTGGCGCCGCACGGCGTCCTGGTGAACGCCATCGCGCCGGGCCCCATCGAGACGCCCCTGGTGGCCGGGATCAGCGAGGAATGGAAGAAAGCCAAGCAGGCCGAACTTCCCCTGGGCCGCTTCGGTGTACCCGCGGAGGTCGCACCGACCGCCGTCCTCCTCGCAGGCGATCCGTCGGGGAACCTGTATGTCGGCCAAGTCCTCGGGCCCAACAGTGGCGATGTGATGCCCTAGGGAGAGCAGACGATGTGTGGCGCATGCGGCACAGGAACGGTCCGCCCTCCGTGGGAGGTCATCGTTGCCGGTAACCGCCCTGCTGACCGGCGGCGGCGCGCAGCCGCCGCCGGCCAGGCCACCGGCGGACGCCTCAAGGTCCGCCCCTGGGGCGCCGCCGGTTACCTGCTCTCCCCGCGCACCGGCCCGATGAGGACCTTCCCCAGCCTCCAGCCCCTGGCCGCAACGCTCCTCCCACACCTGCGCCTCGATATGCCGCTATGCGGCTCGTGCCACCACAGAGAAGTTCGACGCCTGGTCCGCCTCCCGCCCGAGACGGACATGCAGCGCCTTGTCGTCTGGTCAGCGCTGGCTACGGCCAACGGTTGCGCTGGTGGGCTCACCATCGAGATCCACGCAGGCTACGAAAACCGGTCCGAAGGCTCCCAGGCGCTCCCGATCTCTGCGGAGCACAACCTGATACGAGTCCTTCCCGTCGACACCCCGCACCCGAGCGTGGTGCTTTCCGGACCGCATGCCGAGCAGTACGCAGCGAATCTGGTCAACTACCTCGACGGCGGCCCACTCCGGGCCACACCGTTCGCATAACCGGAACGGATCTGGAGGACCCGAAAGCCTCAGGCCGGGCGGGGGCAAGCCAGTACTGCAACCGTGTTTGTGGTGACGAGGGCACAGCCACCAACGCCTCAAACTGCCGCATCCGCAACCCGGTAAAACGTCTCCACCACCCACACCGGCTCAGCCCTCAACGCCCCACACATACAAGGGAAATACGCAGGCCGCAGCCTTCTGCAACACGCTTTAGCCGCAGGATGGGCACAGCCCGCGGTAGGTGACCTCGACCTCGGACACCGTGAAGCCGAACCGTTCCTCCGCCGGGAGGCCGGCCAGCGGATTGCCGGTCGGGTGGACATCGCGGATGGTGCCGCAGTCGGAGCACACCAGGTGCTGGTGCGGGTGGTGTGCGTTGGGGTCGTAGCGCTTGGCGCGGCCGTCGGTGGAGACCTCTATGACCTCACCGAGGGAGACCAGCTCGCCCAGGGTGTTGTAGACGGTCGCCCGGGAGATCTCGGGCAGCCGCTGTGCCGCGCGGGCGTGCACCTCGTCGGCCGTGAGATGCACGTGGTCGCCGTCGAGGACCTCCGCAACGACACGCCGCTGGGAGGTCATCCGCCAGCCACGCCCTCGCAGTCGCTCCAGCAGGTCACTCATATCGGTTCACCTATTCAGGTTCGATGGGATAACCGAAGTTTACCGATGGACGTCCGGGATCCGATTGGATAGGGAGTTGGCCCACTTCTTGACTTAGACCCTGTCCATCGTAGGATCGGTTCCGGCGAAAGCCAAGGGACAGGAAGACTCCAGTACGGCAGGAGACAGAGACATGACGGGACCACCGCCGAGGAGCTGCGCGGTGCCGGCCTGCGGGTGACGGCCGCGTCGCGCTGCTCGAGATTGTCCGGGACGGTGACCGCCTCGGCGTCGAGGAGATCGCCTCCGGGGGTGCGCGATCGCGTGGGCCATATCTCCCGGCAAGTCGTGTGTGAGGCCCTCCACGCGCTCACCGCGGCGGGACTCGTACGCCGCATCGAACCAGCCGGCAGCCCGGCCCGGTTCGAGGGACGCGTCAGGGACAACCACCACCACGTCGTGTGCCGGTCGTGCGGTGTCGTCGCTGACGTCGACTGCGCGGTCGGCGAGGCCCCCTGCCTGACCGCCTCCGACGACCACGGCTTCTCGATCGACGAGGCCGAGGTCATCTACTGGGGCCTGTGCCCCCACTGTTCCACCGCCCGCAGTTCCTGAGCACCATGATCGGCCTGGTCCGGAAGGATTCCCATGTCTGAGAACCATGATGCAATCGTCGTAGACGCGAAGACGGAGGGCGGAGGTGGCTGCCCGGTCGCGCACGGGCGCGCCCCGCACCCAGCCCAGGGCGGCGGAAACCGCCAGTGGTGGCCGGAGCGGGTCAACCTGAAGATCCTCGCCAAGAACCCCGCCGTGGCCAACCCCCTCGGCGAGGAGTTCAACTACGCCGAGGCGTTCAAGACCCTCGACCTCCCGGCCGTGAAGCAGGACATCGCGGAGGTGCTGACGACCTCGCAGGACTGGTGGCCGGCCGACTTCGGCCACTACGGCCCGTTCATCATCCGGATGGCGTGGCACAGCGCGGGCACCTACCGGATCAGCGACGGCCGCGGCGGCGCCGGGGCCGGCCAGCAGCGCTTCGCCCCCCTCAACAGCTGGCCGGACAACGGGAACCTCGACAAGGCCCGCCGCCTGCTGTGGCCGGTCAAGAAGAAGTACGGCCAGAACCTCTCGTGGGCCGACCTCATGATCCTCGCCGGCAACGTCGCCCTGGAGTCAATGGGCTTCAAGACCTTCGGCTTCGCCGGCGGTCGTGAGGACGTCTGGGAGCCCGAGGAGGACGTCTACTGGGGTCCCGAGTCCACCTGGCTCGGCGACGAGCGCTACACCGGCGACCGGGAGCTGGAGAACCCCCTCGGCGCGGTCCAGATGGGCCTCATCTACGTCAACCCGGAGGGCCCCAACGGCACCCCGGACCCGCTTGCCGCAGCCCGCGACGTCCGTGAGACGTTCCGCCGGATGGCGATGAACGACGAGGAGACGGTCGCACTGATCGCGGGCGGTCACACCTTCGGCAAGACCCACGGTGCGGGCCCGGCGGACAACGTCGGCCCCGACCCCGAGGCCGCCTCGATCGAGGAGCAGGGCCTCGGCTGGAGGAACTCCTTCGGCACCGGCAAGGGCGGTGACACGATCACCAGCGGCCTTGAGGGTATCTGGACGAACACCCCGGTGACGTGGGACAACAGCTTCCTCGAGATCCTGTTCGGCTACGAGTGGGAGCTGTTCAAGAGCCCCGCCGGCGCGCACCAGTGGAGGCCGAAGGACGGCGCCGGGGCGGGCACCGTCCCCGACGCCCACGACCCGTCGAAGAGCCACGCCCCGACGATGCTGACGACCGACCTCGCGCTCCGCGTGGACCCGTCCTACGAGCAGATCTCGCGGCGCTTCCTCGAGAACCCCGACGAGTTCGCGGACGCCTTCGCCCGCGCGTGGTTCAAGCTGACCCACCGCGACATGGGCCCGGTCGTGCGCTACCTCGGCCCGGAGGTCCCGGCCGAGACGCTGCTGTGGCAGGACCCCCTTCCCGCGGTGACGCACGAGCTCATCGACGCCGAGGACATCGCCTCCCTCAAGGGCCAGATCCTCGCCTCGGGCCTGTCGGTGTCCCAGCTCGTGTCCACCGCGTGGGCGTCGGCCTCGTCCTTCCGTGGCAGCGACAAGCGCGGCGGCGCCAACGGTGCGCGCATCCGCCTTGAGCCGCAGAGCGGATGGGAGGTCAACGACCCCGACCAGCTGGCGACGGTGCTGCGCACCCTGGAGGGGATCCAGGAGTCCTTCAACGCCGCGCAGACCGGCGGCAAGCAGGTCTCGCTCGCCGACTTGATCGTGCTCGCCGGTGGTGCGGCCGTCGAGCAGGCCGCCAAGGACGCCGGCTTCGACGTCGAGGTCCCCTTCACGCCGGGCCGCGCGGACGCGTCGCAGGAGCAGACCGACGTGGAGTCGTTCGCCGCGCTTGAGCCGACCGCCGACGGGTTCCGTAACTACCTCGGGAAGGGCAACCGGCTGCCGGCCGAGTACCTGCTGCTCGACCGGGCGAACCTGCTGACCCTGAGCGCCCCCGAGATGACGGTCCTCGTCGGTGGCCTCCGCGTCCTGGGCGCGAACTACCAGCAGTCGCCGCTCGGCGTCTTCACCACGACCCCTGGGTCTTTGACCAACGACTTCTTCGTCAACCTGCTCGACCTGGGCACGACGTGGAAGGCGACGTCCGAGGACGCGAACACGTTCGAGGGTCGCGACGCCGCCACGGGCGAGGTCAAGTGGACCGGCAGTCGTGTCGACCTCGTCTTCGGGTCGAACTCCGAGCTGCGCGCGCTCGCGGAGGTCTATGCGAGCGATGACGCGAAGGAGAAGTTCGTGAGCGACTTCGTCGCGGCGTGGGACAAGGTGACGAACCTCGACCGGTTCGACCTCGTCTGATCATGACGTCCAGGTCGGCCCGCGTCGGCCGACCTGGACGTCCTCAGCCCGAAGGATCTCGACATCGTCCGCCTCCAGCGCGACGTCGAGAGGGGCGCGGTCAAGCAGGGGGCGAGCCGGTGAGCGTGCCCCGCGCGGTTACCGAGGTTGAACTCGTGATGTCGCGCGCGGTCAGTCGAGGATGAGGGCCAGGCCGGTACCGGCCAGGCAGCCGTCGATCAGGTCGCTGCGGTATTGAATCTGCCGTAAGCCTCTTCTGACGGTCTGGATCAGGTGGTCGGGGGTGGTGAAGGCGACGTTGGAGAGGGATCCGCGTCGCAGTAAGGACCAGATGCCTTCGACCGGGTTGAGGTCGGGCGCGTAGGCGGGGAGCTGTTGAAGTGCTCTCCCGGATGAATCCGGGAGATTCCTGCCTACCTTGCGGTGGCGGGCTTGACGCGACGAGCGTGTCTGACGACTGCCCTCCGGCAGCCGGGATGAGCGCGTGGCCCATCCGGTACAGGTGCAAGATGTTCCGGGCTGCGTTCCAGTCGGCATTGCCTGACCAGCCGCAGTCCGGGTTCTTGCATACGAAGGTGGCCTGGTCCTCCCGGCTTCCGGGTGTGATGAAGCCGCACGCGGAGCAGCGCAGGGAGGTATTCGGGGCGGGGACTTTGTGCAGGGTGCCGCCATAGCGGGCGGTCTTGTACGTCAGCATCGTCACGGTGCGGCCCCATGCCTCTTGGCTGATGGAGCGGTTCAGGCCGGACTTGGCGGCGACGTTCTTCCTCGGTTCCTCGATGGTTCCCCTGGCGGACGTGACCATGTTCGGGATGTTGAGCTGTTCCACCACGACCGTGCCGTATGTGCGGGCGAGGTCGGTGGTGGTCTTGTGCTGCCAGTCAGTGGCTCGGCGCGTGGCGAAGTCGGCTGGTTGAGGTCAGGCCGCTGCGAGGCCGTGGGCGGTGCACAGCTCGCGGATTCTGCTGGGGCGGGCTGCGGGGCTGACGGTGCGCGCGGCGCGGCTCACACCGCGTCCTCCGCGCGGGCGCCTTTGCCGACGCTGAGCACGGTGGTGAGCACGGCATAGGCATCGGAAAACAGCCGTGCGGCCGGGCACGCGCGGTGTCCTTTGACAGTGAAGTTAGTCGTCTTGGTCGCGCTGACCTGCCACGACTAAGTTGGTTGGCAAAAGATCACGTGAGATGGGCCGCGGTGTCGACGGTCACGTGGGCAGGTCAGTCCCAGTCGGACGCTGGCTGATCGACTCGGCCGCCTGTGTGCGGTGTGGGGATGTAGTCCTTCGCACCGTCGGGCAGTTCGGCGACACATGCCGACGAGCAGGCGCTGACCAGCAGAGGAAGCACGTCGGTGGCCACGCGTAGCGAGATCCATACCTGATGGAATCCGCTCTGTGCGATCGGATGGTTGCAGACACTGCAGCGATGGATGGCGGTGATGCCCCATCGCCGGGGATCCAGGTTCTCCAGATCGAGGTCCGCGACGGAGTCCTGGGCAGGCTGAAGCCTTGGGAAGGGTGGCCGCAGCTTCTCGTTGCCGAACAACGCGCGCGTGCTCACTGTGCTGCGGGTCAGCTTCTGGCATCGGTGAGAGCCGCCGCTGAAGATGAGACTTGACATGCCCTCTGACCTGGCCACTGTTGATTTGATGAATATCTAATCGAGGCCATTCTGGGGCATGGGAAATGAGAGTGGAGCTGACCAGGGGGTTCTCGCTGCGTGTGAGCTCAGATCGCCATCACGCCGCCGCTGTTGTCGTGGACGATGGCCTGCCACTCCAGCACCGGGCAGGCAGCGACCAGCAACGTGTCCAGCCCGTCCACGCCGCTCGCGGCGACGCGGCCCATTGCCTCGTCGTGGACGGGGAAGTTGCCCTGCAGCGCGTCGCAGTGACCGCAGCCGTTGGACAACTGCCGCTCGCGCATGGTCCTGCTGTAGCGGCTCTTGGCACCGCACTTCCCAGCTTCCGTCGAGGCCCTTGCCGAGAAACCCGCCGCCCGCCGACACCCACACCGAGCACGACGCGCACCTGCCCGCGAACCGATTCTCCACGCCACTCCCTTCCGGCTACGTTTCCGCACCGGCTCCATTCGAGGGGGCATTTTCGACGCCCCCGCCATCGGGCAGGGGCGTTGCTCGAGATGGTCTGTTTCAGGATGCCTTTTGGTCGGCGGGCTTCTCGATCTCGGTGGTCACCCGTGCCCCTCAGAAGAGCACCGGGAGCCACAGGAGACATGCCAGCAGGGGGACCGCGGCGTAGGTGGCCATGCCCACACTGGAGCCCAACCCGTCCATGAGCGCGCCGAGGACGAGATAGCCGATGCCGATGAGCGCCGACTCCACGAATGCGATCACCGACAGCAGGCTCGCCCGGTGGCGCGACGGCACTGCCTCGTTGAACACGTTGTCCACGATCACGGCGGTGATCTCGGGAATTCCGACCAGGACCAGGAACGCGGCGATGGTGACCCAGACAAGGCCGAGGCCGCTCAGGCCGAGCGCCACGGCGAGCGTCAGGAGAGACACCGGGACGATGACCCGATACCCGATGCGCCGGTCCGCGCGGTCCGACAGCAATGGAGTGAGCCCGCCGGCGAAGAATCCCGCCGATATGACCACGCTGACCAATGCGGTGCCCGCTCCCTGATCGGAGAGGGTCTTCTGCGTAAAAATGATGTACGGCGTCAAAGTCGCATGCATCAATCCGGACACCACGACAAGCGTCACGAGCGCCGGTGTGGCGACCCGAAGCATCGCCCGCCATGCTGTGGCGTCGCCGTGCTCCTCCTCGGCTCCGTCCTGCTCGTCCACCGCGTCCGCGCCGCGGATCTCGGGCACCCGTGACATCAGCACCACCACGGCCAGGACGAGGCACGCCGCCGAACCGACGTAGACGACTTCCCAGGAAATCTGCTGCAGTTGGCCGCCGAAGACGATGGCGGCTCCCGAGGTGACCGTCCCGAGCATGGTGAACCGGGACTTGATCTTGACGTAGCTGGCCGTTGCACCACGACGCACGAGCAGGTCGTACAGCAGGGCGGTGTCCGAACCGGACACACATGCCATGCCCACGCCCTGCCCGATGAACAGCGCCAGGAACACCCAGTAGTTGGAGAACGCCGCCTGACCGAGCAGACATCCAGCTATCAGCACCTGGCCGATCACGATGCTGGCACGCCTGCCGATTCGGTCGGCGATGACTCCCGTCGGCAACTCCGCAAGTCCGCTGACCAGGTAGAGCAGTGTCTGCAGTAGGGCCACTTGCCCGGCGGAGAAGCCTCGCTGATAAAGGAAGAGGACGAATACGCCGCGCTGGAACAGCGTGTTGGCGAGCACGGCGTATACGTAGAACGGGCGTGTGACGCTTCGTGCTGCATCGTCGACTGCAGCCGACCCGCCAAGGGCCTCCGTGGTGCCGGTCATGCTGCGGGCTCCCCCTGGTGACTCCGGTGATCATTAGTGTTGGACCTCCGCCGCCGAGATGACGATGCGTCGGCGGGGACCAAGACGCGTGTCGTCGACGGAGATGAACGCCGGACCGCGCCGTGCGAGGAGCTGCGCATCAGCTCGCTCGAACGCCTCGCCCGCCCGAGGAGCCGTGACCAGCGCTAATCGCCGTGGCGACACGCGCGCACCCCCCCGAAGGCGACCCCATCACTCTCATCCAGGGGTTCACACTATGAAAGTGCACCACCAGGTTGGGGTCCGCACTCTCATTCTGAGCTTCGGCTCTCAATCGGGTGATCTCGTAGGGGAACCAGTGAAGTCGGTATGAGGTGTATGGGGTGAACTCCTCCAGGCTGGTCATGGATCCGATCTCGGGCGGGATGCGGACCAAGTTGCTGCCGTAGAGCACCAGGTGTTTGACCGCTGTCAGCCTGGCGACGCTCGGCGGCAGGGTGATTACCTGCCGCCGCTCTTCCGGGCTCAGCTCGGTGAGGGGGCGGAACTCTTCGCGCCCGTCGGCGGCGGCCTCATCGACCAGCTCCAGCAGGTGTTGCCAGCCCGGGGCAGAGGTGTCCTGCCGTTCGGTGTGGAATCCGACGCGGGCTCGCGGGTGCGGCCTGGACTGGTCGAAGCACGAGCACGCGTCCTGGCGGGGCCCCCGGCCGCTCCGGGGCTGGATCTGATGTGTCGCCCCAGCGGTTCACGTAGAGCTTCGGTTCTTCCGTGTCCGTCATGGCACCAAGATACGGAGGTTGCTGAGGGCCGCTTCAGTGACTATGCGCGCGCGAGAGACTCAGGGGCGAACGCTTGCGTGGGGAAGCTGGCGCTGCTGATGGGGAATTGCGTAACGTTCCACATGCGGACGGGACCGGAAGTAGACGTTGATGGAGGAGTAGGACACTGAGACGTCGTGGTCGTCCATCAGCCGGTTCCAGATCTCTCGGAGATCGAGGCGTTGGGCGAGCATGGCGTCAATCAGGGTTCGTGTTGAGTCGTTGATCGCGGGGGCGGGCCGTCTGGCTGGCTGCCCCGTCCTGGGACCTTTCCTGGACCTGCAGGTGCTCGGCGCTGGCATTTCCAGGATGGTGCGGATGGTCTGGGAGGGCAGTTGGTGGCGTCTGGACAGGTCACGGATGGTCCGGTCCCGGACTGGGCAGTCTCGCGGAGGCGGAGGGCCAGGTCCGGGCGGTCGGCCAAGGGGATGGTGCTGGGGTAGCGGACGTTCGGCTTGTTGCGTCGTCGTGGCGATGCGACGTCGGCCAGGGCCCGTTCGAGCGAGCGTCTGGGGCGGCCGGAGGCTGCTGCGAGGCGGGAGAGACTGGGTTTGCCGAACCAGAACGGTGGGCCGCAGAGGAAACGGTGCAGGTAACTAGGCTTGAGGTGGTTGGCGCGAGCCAGGCGTCGGATGTAGGAGTCGGTTGTCTCTCCGAGCCGTGGCGGAACCTGGATGGGAAGCAGGGCAGGGCGGTCAGTTGGCACGCGGGTCACCTTCGGGCCGTCTTCTTGGACGGGGACGTCGTCGCGGTCTCCGCGGCCTGGTCCAGGGGATCGCGTCGATTGCTTCTTTGGTCACACGCTCGGTGCCGTTGAGGATGGCGTCGATCGCGGCGCTGCGGATCGCGTGAGACAACGCTCCGATCATGCCGTCGGCCCGGTTGTGGAGGTAGCGGTCCAGCTTGACCAGGCTTCCCGGCGGGTGTTCGTGCAGGAGCAAGGTCTCTTCCATGGTCGCGACCAGCCTCTTCCATTCGTCTCCCTAAGGAAATGGGCGGGTGGGAACGAGAGTGAAGCGGCCCGCGACCTGGGCGCCCCGTGTGCCGGCTAGTAGTTCGCTGGTCTCCAGGCCGATGCCGGCGTACGAACGTTGCGGGGATGCGTTCCGAGAAGTACTTCAGGGTGTCGGAGACCTCGCCGCCGGCCCGCGTGACCTGCGAGACATTGTGGATTTCGTCGACGAGCACGAGGCCGGTGCGAGTGTCGGTGCAGACGCCGACCACTGCCTCGATGATGTCCGTCATGTTCGATCGGCCTCGGACAGGAAGGCCAAGGAAGCGGGCGAACTCAGCGGCGACCATGCGGGCGGTGGCCGCGGGCGGGACGGTGATGTAGAGAACCGGGATGCGGTCGGCGATGTTCGGGTGCCGGGCCCGGTCGAGGAGTTCGTGGGACCGTCCGAGCTGGGTGATGCCGCTGGTCTTGCCCGTGCCGGGAAGCCCGGAGACCATCAGGCCGCGGCGGGCACTGATCGCGTGCCGATTGAGCAGGACCAATCTGCGGCCACAGATCACTGTCTTCTCGACGAACGAGGTGGCGACCGTGAGCATGCGGGCGTGATGGCCGAGCCGATCGTCGTCGTAAAGGTCCCGGGCGGTGGGAGAGAGCTGCTCCAGGTCGCCGGGAGACAAGAGGACCGGGGGCGCGGGGGAGCTGTCGATGAACCTCCGCCATCCGTCCAATGTGGTGAGCTGCCGGTCGGCATCGGCGTCGACCTCTAGCAATGCGGTTTGTCGGGCCGTTAGTTCAGGGGTGGTCACGAACGCCTCCAGGGATTGGCGAGCGGGTCGAACAAGCCCAGCGGGATGACCTTGGCCAGGCCGGAGTCCGCATCGTCCTCCGGCGTCGCCTCGGTGACCGGCGGGTCAGGATTCGACCGGTGGGTCGTGGTGGCCCGGGTGCGGGCAGCGACGCGGCGGTCTCGCCGGGAAGCCCTGGCCGGACGGGCGTTCTTCTCTGCGGGGCCGTCGTGGGCTCGCTGCAGAAGGGCAGCGGCGGCATCGGCGATCTGTTCTTCGCTCCCGCCGGGCGCCTGTTCACGAGCGTGGTCCCAGGCCATCTCACCGAACAGGACGCCGACGCGGTGCAGGTGCTTCCAGAACACCGTGATCCGCCGGTCAGATCCGTCGCGCCGGTCGCGTACCCAGATGCGGGAGACGTCGTAGGGGTCGTAGTGGATCTCCCATAGCCCCTTCTTCTCCGCCACCTCGGAGTGCTGGCGGCGCATGGGGGTCAACTCGCGAGCGTCATAGGTGCGGTGGTTGATCCGGATGCCGTAGACGTTGATCGCCTGCCACCGTTCGGGCAGCAACTCGATGTAGTCCTCGCCGCTGAGCGGGGCCGGAACGTAGCCGCACGACTCCAGCAGCGTCGCGTACTTCTCGTTTGGCGAGAAAGCCCGTTTCGGAGAGTCCGGGTCCCGCAGTGCATCGTGCGGACGGTTCTGCCAGACGGCGACGGTCCACTCCTCCAGTAAGCTCTGCAACTCGGGCAAAGGACCACAGTGGCCCGTTCTCCAGGCCCCGGCCCCGGCGGTCCACCGACCGGCCGGTGTAGCCCGCGACGAACTGCGCGAACAGGGTCGCCACCGACCCCAGCGTTTTCTCGATCGCGCCCTTCTCGAAGGGTGACGCCTTGTGAGTCGGCTGAAGGCTGATGCCCAGGTAGCGGCAAGAGGCGCGGAAGTTGTTCGAGATGAAGACCTTGCCGTGGTCGCAGACGATCGTGTCCGGCACGATCACCGGCTTCGCGGCCGCGTGCTCCAGCCGCTCGTCCAAAGCCAGCAGCCGCCGGTGCGGCATCGCCGACCTCGACATCCGAAGGGCCTCGGACCAGCCAGGACGCATCGTCTCCGGGGTGATGCTCCGGGCCAGGAGCGCAGAGGCGTCGGCCGCTTTTGTCGTCGGTCGCAGCACCACAGCGGCCAGTGACCTGGTCGCCAGGTCGATCATGGCCGTCAACTCGACCTTCTCGGCAATGCCGTCGTCCAGCCGTACCAGGACATCCAGCGGAGTGGAGTCGATCTGCATCCATTCGCCCGGCGCGCAGGCGGGCACCTCCCCGAACGGACCGGCCGGACGCGCGTTCACCGAGCGGCGCGTGGTTGCCGAGCCTGTCGCGTGGGTTCCGGCCGCCAGCCTGTCGAACAGCCGATAGAGCGTGCGCTCGGACGGCATCTCGACACCTTCCGCGTCCTCGCGTGCGTTCAGGATCTGGGTCGCCCGCCAGACCACGAAGCCGATCGTTTTCGACGACGCCTCGGCGGTCTTTTCGATCGCCTCCCGCATCGCCTCGACCACCGCCGGGCGACCCGGCCGAACGATGGCATCTGTTTAGCCGACCGGCCATCGGCCAGTCCTACCAGCCCGTCGCGCTGGTAGCGCTGGCGCCGCTGCTTGACGCCGCTGGCCGTCATCGCGTGCCCGCCCGCCGTCAGCTCGGCAGCCTTGGCCCGCTCCCGTTGAGCCAGCGAGTTCCGTTCCGGATCGAACTCCGGCCGTGGCACCGTCCCCGCAGGAGCATCCGGCGGTAAGCCGTCAAGAACCTCCAGAATGTGCCTCTCCCACCAGCGAGCCTGTTCAGCGGCGCTCTCCCGGAATTCCGCGATCCTGCCCGTCGGAGGCACTCGTCGCACTTTCCCCGTCACCGTCCACCTCCGTCCGCCAGGCGCACGATGGTGGACGGCCCCAGCAACTCGACCGCCAGTCCCTCGGCGGCCACTTCCTGGAGCCAGAGGAGATGGAACAAGCCAGGCAGCGTCTCAAGCCGGTCGCCGGCGGCATCGGCTCCGATCATCAGCGGGACCGGGGCCGAGGGAGCTGCCCGGAGCCGGTTCACGACCGGTCCGTGCAGGCACCGCGGGTGCCGGTAGCGCGACAGCCACCGAACATTCGCCAGAAGCACCGCATCCGGCACCCCGACCCGCTCGAAGCCCCATCCTGCCTGGCCGCAGGCCAGGCGGGTGACCTCGAACGCTTCCGCGTCCTTCGGCTCGATCCGTTCATCGGCGCGGACATCGACGACCACCGCCGAGCCGTCCGTGCGGCGTACGAAGTAGTCCGGAGCGTGCCGACGCTCCCGCTCGCCGTCGTGCCAGTGCAGCCAGAACGGTTGCGAGGCGATTCCCACCACCTCGGGATCGAAGTCCATCAGCAGAAGCCGGTCCCGCTCCAGCCACGATTCGAAACCGACGTGCTGCCCGGTCGTTGCCGCCCAGTACCAGCCGGAGAAGTGACGCTCACCGCGCGCCCAGCGAAACGGCCGTACGGCGGCCACGTCCTCGAACCGGGCCGTCACACAGTCCAGCAGCGGACGCCGCCGACGCTCGCGTACAGCATCCCCGTACGACAGCTCGACGTACGGCTCTGCAAGATTTACCCCGACCGGTACGGCCATCCAGCACCCCCAGCGCGTCACCTCGTACGACTAGGTTCGCTGGCAAGGAAGCCGAAACGACTGGGTTCGCTGTCAAACGCCTCGATTGGATGACAGCGGTCACGCGGAGCCGGGCGGAGTCGGTGCGCCGAGGGCATCGATCGTTATCTGGGTTGTCAAGCCTTTGGGCAGGTCAGAGCCAAATGGGCCGTCGACAGCGAGGTCATCACCGAACCCGAACAGCCGCTGTAGTCCGCCCACACAGACGCCGGTTGATCCCGCCGCCGGTTAACCGGCCTAACGGGCACCCGCCACAATCACGCCCATGCCTGACTGGATGCCCCTGTGGGGCACAACCGCGCTGATCTCGATCGCGACGGCCCTGCTCACCACGATCGTCAGCGGCCGGTACGTCGCGCCCCTGCTCGAAGTCCGCAACCGGCGCTTCCAGACGAAGATGAAGGCCCGCGAGACCTTCCAGGCCGATGCGCTCACCGTCGCCTCCGCCGCGGCCCGCCTGCTCGCAACACCGCCTCCCCCGGAGGCGAGCGACACCGTCCGCGCCGCCCTGCGCGAAGAGCACGCCCGCTGGCTCGACCAGATCGACCAGGCGACCAAGGCCCTCGCCGACAATATCGGGCCGCTCGCCTTCGCCTACCCCACGGCGCCGTTCTCCGACCTGGCCGTGCGGTACTCGGGCAACGCCCGCATGGTCTGGATCTCCGACCGCGACGAGGGCGCCAAGCTGACCACCCTCCTGGCCATGACCCAGCACTGCCACACCTGCTTCTTCGACAGCCCGTGGTACGCCCGACAACGGGCCCGCTCCTGGCAAGAGCTCGAACGGCTCCTGGACGAGCTGGAGACGGCCACCCCGGGCGGCGAATGATCCGCCGCGTGCGCATCCTCGGCACAGCCATCACCGCCCCTGCCCCCTCCTCCCGCTACCCAAAGGAGCCCTATGTCCCCCACCGCCACCACGACCGCCCGCATCGCCCTCATGGTCTTTTACACCGACCACTTGGAAGACTGCCGCGCGTTCTACACCGACCTGGGACTGCCCTTCGTCCGCGAGCAGCACGGCAACGGACCGGTCCACTACGCCACCACACTGCCGGACGGCACCGTGATCGAGCTCTACCCCGCCACCGCCCAGCGGCCCGCCAGCAGCACGCGGCTGGGCTTCACCGTCGATGGCCAGACCCTGACCCCGCCGCTGGCCCCCGGACGTCACGTGGTGAAAGATCCAGACGGGCGGATGGTCGAGCTCTACACGACCTGAACCCACCGCAATGCACAACGACATGAGGAGACGCCAGTGACCGACACCCCGGCCTAGGACGCCGTACAAGAGGCCATCCGCAAGACCTTCGGCGACACAGCCGACAGCACGGTCACCGTCCACTCTTCGGGTGCGGTATCGATCAGCATCCACCACGGCGGGCACCACGCCGTCATCGACGGTGCGGCAGACGAATGGGGCGTGTCCGTCGACCCCGACGACGCCGCGGCCTTCACCGGCCACGACACCACCGTCGCCTCGCTCCCCCAGGCCCTGACGCACGCGCGCAACCTGCTGAACCACTGAGGCACTGGAACCCACCCGTCATCCACCCGTCGTCTCCTGGAGTCACCCCGTGCCCGACCCAAGTCCTGACGAACCCCTCTCCCTCCCGCAGCGGCTCACCATCGTCTACGAGCGTTTGGACCGCCTCCCCCCGGCCGCCAGCGCCGACGAGGCATTCGACCGGCTGGGAGCAGTGCTTGACGAGGTGGGAAGACCAGTACAGCGGCGTCCCGAAGGACCCCGACCCGGGCCTGAAGTTCGACGGCCGGATGTATCACCCGCGCGCCGACTTCACCACGCGCGGCGAGGACGGCAGCATCCACGCCGTCACCAAGGGCAACGAGATACACGCCTCCCCTGACGGCACCCTGGTCATCAGCAGCCGCCGCACGGGCGACGAGGTATACCGCCGCCAGGGAGCCGGAGCCGCGCCGGACGGCGAACGCCGGGCCGAACGCGCCCAGACCCAACAGCGGGTGAACCCCAAGGCCGTCAACGCCCGCTCCACCACGAGCGGCCGACGCCCATCCGCTCCGCCCCCCCGTTCCGCACAGTCACCCGCACACCGCCCCAGCGGCCCCGAGCAGAAACGCGGCCGCAGCAAGTAGCGCCCGGGCGCACACGCCCCCTCTGGCCCCGCAACGCAGGTGGCCCCGGACCGAAGTCCGGGGCCACCTGCCGTTGGTGCTGCCGTCAGCGCGCGTCGCCGAGCCCGGCTTCCTCCAACGCCCGCAGGATCAGCCGAACCTCGTCCTCGGGGAGCGCCTGGACGACGTCGCCGAGCTGTACCGCGCAGCTGGACACCAGCGACGCGGCGACTTCCAACACGACCCACTCGCTGGTGGAAGACTTGAGCGCCCCGGGCCGGGTGAGCATGAGGTGCCCGAGCGCGCGCCAGTCCACCGAGGGGTGGGCGCCGCCACGGTCGATCACCGACCGGTCGGTGGCGAGCATGAGCTCCATCTCCTCCTCCAGCATGCGCTGCAGCCAGTACCCGCCCCGGTGCGCGCCGAGCAGCCGGGTCGCCGCCCGCATCCGTGCGTTGCCTACCCCGCGCAGCAGCTCCTCGGCCAGCTGCTCATACGTCCTGTCGTCCGCGACCGTCGTCACCGGCGTCTCCGTTTCCTCGGCGTGCGGGGCTGTGACAGGCCCCGCCTCACTGTGCGCAGTCTCCGCCGGTCGGTCGCGCCACACACGCCGGACGATCCCCCGGACGACCCTGTCCGCGGCCAGCCGCACGAGCGGGTTCTGCACCACTTCGCCCAGGGCCTCGATCCACTCCACCGTCATCTCCCGTCAGCCTCGGGCACCGCGCCCGCGAAGAGCGCAGCTCGCCCTTCACCCCTTCGGGGCCGGGAGCCCCCGACGACAGCACGATCCGCCGAGATTCGTCCGGGGCTCTGCCGGGCCCCGGTAGACGTGGGGCCGATCATCCAGAGGGGAAGGCAATTTCATGGGCTTGGGGTCCGAGTAGGAACGGACCAGGAAACCGGTGTTGCTGTCAGAAGTTTTGACAGGCCGTGATCCGGGCCCCCGTGCCGGAACGAAGACGACGTTGCCCGGGACGCTGAAGCGTCCCGGGCAACATGCGTGAGCGGCAGCGGCAGGGCTACCGGGAGAGCCGCAGGTCCCAGCCGTCGCCGGTGCGGGTCAGGGTGGGGGTGTAGGTGGCGGGGGCGGGGCGGCCGGCCTCTTCCCACTGCTGGAGCCATTCGCGCAGGACGGTCAGGGACGGGGAGTCGGGGGCGTCGGCGAGGATCGTGCCGTCCTGCTGGATGACGGCGGCCGTCGTGGTGGTGGTGTGGCCGATTGCCCACAGGTCCGGGCTGAGCCCGGCCATGGTGAGCCGGTGGTCGCCGCGGGTGGCGGCGAAGGTCCGCCAGGACGGCAGGTCGATCTCCGTGCCCGCGTACGGCTCGGTGTGGGCGTCCTTCAGCAGCCGGTCCAGCGCGTTGCGGGCGCCGGTGTGGAGGTGGTCGTCGTCGCCGCGCCAGGCGATGGAGATCCGGGAGGGGCGGGGACGCGGTTCTCCCAGTCCACCCACCGGCCGGGCAGGTCGAGGTCGGTCTTCGGCGAGCTGGTCGCCTCGATGTACCCGCCGGTGAACACCTCCTCGACCACCGGCCGGCCGCCGGTGACGCGGATCTTGGCGACGACGGTCATGTTGGGCACGGCCGCGATCGGCAGCGGGGCGACGATCAGGCCGCCGTCGACGACCTGGTCCACCCACGCCTGGGGCAGCAGCGGCGGGGTGCACCAGGCCACCATCCGGTCGTAGGGGGCCCGCTCGGGGAAGCCGCCGGTGCCGTCGGCGGCGTGGCAGCGGACATGGTCCACGCCGCGCTGGTGGTGGATGAGGCCCGCCCAGCGGGTCAGGTAGGTGTCGATGTCGAGGCTGGTCACCCTGCCCGTGGGGCCGACGAGCTCGGCGAGCAGAGCGCCGGAGTAGCCGGAGCCGGTGCCGAACTCCACGACGTTCATGCCCGCCCGGGCGTCCAGCGTGGCCAGTTCGCGGTGGATGACTGCCGGGTTCGAGCGGTGCGGTGTGGCGCCGCGGCCTTCGTGGTGGGTGTAATGGCGCTCGGGGACGGTCTCGGCGGCCAGGGCGACGGCGGACATCAGCTCACTCCTTCGAGGGGTACGCGTATTCGGTCAACTGCTCCGGGCCGGTGAAGGACACGGCGCCCGGTGACCCGGTCAGATCGTCAGTGCGGTGTGGTGGTGCCAGCCTCCGCCGGTGTATTCGCCGACCGGGCCGTGGCCGGGCAGTTCGGCCCAGGCGTGGTACTCGACCGGCGGCGGGGCGAATCGTGCCCCCAGGCACCAGTTCAGGCGCCGGCCCAGGAGGGCGGCGGCCAGTACCGCGCCGAGGGAGGTTTCCATGCAGGCGGCGCGGCCTGGCCACAGGTGGCCGGTGTGCCGGACCGCTTCGACCAGCGCCGAGGCCCGCTCCGGTGCGAGCGGCCGGCGGCCCGCCCGCCGTACCCAGCGCACCGTACGGACGGTGTGCCGGAACGGCAGTCGTAGCAGGACCAGGGCCAGGGCAAGACCGGCAGCGGCGGCCACGCGTTCGGGGAAGGTCCCGGTGCGGACGGTGGAGTACGCCTCCATGCTCGTCACCGCCACCACCCCCACCAGCGCCGACGGCTCGCCGGTTCCGCCGTGGCGAGGCCCTGCGCGGCCAACGCGTCCGCGACCGTGCGGACGTCGACGGCGGCCTGTCCGACGGGGATGCCGTACCGCTCCGCGTACTGTCCGGCGGCCTCTTCTTCGGTGGTGCCCGCGAGCAGAAGCATGACGGCGGCCGACGCGGTCGGGGTCAGGTGCGTCCAGCGGCCGGTGCGCTCATCCAGGATCGCGCCGCCCTCGTCGGTAAGGACCGGGTGGGCGCTCTCAGCCAGCTGCCACAGGGGAGTTCACCTCCCACCAGGTGGGGGCGGCGGTGTCGACCTGCCGGAGCCAGACCTCGGCGGAGACCGCGAGGTACAGGGCGCCCTGGGCAGTGGGCTGTCCGGCAGCGGCCCGTGCGAGCATCCGCGCCACCGGCTGCTCGGTGGCCAGCCCGGCGGCGGCCAGCCGCGAGGACGGCCCGAGGAGATCAAGCAGAACGGGGGCGTTCTCCCGCAGGCCCGCGTACGCGAGGGCATTGAAGCCGCCCTTCGTCGTACGGGCCAGCACGAAGTCAGGCAGCACCCCGGACCCGGTGAACGCCGTGGCCAGCAGGGGTTTGTAGCGGCCGGGGGCACCGCGCTGATCGGCGGGGACGGCCAGGCAGGCCCGGATGACCTCGTTGTCGAGATACGGGGCGACCAGGTCGATGCCGTACTCGGCGAACGCGATCTCACGCCAGCCGGTGGTGTCGGCGCCGAGCCGGGCCAGGACCTGCCGGTCCGACCAGGCAGCGAGGCGTGCGGGTGCGTCGTCCAGCTGGCCGGCGGCGGTGTCGAGGGCGGAGGCGAGCTGGTGACGGACGTCGGGGCTCATCCAGTCGACCGTGGCCAGCAGCGGCGTCCACGACACCGGACGGGATGCCTGCGGCACCCACTCCCGTACGGGGCCGCGCAGTTCGGCGGCCGTCTGCCGCCACGCGCCGGCCAGACCGGTACGGGAGGCCGGGCGGGCTCGCCCGAGCACCGACCAGGCGGAGGTGTGCCGCAGCCGGGCATGACCCAGCGCGTGAGACCAGGCCCGGCGGTGCTGCTGCTCGCGCAGCAGGTCGGCGAGGTAGGAGGAGGGGGCGGACAGCACCGCGTCCCCGGCCGAACCGGTCAGGTGCATGCCGGGGGCCAGGTGGTGGGCGGCCACGGTGTCCAGCACGGCCCGCTTGATCGAGGCGGTGACGGCGTACGCGTTGGGTGCGTCGGTCACCGGCAGTCTGCTCAGGTCGTCCAGGCCGTCGTAGTAGACGGTGTGCGCCGTGCCGGGCACCGCGTGGTGGGTCAGGTTCGGCACCGCCGCGGCGGTGCGGGTCGCGTACGGGAGGTCGTCGTCGCGCAGGCGTTCGTCGGCGAACGTCACCGCGGCGACCGGGCCCCGTTGTGCGGCGAGGCAGGCCAGCGTCGTGGAGTCGAGTCCGGCCAAATCGGCGCTGACCGGGCGTCCGCCGAGGCGGGTGGCGACAGCTTCGACCAGCGTGGCCCGTACCAGGACCATGTCCCAGCAGGGCATGAAACTGCACCGCCCCGAGCACTGCCTGGCCCTGGCCGCCTCCGCCGTCGACAAGGTCCATGGACGGGTCGAGACCCAGACCGAGGCGCTGTTCGCCGTCACCCACGCACACGCCCTCGCCAAAGCGGGCCACCGGCATCGAGCGCGCTGTACATGACCACCCGGCCGGACAGACGGACGAAAGGCGGTCCCCGCGGTGGGCGGGCGGTGCGCCGGCGGCGGAGGGTGGACGGGGCGATCTTGAGGACCTGGGCGAGTTCCTCGGTGGTGTACGAGCCGTCGGACAGGGAGACGGGTGGCGCGTGGTCGGTGGAGGGTATGAGCGGGGTGTTGCGGTGGGGCATGGACGTCCTGGGGGATGAGACGAAAGCCGTCGCCGCCTCGGGGCGGGCGCGTACGCGTATCTCGGACCGTTCGGTTGGACGTACACTCGCCACATGGGTAGCACGCGTGCCGTGAGGGTGAGGGAGTGCCGACAGGCCCCTCGCGCGCTGTGCTTCACCGCCGTCTACGCCGAGGTGCCGCAGACCAGCTGCCGGGCCTTGCACGGCCACGGCTAGCGATCCCCGACGGCCCCTGTCCGGCCGGCCGCCTGACCATGGATTTGTTTCGTCGCGGTCCGCTCCCCGTGTGGTAGCACCGTGAGACTCCGCCTGTTGGGCTGAGCCGCGGCCTCCGGCCCGATCTGGTGGTCGCCAAAGCCCGTTCCAATCCCCCGCGGCTGCGGCGCGCCGTCGGTCCCGCCGTCTGTCGGCGACGGCCGGACGGCCGGACGAGCCGCATCCTCGATAAGGATTCCTGTGAAGCTGAGCGAGCTGCTGGCCGGTCACGACCACGAGATTCTTCAGGGCGACCCGGATACGGTGATCACCGCGGGCACGTGCTTCGACGTCCACCGGGTCTCGCCGGGGTCGCTGTTCATCGCGGTGCCCGGCCACTGTGAGGGCGGTCCCGAGGCCGTCGGACCGGCTCTCGCGCGCGGAGCGGTGGCGGTATTCGTCGACGGGACAGCGCCGGATCTCCCGGCGCCGGTCCGGGCGTCGGCCGCGGGCGCCGGGGTGTGCGTCGTCCGGGTGCCGGATACGCGGACGGCGGCCGCGGTCGTCGCCTCCCGCTACTACGGCGATCCGGGGCGCGTGATGGACATGGTGGCCATCACCGGCACCAACGGGAAGACGTCGGTGTCGTACATGGTCGAGTCCGTGCTGCGGATCGCCGAGAACGCCAAGGTGGGCGTCATCGGGACGGCGGGCAGCCGGGTCGGCGACGAGCTGATCCCGATGCCGAGGTCGGTGTTGACCACACCGGAGTCGCCGGACTTCCAGTACCTGCTGGGGTGCATGCGCGACCGCGGGGTCGGCAGCGTGGTTCTGGAGGCCACGTCGATGGGCTTGCTGACACACCGGGTGGACCACTCGTTCATCGATGTCGGGGTCTTCACCAACCTGACGCAGGACCATCTGGACGACCACGGAACGATGGAGAACTACCGGGACGCGAAACTGCGCTTGTTCCAGGGCCTGTGCCGGCGCGCGGTGGTCAACGTCGACGATCCGGTGGGTGCCGGGATCCCGGCGTTGATGCCCGGCGCGGTGACCACATACGCCCTCGACGCCGAGGCGGACTACCGGGCCACCGACCTCACCATGGACGCCTTCGGTACGCGGTTCACTCTCCACCACGACGGTCGCAAGTATCCGGCGGCGATCCCCCTTCCCGGCCGATTCTCGGTGGCGAATGCGTTGGCCACCGTGGCCGCCTGCCACGTCCTGGGGCACGACCTGGAAGGACTGGTCACCGCACTCGACCGAATGCCTCCGATCCCGGGTCGGTTCGAACGCTTCGAAACCCCGCGCGGAACGTCCGTGATCGTGGACTACGCCCACTCCCCGGACTCCTTGGACAAGGTCCTGGCCACCATCCGGGCCTTCGCCTCCGGCCGGGTCATCACCGTCTTCGGCTGCGGCGGGGACCGTGACGTCACCAAGCGCGCCCAGATGGGGAGGATCGCCGGGACCCACTCCGACCTGTGCGTCCTCACCTCGGACAACCCCCGCAACGAAGACCCCGAGACGATCCTGGACCAGATCACACCAGGTCTCGCGGCGACGGGCACACCGTTCGAACGGTTCACCGACCGCCGTCGGGCGATTGCCTACGCCCTGTCCGTCGCCGACCGGGACGACATCGTCCTGATCGCCGGAAAGGGCAGCGAGCCGTACCAGATCGTCGGTGAGCGGCTGCTCCCGTTCAGCGACATGGCGACAGCGCGCGAACTCGCCGAGGCGTAGTCCCCGGCCAGTGGATTGCCCCTGCTGCCTGCCCCGTGACAACGGATGATTGACTGCCGGCGAAGTCTGAGTGGCTGCCCGGCCCATAGTGGGCCCGGTCAGAGTCTGCGTTTCAGTGCTGAGGTACCGGCCCGGCCTCGTGGGGACCGTTGCTCGTGGTCGCAGGCCTCGTCGAGGCCGTAGGTCTCCCAGGCGGGGAACGGGTCGTCCCAGGCTGCCCAGCGCGGTGCCCCCAGCGCGTGTTCGTCGTCGGTCATCAGGCATGCGGAAAGGGCCTTGTGCAGGGCGCCGGGGCGCAGCCCGGTGCCGATGAAGACGAGTTCCTGACCGCGGTCCCCGCGACCACAGTCCCGCCCCGCGGGCGGGTGGGCAGCCAGAAGAAGCCCTTGGAGCGCAGGATGCTGCCGTAGGTCCCGCTGTCCAAATCCGTGGCCACGATGTCCCACAGCCGGGCGGGGTGGAACGGCACGGCCCAGTGCGGAGCAGGGGAGTCGCCCCCCCAGCCCGGCCGGCAGTGCACCGGGCGGGTATGGCTCCCCCGGGCTTGTACGGGTTCCTGGGGCCTTGGAAACCCGGGAGGACGGCCGGCAGCCATACAGCCCGGTGCGCCCCGGAGACGGCGCAGGGGGTCGTACCCCGGCCGATGGGTGGCAGACGGGCTACACCGGTCGAAGAGTCGCGGTGCCGTCTCCGAGGCGCCGCCGCGACCGTATCGGCGGCGCTTCGGTCGGGTCCGTCGGGTTCGGCTCCGGCGTCGCCAGGAGTGGGTGGGCGTCGGTTCGTTCGGCGGCCAGTCGCCGGCCATCGGGCACCCCGGCCGGGGCCGACGCGGTGGTGTTCGGGCCGGTGCCCAGCGGGCGGCGCGTGGTCGTCATCCGGACAGTCTCCCGCGCTGCTGGACACCTCAGGCGCCTAACTAGCCGGCGACGTCACCGGACTGGTCGTCCCGGACGCCGGCCACTTCTTGCCCGAAGAGGCCCCAGACGCGATGACGAAGGCGCTACTCGACTTCCTCAGCTGAGGCGTCCAGGTGCCCCCGTCGACACCGATGAGGTGTACAGCGGTGAAGCGTTTCCGATCTGATACACCACGGTCGGAGGACGGGGCAGCGTCTGGTCGTCAGAAATGCGGCGGACGCAGCCGGAGCGGCACGTCCTGGAGGTCGGCGGAGCGCGAGGGTCAGAGCCTCCGCACCCATGCGGCGGCGCCGTGGCCGACTGCGAGGTAAATCAGCGCAGGCAGCGCGTAGTTGAAGAAGACGCGAATGCCTTCGGGCTCCATCGTAAAGATGTCCTGTGACCAGCCGGCGAGCCAGTCCGCCATCCCGTGCACGAAGTCGACGAAGACATTCGCCTGGTTCGCGTCGAGCATGTACAGCAGGATCCACAAACACAGAAAACCTGCAGCGATGTCTGCGACGGTGTGAATGATCAATGCTGTCCGCTCTGCCCCGAGACCCCTCGAATTGCCTGCTCGGCGTCGGTTGGTTTCGTAAGGGGTGCTGGTACCACCTTGGTAGGGAGGATTTGCGTTGTGGTGGTACGGACCATTTTCCGCTATGTGATCATGAGGGTTATTCATGAGCGTCTCTTTGCCTGGTCCGCTTCGCTGAAACTTCCTTCACGCTCATTTCACAGCGATGTCCTCAATGTGTTACCAATTCTGCTGCCGAGGCGCCCACTCGACTCAACCTTCTCGGCCATCGTCCTGCTTACCCCCTGCCCACTCGACCACCCGTCACCTGAGTCGCTATAGGATCCCGGGATCGGCCAAGAGGCGCTGACGTGCCGGGCCTGCCGTCGGCGTAGCTGAGGCCAGCGCGACCGTTCTCGCCTCGGCCATCAACGAGGCTGTGACCAGTACCTTCGATACACGGCCCCGGCGACCACGGCGCAGGTGCTTGTGCGCGAGATCCTTCGCCGCGGCGAAGGCTTGGTGCTCGGCACGCGCGTGCTCGAGCCCGTTGGGATCCTCATGGCGATCCCGCTGGCGCAGATCGTCGGCGAGCTCGGCCTGCTGCCGCACAAGTCGCTCCGGTGCCTGGCACTGCCCTCCCCGGGCTGGAGGAGGAGCCCCCCTTTGCGCCGACCGTCGACCACCGCGTACGTCATCTGCTGGAACCAGGGAAGGCGCACCGAATGGCTCCCCTACCGATTCTGGTAGGGGAGCCATTCGCGTTCAGGGATGTCGCTCCCGGTCTGCTCAGGGCAACTCCTGTGGCTTCACCGCCTGTTGAAAGTCAGCGCCTGTTCCTCTCGTGGAGAGATGGCAAATGGGGTGTGGCCCACTGGGTATGACATAGAGATCAATCTGCTCGGGCATTGTGGCGGTCGCCTCCGGTGAGGATGGCCGATTCACCGCGGTGGCTTCGGATCACCGTCCTTGGCGATCACCTTGACCTGGCCCGTTTCGATGAGACGCGCCAGTTGCGTGAACGCGTCGATGACGCCGGTCTCACCGGCTGCCTCCCGCTGCCACAGGGAGACGATAAGCGCTGTCTTCTGCGTCTCGGGGTGGTCGGGGCCGAGCACCCTCCGGCGGGCGTTCAGAACCTCGGTGTACATGTCGGCCGCCGCCCGGGGGCTACCCGCTATGCCCGTGAACCAGGCCAGGTTGCCGCGGGTGGTGATGGTGTCGGGGTGGTCGGGGCCGAGCACCTGCAGCCGGGCCCTCAGTAGCTCCTCGAAGTCCGCCACGGCACCGGTCGCGTCGCCCCCGTGGCCCCGGTGATACGCGGCTCGGGCCCGGGCGCTCAGTGTGGAGGGGTGGTCGGCGCCCAGTCGCCTCGTCCGGACCTCCGCCATCTGCTCGTACGAAGCGGCCACGTCGGCCGCGCCCACGCCCTCCGTCCGCCACTCGGCCAACCGGACCCGGGCATCCAACGTGTCCGGGTGGTCGGGGCCGAGCACCCGCAGGTAGTCCTCCAGCAGGTTCTCCATGGCGGCCACGGCTGCGGCGCGACTGCCCGCCTCGTACTGCCAGCGAGCACCGTTGTGGCGTGAGGTCAGGGAGTGGGGGTGGTCGGGGCCAAGCACCCGCGTCATGTCGGCTGCCAGCTCCTGCAGCGCGGCGGCCGCTTCGGCGGGGTTCCCCGCCTGGCCCAGGCAGCCGGCCAGGTTGCCGCGGGCGGTCAGGGTGTCGACGTTCTCGGGACCGGAGAGCCGCGTCCGGTCGTTCACCAGCTCGGCGAAGGCCGAGGCCGCTTCCGCGGCGTGCCCCGCCATCGCGCGGAACATGGCGTGATTGTGGCGGATGGAGAGAACATTGTCGTCGTCGGGGTCCGCCACCTCGACCAGCACGGCCAGGAGCTTGGCGTGCTCATCGGCTGCCCTCTCCGGGTCTCCCGCCATGCCGAGCCAGTAGGCGTAGTTGGCGGCTACGGTCAAGGGCTTCCCGCTGTCAGGGCTGGGACTCCTCAGGATGTCGTCGAGCAGCTGCTCCAGGTCGGCTTGGGCCGTGAGCGCGTTACCTGTATGGCCGTGCCAGCAGGCGAGAGCGCCGCGCGATGCCCAGGTTCGTGGGTCATCAGGACCGTGCAGCTGCGTCGACGTGGTGACGGCACGTTCTGCGAGTGCGATCGCCTGGGCCAGTTGTCCGTGGAACCCCTGGAAGAGTGAAACGGAGTTCATGAGGGAGCGGGTGTCCTCGGTGTCCTGCTCGGGTCTGGCGTGCGAGAGGTGGGCTTCGATGTGAGGCAGCAGGACGCGACAGCCTGGCCATCCGGCCACATCCAGTAAGCGCTCCTCGGGAAAGGCGGCGCGCAGGGCGGAGGCAGCGGCAGCCCGTGCCTCATCGATGGCGTTCGGGGCACGGTGCGGGTCGTCGGGGTCGGGTGTGCGGGTGACGGCCTGGACCATGCGGTGGATGCCCGCGGCATCCTCGGAGAGGGTGATCAGGCTGAAGTCCGCGAGCAGGGCCAGGGCGTTGTCCACGGCACCGGCCCCGGTGTCGAGGGGGGCCAGCAGCTCGCGGGGTATGCCGTCGGGCGCGAGCCAGGCCAGTACGCGCAGCAGCCGCAGGGCATCGGGGTCGCGCTCGGCGAGGGTATCAAGAGTGACGCGCCAGGCATGAGCGACGGTGAGGGTGCGAGGGTCGCCGTCGCTAGGGGCGCCGAGCAGCTTAGCCGGGTGGGCGGCGAGGCGTTGCAGGTAGGCGGTGAAGGTGATGCGGGTGCGCTTGACGTAGGCGCCGGCCTGTTCGAGCGCCAGGGGCAGGCAGCCCAGCTCCTCGGCGAGTGCGCATGCCGGTGCGCGGTCATCCGGGGCGTCCCGGCCGCTGACGTCGCACAGCAGGCCGGTGGCGGCTTCGAGTTTTAGAGTGTCGAGATGCAGCGGGGGTGGGGCGATGTCGTCCCAGCCGTGGGCGCGGCGGGTGGTGATGAGGTGGTCCCCGGCGGTGAGACTTGTCAGGTAGGGGGCCAGGTCCTCGGGGTGGGCGGCGTTATCGAAGACGAGAAGCCATCCGGGGTGTGCCTGCAGCCAGTTCTGTGCCCAGGCGGCCAGGTCGGCGTACGGGACGCTGATGGTGTCGATACCCGAGTTGATCCGCTTGGCGAGCGTCGCCAGCGAAGCGGTGATGGTGTCCGGACTGTCCGCGGTGATCCACCAGATGACGGGGTAATCGGCCCGGTGGGCGTGAGCGTAGTGCAGCGCCAGACTCGACTTGCCGACTCCGCCCAGGCCGGACACGGTCTGCGTGACCGCGTGCGTGCCAGGACCTCCTCCCGGACACATGGCGCCCTCCAGCCGGCCCATCTCCGTGCTGCGCCCGGAGAAACGGCGGCTCGGCGGCCGGGGCAGATTGTGCAGCCCCGCAGGCGCTTCGGTCCGGGGCGCGGGGGGCAGTGCTACGGATGCCCGCACGGTGAGATCACCGGTCAGGATCACGCCCTCGTTGTGCCCGACGGCCGCCGACCGGAGTCCGAGGGAGGTGATCTGGCTGCCGTAGGCGAAGGGCGGGGGCACAGGAACCGTCACGGTGCCGTCTCGTAGGACGTGTCACCGGTGATGAGGATGCCCGTGGCCCGCTGCACGGCGATGGAACGCGCTCCGGAGGCGGTGATGGTCACCGGCTGGGCCGGTGCCTCGGGGCGGGGCAGGGCGGCGATCTCGGCGGCGATCTCGGGGTCTGTGTGGAGCAGGGTGCTGATCTGCTCACGCAGCGCGGCCAGCAGGGCGGGATCGGCTGGGTCTCCGGCCAGGCGCACGACAGCGGCGATTACCGCGTCCTGCTCGGCGTCCGGGCCTTGCCGTACGGCACCCCGCCCGGTGAGGCGGTGCAGCACCCGTTGGCCGAAGGACACCGTGGCTTCCGCCGCGCTGTCCTCCACCCGAGTAAGGACAGCGGAGCCGTACGCGCCGACCGCACCTGCAATAAAAGGCGTGATCTCCTGCGCCAATTGAGCCGCTTCGAGCACAGCAGTCCTCCCGGGCACGGCTGTTGACCTCGTGGTGCGCAACAGCTCACTGAACCAGCCGACTGGTCAGTCTACCGAGGGAGGGAGAACCGGAGCAATGCTCAATACCTGTGGATCAGCCCTGACGGAAGGAGGCGTGCCTTCCCGATGGATCGATCGATAGGTCATCGAGCAAGGCCGACGTTGCAGCGTCGGTCGGGAAGGCACGCCCGTGCTTACGGCAGTCAACGAGGGCGGCACCACGCCAAGCGGTAGCTCGCTGCTGGATGAGATCGTCCGGGAGGGCGCGAGGCGGATGCTGGCCGCTGCTCTTGAGTCCGAAGTCAACGCTTATATAGCCGAGTTGGCCGGTGAACGCGACGATAAGGGGCGCCGCTTGGTGGTCCGCAATGGCTGTCACCAGCCCCGGCAGGTCACCACCGCGGCGGGGCCGGTCGAGGTCAGGGCTCCGCGAGTGAACGACAAGCGTGTCGACGAGACCACGGGCGAGCGCAAGCGGTTCTCCTCGGCGATCCTGCCGCCGTGGTGCCGCAAGTCCCCGAAGATCAGCGAGGTACTGCCGCTGCTCTACCTGCACGGCTTGTCCCCCGGCGACTTCGTGCCCGCGCTGGAGCAGTTCCTCGGCTCGGCGGCCGGCCTGTCGCCGGCCACGGTCACGCGGCTGACCGCCGAGTGGCAGGCCGACCACTCCGCCTTTATGGACCGTGATCTGTCCGCCACGGACTATGTCTATGTGTGGGCCGACGGCATCCACCTGCGCATCCGCTTGGACGAGGCCAAGGCTGCCGTACTCGTGCTGATCGGTGTGCGGGCGGACGGCACCAAGGAGTTGATCGCGCTGGCCGACGGCTACCGCGAATCGTCCGAGGCATGGGCGGGCTTGTTGCGGGACTGCGCCCGCCGGGGCATGCGGGCTCCGGTGCTGGCCGTCGGCGACGGCGCGCTCCTGGAAGGCGCTGGCCGAGGTGTTCCCCGAGACCCACGAGCAGAGGTGCTGGGTGCATAAGACCGCAAATGTTCTCGATTCCTTGCCGAAGTCGGCCCAGCCCGCGGCCAAGCGCGCCATCCAGGACATCTACAACGCCGAGGACAAGGACCAGGCCCGCAAGGCCATCGCCACCTTCGCCCGACAGTACAGCGCGAAATACCCCAAGGCCGTCAAGAAGATCACCGACGACGAGGCCGAACTTCTGGCCTTCTTCGACTTCCCCGCCGAGCACTGGATCCACCTGCGGACCACCAACCCCATCGAGTCGACGTTCGCCACCGTACGGCTGCGGACCAAGGTCACCAAGGGCGCCGGCAGCCGGGCCGCCGGGCTGGCCATGGTCTTCAAGCTGGTCGAGTCCGCCCAGGCGCGCTGGCGGGCCGTGAACGCACCCCACCTCGTCGCCCTCGTCCGCGCCGGAGCCCGCTTCGAACGCGGCCATCTCGTCGAACGCCCCGAAGCTTACGCAGTCTGACGCACCTCAACTGATCTGCAGTTCTTGACTATTGCTCACAACACCGCCCCTGTGCGTCTGCCAGCTCTCCCCCAGCCGCGCGAGGTGATCACCGCACGACCTTGATCCACCTGAAACACCATTAGTGGTCCTGCTGGATCGCCTGAACGCAGCGGGCCAGCAGGGCGCGGAGCGTGTCTTGTTCCTCGGCGGTGAACTCGTCGGCCAGGCGGCGTTCGATGCGGACCGCTTCGGTATCGGCGGCGGTGAGGGCGCGGTGGCCGGCTTCGGTGAGACGGGTCTCGAGGACCTTGCGGTGCCAGGGGTGTGCCGACCGCTCGACCAGGCCACGTGCCTGCAGGGTCTTGAGCACTGCCGTCATGGCCTGCGGGGTGACCAGGCAGGCGCGGGCCAGCGCGGCGGCGGAGATGCCGGGGTGCTGGGCGAGGGCCAGGAGAGCGGCGTACTGGGCGACGGTCAGGTCGGCCGCGCGCACGGCGCTGCTCTTGGCGGTCATCAGCGCCTGCTCGGCCCGTTTGATGTCCAGGCCGAGCCGGGCGTCCGGCGGCATCTCCATGCGGCTACCTTACCGACCCTTGAGATGAGTAAAGCGTGGAACTTGTATAAAGGCTTTGATAATAGTGGGGGCATGCATGAACAAACATCTGTTTCGGACGACCTGCGCGGGAAGACGGTCCTGCTGACCGGGGCCACCCAGGGGATGGGGCGCCACCTCGCCCGGCTCCTGGCGGCCCGGGGTGCGACGTTGCTGCTCCACGGACGCGACCGGGAGCGGCTTGCGGCGGTCGCCGACGAGGTACGCCAGTCGGCTCCGGATGCGCCGGTGCGTACCTACGCGGCCGACCTGGCCGACCTTGAGCAGGTGCGCACGCTGGCCGACGCCGTCCTCGCCGCCGAGCCTCGGCTCGACGTGCTGGTCAACAACGCCGCCGTGGGCGGCGGCAGCGCTCCGAACGTGCGCGAAACAAGCAGCCAGGGTCACGAACTCCGGTTCGCCGTCAACCACCTCGCGCCGTACGTTCTCACCCGCCGGCTCCTCCCGCTCCTCGCCGCCTCGGCACCCTCGCGGGTGGTCAATGTGGCGTCGATGGGGCAGGCACCCATCGACTTTGACAACGTGATGCTGGAACACGACTACGAAGGGGTGCACGCCTACTGCCGCAGCAAACTAGCCCTGATCATGGCCTCGTTCGACCTGGCAGCCGAGGTCGCGCAGCACAAGGTCACCGCGAATGTGTTGCACCCAGCCCACCTGATGGACACCTACATGTTGCAGCAGAGCGGCTTCACCCCCGCCGCGAGCCTCGACGATGGTGCTCAGCCGACGCTGCGGCTCATCGTCGACCCAAAGGCCGAAGGCATCACAGGACGATACTTCGACCGGTTCGACGACCGGCCCGCACACCCGCAGGCATACGATGCGCAGGCCCGCGCCCGACTCGCCGCACTCACCACGGAGCTGACCGCACCGTTCACAGCGTGAGTAGGCGCAGGCGCCCGCTTCGAAGGCAGCAAGCTGGTCGAGCGACCCGAGGACCACCCGATGCCCACAGCCGCCTAAAGATCTTGACCCACAGGTCTTGACGATAGCTCGGAGAACCGTGAGGTGGCTCTCGACCCGCAACTGTCGTGACTGCGCCCTCAGTTCCGCCAAGCCCGCCCCGGCCCTGGATCGGTGCGTCCCCGACTGCGGCAATAGCCTCCGCACGGACCAGCACGCCGCCCAGCTCCACGACGGCGCCGATCTCCTGGACAAGAAGGCGGCCCACACGCCCCAGCCCATCGGGGACCGTCTGCGGGCGAATGCCTCCCAGCTCCGTTCGTACGCCGAGGGCCACGACCACACCCGCATCACCCGTCAGGGAACCTCGGGATGAACCCCGCCTTCGATGAACGCGACCGCATCCAAGCCGCAATGGACCGCATCCTGTCCGGCACAGCGGAGCACTCGAACGGTGCCCTGACGATCGTCTCCCTGGCCGAGGAAGCGCAGGTCCCCCGGAATGCGCTCACTCAGCGCCACCTGGACCTGAAGAATGAGTTCTACGAACGGGTCATCCGCAGGGGCCGGGACCAAGGGCCACCGCTTCTACAACTGGGCAGTCATCGACCTCGCCGACCCCCGCCCCGGGAGTCGTCAGCTGCTGATCCGCCGCAACCGCAGCACCCGGCGAACTCGCTTACTACCGCTGCCCGCATCCGTGCCGCTGACCGTGCTGGTCAGAGTCGCTGGATCAAGGTGGCGGGTGGAGGAGTTCTTCCAGTCGGGCAAGGGCCTGGCCGCACTCGACGAGCACCAGGTTCGTCGCTATACCTCCTGGTCCCGCTGGGTCACCCTCGCCATGCTCGCGCATGCCTTCCTCGCCGTCGTACGCGCGGACGAGCACACCCGCCCCGCACCCGATGCCCTCATTCCGCTCACCTGCAACGAGATCCAGCGCCTGTTCATCACTCTCGTCGTCCGACCCGTCCACGCCACAGCCCACCGACTCGGTTGGTCAAACTGGCGGCGCCGCCACCAGGCCCGATCCCAGGCCAGCCACTACCGGCAACAAGCCACTCGGCCATGAAGATCACGATCTACGGCTGGAGTCAACACCGTTGAGTTTGGCCTGGTGGTGACGTGTCAAGGGGGTTGAACGACGCAACGGAACCCGGTAGATCAACTTTCGACCAAGAGAGTTGATCAAGGAGTTCCGTTGCAGGAGCAGTCTGTCATCACCCGCGAGATCGCGTAGCCGGGGGCGTGTTCGCGCCGGGACATCTCGGGGAGTTGACGCAGGTGGTGGACTTTGCGCTGGTCGATGCGGTGCTGGAGGAGACCGGGACAGTCCAGAAGCGGGTCAGGCTGCTGCCCTCGCGGGTGGTGGTGTACTTCGTCCTGGCGCTGGCCCTGTTCGAGCGGTGCAGCTACCGGGCGGTGTGGGGCAAGCTTGTCGCGAGCCTGGACGCCCTGGCCTTGGTGCGGCCGTGCACCTCGGCGCTGTGCCGGGCCCGTCGCCGGGTGGGAGCCGCTCCGTTCAAGGCGTTGTTCGAGACGCTGGCCGGGCCGGTCGCCGGACCGCGTACTCCCGGCGCGTTCTGGCGGGGTCTGCGGACAGTGGCCATCGACGGCACCAGCCTGCACCTTCCCGACAGTGAACCGATCGCCTCCCGGCATGCCAAGCGCAAGCGCAAGGGCGAGGACGTGGAGTTCGGCTACCCGCTGCTCCGGCTGCTCGTGCTCATCGAGTGCGGCACCCGGGCGGTGCTCGCCGCCGCCTTCGGCCCGGAGACCACAGGCGAGACCACCTACGCTGAGCGGATGCTCCACCGGCTGACCCACGGGATGCTCGTGCTGCTGGACATCGGCTTCGACGGTTACCCCCTCCTGCTCCAACTCCGCTCCACCGGAGCGGAGTTCCTGTGCCGGTCCGGCTCCCGTCGCATCCCGCTGATTACCAAGCGGCTGCCGGACGGCTCCTACCTGTCGACCTTCGGCATGGGCAAGCTGCCGGTGCGGATAGTCGAAGCATGGATCACCGTGACCTACCAGGACGGCAGGGTCCGCCGTGAGCAGTGGCGCCTGGCCACCAGCCTGACCGACCACACCCGCTACCCCGCCCGTGAGCTGGTCACTCTGTACCACGAGAGGTGGCAGGCCGAGACCGCCTACTTCTCGATCAAGGCCACGATGCTGGACGGCCGCATCCTGCGCTCGCACCGCCCGGAGGAGGTCGACCAGGAGGTGTATGCCCTGCTGACCGTCTACCAGGCCCTCATACGGATCACTGCCGACGCCACCACAAGCCGACCGAGTCTGGACCCCGACCGGATCAGCTTCACCGTCGCGCTGGAGACCGCCCGCGACCAGGTCACCACCGCCGCCGGGATCATCCCCGGTGAGGTCACGCTGGTGGGCACGATCGGCCACGCCATCCTGGACAACCTCCTGCCCGCCCGCCGCAGGCAGCAAGCCAAGGCCCGAACCCGAAAGAACCCGACCAGCAAGTACAGCAAGAACTCCCTCCAACACCCTGCCACCGCTCAGCACTACACCCTCGAAGCCGAGGTCACGGTGATGGAGGAAGGCTTGAAGGCCAGGTCAAAGCGCTAAATCAACGGTGTTGCGGCTGGAGTACTAGTTGGTGAGGACGGTGTCGCCAAGCCAGTAGCAGGCCAGTAGGGCAAGTTCGATGTGGAGTCGGTTGTCCCCGATGGCGATTCCGAGTTCGTCCTCAGCCTTTTTGACTCGGTATTTCACGGTGTTGTAGTGAAGGTTCAGCCGCTCAGCTGCGCTTTTGTGGCTTGCTCCGCTGTCGAGAAAGGCGTGCAAAGTATCTCGGGTGCGCGACGCATTGTCGCTGTTCGCGGCAAGGGGTCCCAGCGTGTCGATGACCCATTTTCTGGTCTTGTCGACTTCTTTTGACAGGAGGTCGATGACGGGGAGCCCTGGATCATCGTAGAAGGTGACACGACGGGGGTGGGGCTTGTGCAGCATGGCGACGTTCTGCGCTGTTCTGGCGCGCTCGTGCGACACGCGAAAGCCGTGATGTCCGCGGGCGGGGCTACCCGCCGCGACGGACAGAGCGTCCGTTCGGCCGGCTACGTGGCGGCTGATGTCGCGGCAGTTGACGGTGGCGCGCTCGCCCAGAGGTATCCATGCCCACCCGGAGAGGCGGTCGACGGCGACGAACAGCGGAGGGCGGCGGACCTTCATGATGTCTGCGAGGTCTTGAGCTGCGCGTTCGAGGTCGTTGAGGGCTTGGTCCGCGTCGAGGTCTTCGGGGAACCACAGGATCGTGGACAGGTGGTATTGGTCCAGGGTGTAGCCCAGGCCGAGGTCGGTGGGTGGGGGCGCGGTGGTGTCGTGGCTGAGGAGTTCGTGCACGCGGACGGCACGCATGCTGCTGTTGCTGGCCTGCCAGCGGTTGCGTTCCCGTTCGTAGACGTCGACGACTTGTTGGGAGATCCAGTCGATGTAGCCGGAGACGACGGTGAACATGCGGTGGGCTACGGCGAGTCTCAGCTCTGGGGCCAGGTCTGTCGCTGTGATGCGAGTCAAAGCGTCGTCGAGAAGGGTGGTCTGGCCGAGGCGGTAGGCGCGCACCAGCGCGTTGACCGGTACACCGCGCTGGGCGAGCCGCCGGGCGTATTCCATCGCTGCTGCCGGGGCCTCCAGGTGCTCGGCGGAAATGTTGTACTGGAGGGTGTGCAGGACCGTGTCCACGTTGCCTTCGATGCTGGCGCCCAGCAATTCCAGCAACCGTGAGTCCTTGCGTAGTTCAGGAATATTGGATTCCAGGACGTCCTTGACTTTCTCGGTTTCGGCTGCGAGACGTCCATTGAGCTCTGCGGCTATGACGGCGACCCAACGGTCGATGGCTGGGGAGTCGGATTCCTCGGCTTTTGTGTCCACCGGACAACCGTAGCGAGCCACCCCCGGGGCCGGTAGCACCGCCAAAGCTACGTATTCCGCGCCGACCTGCGGCCTGACCCCGGCGACGGCGCCGTCCCACCGCCGGACGGGGACCCGTCATGTCTCCCGGAGACAAACCCCATCGTTATCTTCATCGCACCGGGACATGGCGTGCGTCATCGTGGCGCTCCTACCTTGCCGTAACACATCGTTGACGACGAGGTCACAGGAAGCATCCATGCATCTTTCGGTTCTGCCTGACGCCCGTGCTCTCCGTGATCCCGGTGGACAGGCGATCGCCGATGACACCGCCACACTGACCAACGCCCAGTTCGCCGAGGCGGTCAGGCGGGCCGCCGCAGCCCTGTCCGGGTTGGGGGTCGGCCGCGGTGACGTGGTGGCCATCATGCTGCCGAACACGGTGGAGTTCATCACCGCGATGTTCGCGGCATGGCGGCTGGGCGCTGCTGTGACCCCGGTGAACCCCTCGCTCACCGCAGTGGAGGTGGAATACCAGCTGGGCGACGTCTCGGCGAAGGTCGTGGTGACGACCGCCGAGGGCGCTGCGAAGGTGTCCGGAGCTGCCGCGGTGTGCACGGACCTGTCGGCGCCCTCGGGCGCGGGCTCAGTGGATGCGATGGCGGAATACCGGCGGGAGGACCTGGCCCTGGTGATCTACACCAGCGGTACGACGGGCCGGCCCAAGGGTGTGATGCTCGACCACGCCAACATCGCCGCCATGTGTGCGATGACCATCGAAGCGTTCGAACTGGACGCTGCGGCGCACAGCCTTCTGGTTCTCCCCCTGTTCCACGTCAACGGCATCGTCGTCAGCACCCTGTCGCCGCTGCTGGCAGGCGGCCGCGCCACGGTTGCGGGGCGGTTCGATGCGGCGTCGTTCTTCCCGCGGGTCGCCGTGGCCCGTCCCACGTACTTCTCCGCAGTGCCGACGATCTACGCCAAGCTCGCCGATCTGCCTGCGGACAGTCCGGTCGATACCTCCTCGCTGCGGTTCGCCATCTGTGGGGCCGCTCCGGCGAGCGCGGAGCTGCTGCGAAAATTCGAAGCGCGCTTCGGGGTGCCGGTCATCGAAGGGTATGGGCTGTCGGAAGGAACCTGCGCCAGCACGGTCAACCCGCTGCACGGCGAACGGAAGGCGGGCACCGTCGGTCTGCCGCTGCCGGGCCAATCGATTCGTGTGGTCGATCCCGACGGCTCCGAGACCACTGGTGGCGCCGCGGGGGAGGTCCTCATCCAGGGGCCCAATGTGATGCGCGGCTACCTCAACCGGCCGCAGGAGACAGCAGCGACCATCCGCGACGGCTGGCTGCACACCGGCGACATCGGCTGTCTGGGCGAGGACGGTTACCTGGTTCTGGTGGGCCGTACGAAGGACATGGTGATCCGCGGCGGCGAGAACATCTACCCCAAGGAGATCGAAGGGGTCGTCCACCAGCTGAGTGACGTCCTCGAGGCAGCCGTCGTCGGCCGGCCCCATCCGGTGCTGGGGGAAGAGCCGGTGCTGTTCGTGTCCCTGGTCACGGGCGGTGTCCTGGACGAGGAAGGCATCTACGGGCACCTTCGGGGGCGGCTGTCCAAGTTCAAGCTCCCCGCCGCGATCTTCATTGTCGATGCCATCCCCAAAAACGCTGTCGGAAAGATCGACAAGCCCACGCTGCGGACCCGGCTGGGGCCAACCGGCTTGACCGCCTGACCCGTAGTCACCGCACCGCACCGCAGCGCCTGGCGCCGCTGATCCGCGCAACACCTCAGCGGTTGCGCCCACCTGCCCGGAAACACAGACAAAGGAGTCTGATGGGCTTTCTGTCCCCGACGCTACCGGACACGGACCTCGCCGAGTGGCGGCGGAGTTCGTACCAGGACCGGCTGCGCGTCCAAGTACAGCACTGGGCCGAGTACGGATTCGGCACACCGTGGGGGGTGTTCATCCTCTACATCGTCAAGATGGCGGCCTACCTGGTGCTGCCGGCGTGGATCATCTCCGCCACGACCCCGGGCCTGGGCACGCTGGGAGAAATCGGCTCCTGGTGGACCGAGCCGATCGTGTTCCAGAAATTCGTCATCTTCACCATCCTGTTCGAAGTCCTCGGCTTCGGCTGCGGGTCCGGGCCGCTGACGATGCGCTTCTTCCCGCCGGTGGGCGGCTTCATCTACTGGCTGCGTCCCGGAACGCTCCGGATGCCGCCCTGGCCCGGCAAGGTGCCGCTCACCAGGGGCGACAAGCGCACGCTGGTCGATGTCGCGCTGTACCTGCTGGTCATTGGTGCGCTCGTGTGGGGACTGGCCGGTGACACTGTCGCCGGTGGCACGCGCGCCTCCGGCCTGGTCGCCCCGTCCGCCACGGCCTTGATCGTGGCGTCGCTGGCGGTCATCGGACTCCGGGACAAGACCATCTTCCTGGCCGCGCGCGCCGACCAGTACTGGATCATGGCGATCGCCTTCCTCTTCCCGTTCACCGACATGATCATCGCCTTGAAGCTGATCATGATCGCGGTGTGGTGGGGAGCGGCCACCTCCAAGCTGAACCACCACTTCCCCTTCGTGGTGTCGGTGATGCTCTCCAACAGCCCGGCGCTGCGCAGCAAGTGGCTCAAGCGCAAGCTGTTCCGCCGGTTCCCCGACGATGTCCGCCCGTCCGGGTTCGCCAAGGCCGCCGCTCACACCGGCACGGTCATCGAGTACTGCGTCCCCCTGGTGCTGCTGTTCTCGACGAACACCACGGTCACGCTGCTGGCCTGCGCGGCGATGACGATCTTCCACCTGTTCATCCTGTCCACCTTCCCCGCGGGCGTGCCCCTGGAGTGGAACCTGTTCGTCATCATCGGGGCGTGGCTGCTGTTCGGCCACTACGGAGGCACCCAGTACGCCCTGTCGTCCGCGACGTCGCCATGGCTGATCGCCGCGTTGCTGGTGCCGGTCGTCGTGATGATCGGCATCGGCAACTTCAAGCCGGAGTGGATCTCCTTCCTGCCAGGGATGCGGTACTACGCCGGCAACTGGGCCACCAGCATGTGGATCATGCGGCCCGGTGTGGAGGAGACGCTCGACGCCAAGATCGTCAAGTCTGCGCGCCTGCAGAAGTGGCAGCTGATGAAGCTCTACGACGAGGGCACCAGCGAGTTCATGATGCAGAAGTTCCTGGCCTGGCGCTCCATGCACTCCCACGGGCGCGCCCTGGTCGGTCTGCTGCCCCGGGCCGTGGACGACCCCGACGCCTACGTCATCCGCGAGGGCGAGTTCCTGGCCGGAGCGCTGCTCGGCTGGAACTTCGGTGAGGGGCACCTGCACGACGAGCAGCTGGTCGAGGCAGTGCAGAAGCGGTGCCAATTCGCCCCCGGCGACCTGCGGGTCATCATGCTCGAAGGCCAGCCGGCCCATACCCGGCAACAGCGGTACCGGATCGTCGACGCAGCAACCGGACTGATGGAAGAAGGCATCGTCCGGGTCTCCGAGATGATTGTCCGTCAGCCCTGGCTGGACCACACGCGTACCATCCCCGTCCAGGTCATCAGCGACGGCGTGCCGGCACCCGCCGCCTCCGCGGCCACAATCCCGCCCGCCTCCGAGGTGGAGCCGGCATGACGAGCGCCATCGTGGTGGGGGCCGGCCCCAACGGGCTGGCCGCCGCCGTGACCCTGGCCCTGGGCGGCGTCGAGGTCACGGTGCTGGAAGCCGCCGCCACCATCGGCGGCGGCACCCGCACCAGCGAGCTCACCCTCCCCGGGCTGCTGCACGACGAATGCTCCGCCATCCACCCCATGGCGGCAGCCTCCCCATTCCTGCAGTCGCTGGACCTGTCCGCACACGGCCTGCGCTGGCTGCGCCCCGACATCGACGTGGCGCACCCCCTCGACTCAGGAACCGCCGCGGTGCTGCACACCGCCATCGAGGACACCGCGGTGGGACTCGGCGCCGACGGCGCCGGGTGGCGGCGCTTCTTCGGACCCCTGACGGCGCGGATCGACGCTCTGACGCAGGAGCTCTTCCAGCCCGTCGCGCACCTGCCCCGCCATCCGCTCACTCTGGCCAGGTTCGGCCTCAACGCCTTGCTGCCCGCCACGGTGACCGCGCGCCGCTGGAGCACCGACGAAGCCCGAGCACTCTTCGGCGGAATCGCCGCACACGCCCTCTACCCGCTGACCCGCCCCACCACCACCGCCGTGGGAGCCATGATGATCGCCGCCGGCCACCGCTATGGCTGGCCCGTCGCGCAAGGCGGCTCCCGCGCCATCACCGACGCCCTTGCCGCCGTACTCACCGCCCACGGCGGGAAGATCGAAACCGGTATCCACGTCACCTCGCTGCGGCAGCTGCCTCCGAGCGACCTGGTCATGCTCGACCTGTCGCCCACCGGCGTCGTCGAGATCGCCGGGGACCAACTGCCCTCGCGCGTCGCGCGCGCCTACCGGCGCTGGCGCTACGGCCCGGGCGCCTTCAAGGTCGATCTCGCCGTGGAAGGTGGCATCCCCTGGCGCAACGTAGCCTGCCGCGCAGCGGGAACCGTGCATCTGGGCGGCACCCTGGAGGAGATAGCTGCCGCAGAGCGGGCCGTCCACAGCGGCCGGATGCCCGAACGGCCCTTCGTGCTGGTCGCGCAGCAGTACCTCGCCGACCCCTCCCGGTCCAACGGCGACACCCACCCCGTCTGGGCCTACGCACACGTCCCCCACGGCTACACCGGCGACGCCACCGGGCCCCTGCTGGCCCAGATCGAACGCTTTGCGCCCGGCTTCCGCGACCGTGTCCTGGCGCAGCGGGTCCGCACCACCACTGAAATGGCCGCCTACAACCCCAACTACGTCGGCGGCGACATCATCACCGGCGCCAACACCCCCCTGCAAGTCGCCCTGCGGCCCCGCACTGCTGCCAACCCCTATGCGACCGGCATCCCCGGTGTCCACATCTGCTCCGCCGCCACCCCGCCCGGAGCAGGGGCACACGGCATGGGCGGCCACAACGCCGCCCGCTCCGCGCTGAAAACACTCCACACACCTCGGGGCGGACGCGAGTACGGTTGAGGGAGCGGCGCCTTCCCGGCCGACGGCCGCACCGCGGTCCACTCGGAGAAGCGGCCCGCGGTGCGGTCAGGTGTGCGGTTGGGTTCCCGTGGTCAGCTGATGTTGATCGCCGTGTCGTCGATGACGAAGTCGGTGGCGAGGCTGCTGTCCTCGGTGCCGGTGAACTTCAGGGTGATGGTCTGCCCGGCGTAGGACGAGAGGTCGAAGGTCTTCTGCACATAGCCGGTGGCGGCGTTCGCGTTGGAGTAGGTCGCCAGCGTGGAGCTGCCCACCTGCACCTTGAGCGTGTCGTACGCCGTGGAGCCGGATTCCTGGGTGCCGGTGTGCAGCCAGAACGACAGGGTCGCCTTGCAGCCGGAGGGTACCGTCACCGACTGGGACAGCGTGTCCGTGTGGGTGGTGCCGTAGCCGTCCAGCCAGGCCTTCCAGGAACCCGAGTGCGCCGGCTGGCCGCTGTCGCTGGTGATGACACCGGAGGTCGCCGTCCACGACCCGGAACCGGACTCGAAGCCCGGGTTGGCGAGCAGTTGCTGAGCGGTGCAGCCGCCGCCGCCACCGCCGACGCGGCTGCCGACATTGACGGCCGCCCAGGCGTTGGCGGTGTTGTTGTACGTGGCGCTGCCGCTGCCGTACAGGTCCGCGGCCGCGGACAGTGTGGCGCTGCGGGCACCGGCGTAGTTGGTGGTGGAGGTCATGTACGTGCTGAGCGCGCGGTACCAGATCTTGGCGGCGGCGTCCCGGCCGATGGCCGTCACGGCCAGGCCGTCGGAGGTCGGGCTGTTGTAGCTGACGCCGTTCACCACCTTGGCGCCGCTTCCCTCGGAGGCCAGGTAGAACCAGTGGTTGGCCGGGCCGGAGGAGTAGTGGACGTCGATGCCGCCGATGCCCGAGTACCAGGAGTCCTTGGACCCGCCGTCCTTGCTGGGCTTGTCCATGTAGCGCAGCGGGGTGCCGTTGCCGTTGATGTTGATCTTCTCGCCGATCAGGTAATCGCCGGGGTCGGCCGCGGAGTTCACGTTCCACTCGACGGCGGAGCCGAAGATGTCCGAGGTGGCCTCGTTGAGGCCGCCGGACTCACCGCTGTAGTTCAGGCCGGCGGTGTTGGAGGTGACGCCGTGGGTCATCTCGTGTGCGGCGACATCGAGGGAGGTCAGCGGCTGGGCGTTGCCGGAGCCGTCGCCATAGGTCATGCAGAAGCAGGAGTCGTCCCAGAAGGCGTTCGCATAGTTGTTGCCGTAGTGGACGCGGGAGTAGGCCCCGACGCCGTCGCCCCGGATGCCGGTGCGGCCGTGCACGTTTTTGTAGTAGTCCCAGGTGACCTGGGCGCCGAACGCCGCGTCCACAGCGGCGGTCTGCCGGTTGGACTGGGAGCCGTTGCCCCAGACGTCGTCGGCGTCGGTGAACAGCGAGCCGGTCCCGGACGTGCCCTGGTTGAGGTCGTAGGTCTTGTGGCCGCCGCGGGTGCCGTCGGTCAGCGTGTAGCTGGATCCCGACGCCGTCGTGCCGAGGGATACGGACCCGTTGTACTGGCCGGTGCCGGTGCCGGACTCGATGTCCTGGTAGTCGAAGAGCTTGGCGCCGGTGCGGGCGTCGGTGATGACATGCAGCGCGTTCGGCGTGCCGTCGTCCTGCAGGCCGCCGACGACCGTCTCCCAGGCGAGCTTCGGCTGACCGGAAGCAGCCCAGATCACCTTCCGTTCCGTGGTCACCTTGGGGTCCTCTGCACCCTTGGCCTCGGCCCGGGCGAGGGCGGACTTCTTCGCGGCGGACGCGGACCCGGTGGGCGTCGTGGTCGCCACCGCGATCGACTTGCTGGTCGCCTTGGTGACTCCCTTCAGGGCATCGCTCGTGCTCCGGTGGACCACGAGGTCGCCACCGAGGACCGGCAGGCCGTCGTAGGTGCGCTCGTAGCGGGTGTGGACCGTACCGTCGGCGTCCTTGGCCACCGACTTCACCACCAGCCGCTCCCGCGCGCCGAGGTGGAGCTCCCGGGCGGTGGTGCCGGTTCCCGCCTTGGCGGCTTCCACGAGCTTGGCCTGCTGCGCGGGGGAGAGCTTGGCGGCCAGAGCCCCGGCCCGGGGGTGGGCGGTGGCGGGGTTCCGCTGGCCGACGGGGTGGGCCGCGGCCGTGCCGGTCGGCATGGCGACGGCGAGCATGGCGGCGCCGGCTATGAAGACGCCGATCGCGGCGGGTCTGCGGGCGGATGATCTCAAGTGAACTCCTTCGGCGGATGCCCATGGGTGGGCCGATGGCGTACCGGGCCGGTCGGTGTGCGGCCCCGGTACGCTGCGGGGCGTGGACAGGGAGTCGGTGCGGCCATGCCGTTGCGGCATGGCCTGGGAAGGAGGCCGGCTAGAACGGGGTCCGGCGACCGAGGTGGTATCGACGGAGGCCGCGGGTGCGGTGCCGACGGAGGAATGTACCGGCCCGGAGAGCCCTGGGATGGTGGCCGAAAACGGCGTGGCCGGTGGCGGCCGACGCCGAGGCGGACCACGGTGAACTGCGCCGGGGCTCAAAAGCTACGGCGCGGTCTTGACCACGGGAACCGAACGGCATGACGGCCGCAGCCGACTTCATGCTCCAGGGGCCTGGCACGCGGTGGAACGGCAGACCGTGTGCGCCCTGGTGGTGGAGGCCGGCCTCGGGGTCTCCCTGGCCCCGGCGAGCATCCGACGCATCCGCCTCAAGGACATCGCCCTCCGCGGAATCGAGCCCGACGCCGCCCGCACACGAGTTGCCGTGGCCTGGCGCCGGAACGACCAAACCCCCTTGGTCGCACCTGCTGGCCGGTGCCGGCGTAGGTCCGCCGGACAGGCCTAGGGCGTGTGCCGAGTTCAGATCTTTAGACGGGCTGGAGGCTGCGGAGCCAGATGACGGCTCGGCGTAAGTGGAGTCCGGCCAGGTAGCTGGCCGGGGTCTTGTCGTAGCGGGTGGCGAGCCCGCGCCATTCCTTGATCTTGTTGATGCAGCGTTCGG